>JANLYO010000174.1:0-17978 GCA_031365665.1 Rhodoferax sp. | reverse complement strand
CCGCGCCAGGCTGAGCAAGGCGCCGCTGGGGTTGCCGAAGGTGGGGATGAGGTAGATGAACCTCGGCTTGTGTTCGATGATGAGCTGCTCCAGCACATCGACCTTCACGCCGTCGGCGTCGATGGGCGCGCTGACCACATCGGCGCCATAAAGGCGAAAACACTGGATGGTGGCCAGAAAGGTGGGGCCTTCCATGATGACCTTGTCGCCGGGGTTGATCATGGTTTTGCCGATCAGGTCCAGCGCCTGCTGGCTGCCCGTGGTGGTGATGATTTCTTCCGGCCCGGCTGTTATGCCTTTGCTGGCCATGTGGGTGCTCAGGGCCTCGCGCAGCGGGTTCCAGCCTTCAGTGGCGCCGTATTGCAGCACGGCACCAGCGCTGGGGCCGTTGAGCACCTGGCTGGTGGCCTCGCGGATGCCCTCAATGTCAAACATGGCCGGGTCGGGGAAGCCGCCGGCAAAACTGATGATGCCGGGTTTGCCCAGGAGCTTGAAGAGCTCGCGGATGGCAGACGTTTCAACATTTTGCAGGCGGTCGGCGAGTTGCAGTTGTTTGGTTTGGGTCATGGCGAAATGAGGTTGACGGCTGGGGAATGGACACAAGAATGGGCACAAAAAAAGGCTCGAATCCGAGCCCTGATTGTCTGCCAAAGACGGCCTGCCAGAGGCCGTGGCTTAACGCGTCAGCAGCCTGCCTTCACGCGTGACGCGCGCCAGCTCCACAAATTGGTTGCCGTGGTGGTTGCCGGGTGAATACGCCACCTTGAAGCCGCCCAGGTCATAGGTGCCAAGATTGGCCAGCGAGTCCAGCACTGACTTGGTGCTGACGGGAGATTTGGCGCGGCGGATGCCCTCGACCAGAATCTTGGCAGACAGGCAGGCTTCGAGGTGCGTGGTGTTCATCGCCACCTTGACGCCTGAAGCCTCCAGCGCCTTGGCGCATTCCCGTACCACCGGAATCTGCGCCGTGGGGTTGGGCACCACCTGCGAGATCGAGACGCCCGCCCCCGCCTCGCCCACCGCCTTGACAAACTGGTCTGCGCCGATGAACGAGATGCTTGAAACCGGCACCATGCGGCCTCTGCCCACCAGGTCTTTCTGCACCGCCGCCAGCGCACCCGACAGCACGGTGTTGAGGATCACCTCGGGTTGCTGGGCGATCAGGCCGTCGACGTCGGCCGTGCCGATCACCGCATTGCGCTTGAGTGAATACGCCTTGGGCTCGAGCTTGATTTTTTTCAGATAGTCGCTCACCACGGCCAGGTTTTGCTTGCCCACTTCGTCGTCATAGTGCAGCACGGTGACCTGCTTGAAGCCCAGGCTGGTCCAGAAGTTGAGGATTTTCTCCATCTCTTCGCCATACGAAGCGCGTGCGGTAAACAGCACCGGGCTCTTGGTGCGCACCGGATTGGCGCCCGAGAACGGCGCGAAAAAGGCGACCTCTTTGGCCTCGGCCTGCGGCAGCGCGTCCAGGCTCAGCGTGGCCGAGGCGTAGCCAAACAGGGCCACCAGGTTTTTGTTGTCCAGCAGGGTCTTGGTGTTGGTGCCGGCGATTTTGCGGTCGTTTTTGTCGTCGATCGTGAGCAACTCGATCTGCCGGCCCTGGATGCCGCCAGTGGCGTTGACCGAGTCGAGATAGGCTTTGGCACCGTCGCGGATGTCGATGCCGAATTTGGCATTGCCGCCGGTGAGCGGTGCGGATTGGCCGATCACCCATTTGTCTTGCGCAAAGCTTGCTGCGCTGGCAGCCAGCACGGCGGCGGCCAAAAAAGAAGATTTCAAAACTGCGGACATTTCCGGCTCCTTGACGGTCTTTCAACGGAACTGTGGATTTTCACCCGGTTCTGGCTTGCGCGCCAAGATATGTAAAATTTTTTACCCAAGTAGGGGTAAATTCAGCCCTAAAACGACATTTGAAGCGCGGGCCACAAGGCATTCAAAACCCCGACCCCTTGCACCGCCTTGGTGCGTTTTTAGTCGGCGTAAATGCCCGCCTTTTTGATCACGGGGCCCCATTTGCCAATTTCAGACTCCAGGTAGGTTTTAAGGGCCACTGGCGTCATTTTGTCCAGGGGGACAATTTCGGCATTCAGGTCAGCGAGACGAGATTTAAGCGCTGGGTCTTGCATGGCAGCACGCAAGGCAATGCCCATTTTTTCGAGAATCGGCGCGGGCGTGCCTTTAGGCATGTACATGCCGTGCCAGACTTTCACTTCGAAACCTTTCAGGCCTTGCTCGTCCAGCGTGGGCACGTTAGGCAACGCCGGCAGGCGGGCCAAGGTGGTCACGCCAAAAACCTTGACGCGGTTGTCTTTGATGAGCGGCACGGTGGTGGTGGTTTGGTCACACAGCAAATCGACCTGGCTGCCCAAAAGCGCATTCATGGCGGGGCCGGTGCCAGAAAACGGCACGGTGGTCAGGTCGGTGCCGATGCTGGACATGAACAACAACCCGCACAGGTGCGACACCGCGCCCAGGCCGGCGTTGGCCAGGGACACTTTGTCCTTATTCGCTTTCACATACGCCAACAGTTCGCCAAAGTTGTTGGCCGGAAAATCCTTGCGTGCCAACAGCGTCATGGGCACGTCAACGACCTGGCCGATGTATTCGAAGTCTTTGAGCGGGTCAAACTGCAGTTTTTTGTACAGCGCGGGCGCTGTGGCCATGCCCATGTGGTGCAAAAAGACGGTGTAGCCATTGGGCGCAGCGCGGGCGGCTTTGGTCGCGCCAATCGTGCCACCGGCACCCACCGCGTTTTCCACCACCACCGTGCCGCCGAGGGATTTGCCCATCGGGACCACCATCATGCGCGCCAGGATGTCCGTCGGGCCACCGGCCGCGAAGGGGATCATCAGCGCGATGGGTTTGTCCCCCGGAAAAGCCGCTTGCGCCGCCGCCTGTTGCGGCAGGGCAAGAGCGGCCAATAAGGTGGCCGCTGTGGAAACGGCAGCGAAACTCAGGCGGAAATTAAGCAATTTCATGGCGTAAATAGGATGAAATAAAACAATTGAAAGACTCGAATGGCTTTTAATGGCACAACGCCTCAGCGCAGCAATTTCAGGTCATGAATTGTTGACGCATCTTGGCGCGCGCTCAAGGGTGAAATCCCTTGCTCTACCGTGCCAATGGAGGCATCGTTCCTATTGTGCCGGCGGCGGCGGCCCCAACAGGCGGGTGAGTTCGGCAATGTAGGAGATGCTCCACAAGCGCTCGATGGCCAGATTCATTTCAGCCTCGTTTGCTGCGCCCGAATACGCAGCCAGCCGTTTGGCTTTGGCGGTGATCTCGTCGCGCGTCAAGGTGTTGCCGGGGTCGCCTTTGGGTTCGTCCACCCGCCCCTGGAGCGTGCGGCCATCGGTGGTGGTGACGGTGACTTTGCCGATCCAGCGGCGCGGGTAGGCGGCATCGACCTCCGCGTCAAGCTGCATGCTGACTTTGTTGCACAGCGCCACGGTCTGCCCGTCGTTGAAATGGGCATCAAACTCGCTCAAACCGGCATAGCCAAACCGTGCCGCCAGCGCCAGCGTGGTGCCCATGGAGAACTTGCTTTGGTGCACCGTGACCGGGTTCACCACCGGCCCAAGGACGTCGATGGCGCCCTGGTGCACGTGGGTGACGACGCTGGCAATGTCCTGCGGCTGTAGTTTGTGCGCTTGCACCACCTGGATGAGCGCATCACACGCCGGGTGGGTGTGGCGGCAGCAGGCATGGTATTTGAACGAAGTCTCGATGGTCGCCCAGCGTGTGACCTTGTCGCCCTGCAGCCCGTCTACCAGTTTGGCTGGGTCGGCGTCGCTCGACATGCCAGCTGCCAGGCCTTGCGCACCTTCAAAAATCTGCGCTGCGCCAGTAAAACCGTCCAGTGCGAGTTGCGCGGACATCAAACCCGCTGCCGCCGCATGGGCTGTATGCAGCTGTTTCGAATCGGCGCCGGTGCGCAAAAACTCCCATAAACCCGCAGATTGCGTGCCCGCTGATCCCAGCGCGTGTTGCATTTGCGCAGCGCTCAGGCCCAGCAGATTGCCCGCTGTGGCTGCCGCCGCCAAGGTGCCCGCAGTGCCTGTTGTGTGAAACACCTTGTAGTGCGAACGGCCCAAAAACTCGCCCACCCGGATGCCCACTTCATAACCCGCCACCGAGGCCGCGAGCAGGCGTTTGCCGCTGAGGCCGAGCGACTGGGTCAGGGCCAGGGCCACCGGAAACACCACCGCTGCGGGGTGGAACACCGAGCCGTTGTGCACGTCATCCTGCTCTGCATAATGCGATGCAGCCGCGTTGACCATGGCGGCAAAATACGCGCTGGTTTGTGTACGGCTGACCAATTGCTCGGCTTTGCACGCCGGATTCGCCCCCGGACGGACGCTTGAATCAGGCCCTGTCGGCCCCATCAGCGTGGCAAATCGGGCGATTGACTCGACCGGCCGCGCGCCCTTGCCGGCCAAGCAGGAGCCAAACCAGTCGACCAGCAGGTCTTCAGTTTTGCGGACGACGTGCTCCGGAATGGCCTCGAAACGCAGTTGTGCGGCAAATGTGGCGAGTTGGGTGCTGGGGGAAGAATTCATGGGTTGGGATTTTGACTGAAGTTTTGCAGCCACCGGTCACAATCTCAGTCAGCCTTTGCCCAAGAGGTGAAAAACTCCTTATAATCATGGGCTTACTGCAATAAGTGTTTTAGGTTTTTAATTGCGCAAAGGTCTGCGCAATGCCTGAAGTGGCTCTTGCAATTGACACATGGAAAGAGATTAGGAAAATCATGAAAGAAGGCATTCACCCCAATTACCGTGACGTTTGTTTTTTGGACATGTCCAATAACTTCAAATTCGTCACCCGCTCCTGCGCCAACGCCAAGGAAATGGTCAAGATGGAAGATGGCCGCGAGTTGCCGTTGATCAAGCTTGACACCTCCAGCGAATCGCATCCGTTTTACACCGGCACGCAAAAGTCGGTGGACAACATGGGTGGCCGCGTCGAGCGGTTCCGCAACCGTTTCGGAAAAACCGCTGCCAAATAGAGGCAGCAAGAGGCCGCACTTTTTCGTCCCCTCCCTTCCTTTAGGGCAGCCGGTATACCGGGCTGCCCTTTTGCTTTTATACACCCCGTCAATTCGCCCATGAACCAGCCAACGCCCGCCATCGTTGCGCAAAATGCCGTACGGCGTTTGCCGCGCCTGGCTTTATGGCTGTTTTGCCTGGCCTATGTGTTGCCCGGTTTCGTTGGCCGCGAGCCGTGGAAAAGCGCAGACATGACGGCGTTTGGCTACATGCAGACGCTGGCCCGCAATCTGTCGTCCGAGTTCAACAGGGGCGAATGGTTCAACCCGCAGTTGTTGGGCGTTGCGCCGGCCACTGATGCCCTGCTCCCCTACTGGTTGGGCGCCTGGGCGATGCACTGGGCCCCCGCCTGGGTGCCGCCGGACTTCGCTGCCCGCATTCCTTTTGGGCTGCTCCTGGGCCTCACCCTGATCGCTACCTGGTATGGCACTTATTACCTGGCGCGCAGCCCGAAGGCGCAGCCCGTGCCCTTTGCCTTTGGCGGTGAAGCCAACGCACCCGATTACGCCCGCGCCATCGCCGACGGAGCGCTGCTGGCATTGATTGCCAGCCTCGGTCTCGCGCAGTTGTCACATGAAACCACACCTGCCGCCGCGCAGCTGTGTTTCACGGCCCTGTCGTTCTACGCGTTTGCGGCGCTGCCCCTGCGCAGCATCGCGCCAGCCATCGCCGCCGTAGTGGGCCTGGTGGGCCTGGCACTCTCAGGCGGGCCCACCCTGGCGGCTTTGCTGGGTGGCGGCAGTGTGCTGATCCAACTTTTTGACACCCGCGAGCGCTCGGGCACGGCAAGTGAGGCGATGAATGGCGGCGAGGCGCAGTCGCTGGCGCGCCACGCCACGGTGTTGTGGGGGGTGGCGGCGCTCACCGCCGCTGTGGCCCTGGTGGCCAGTTACCTGGGACTGTGGCGTTGGCGCCTGGAATGGCCTGCTGCAGGTGCTGACCATTGGCGCGGCATGGCTCGGCTGCTGCTTTGGTTCACCTGGCCGGCCTGGCCACTGGCGGTGTGGACGCTGTACCGCTGGCGGCGCCAGTTGCTGCAATTGCTGCTGGGCAACCCAAGCCGCCACCTGGCCTTGCCGCTCCTGTTTGTGGGGGTGGCTTTAGGCAACACCTTGCTCACAGGCGCGGGCGACCGTGCCTTGCTGCTGGCCCTGCCTGCCCTGGCCGCCTTGGCAGCGTTCGCGCTGCCAACGCTGGGCCGCACGGTGTCGGCGCTGGTGGACTGGTTCACCCTGCTGTTTTTTACCGGTTGCGCGTTCACCATTTGGGTCGTTTGGATCGCCATGCAAACCGGCATTCCCCCGCAGCCGGCCGCCAACGTGGTACGCCTGGCACCGGGTTTTGTGCACAGTTTCCTGATCGCGCCGTTTTTGATCGCTGTGCTGGCCACCTTGGCCTGGGCCTGGCTGGTGAACTGGCGGGTAGGCCGCCACCGGGCCGCCATTTGGAAAAGCCTGGTGCTGCCCGCAGGCGGTGCGGCCTTGTGTTGGCTTTTACTGATGACGCTGTGGCTGCCGCTGCTTGATTTCGCCCGCTCTTACAGCCTGATGGCGCGCCAAATCAGCAGCGTGGTGGGGGATGGGCCCTGTGTGGAGACCCATGGCCTGGACCGTGGGCAGATTGCGGCGTTCCAGTTCCATACGACCATGAAGCTGCGCCATGCCAGCGCCGTGGCCGCCTGCCCCTGGCTGCTGGTGGACCGCGACGCCGTGGGCACCTTGCCGATGGTGCTGAACCTCAAACAGTGGACGCCGCAATACGTCTCGTACCGCCCTTCTGACAAAGACGACGACGTATTGCTCTACCGTCGAACCGGCAAATAATTCCTTTTCCAAATCATCCGTGAACGTCGTTGTACCTCCTAGCCGTGCCCTAGCACTGTCGTCGTCGGTACGCCTAATTCACGAATGATTTAGAAAAGGAATAAGTTCCGTCCTAGCCGTGACCGAGCTCAAAACCATCACCCGCCACGCGGCCAGCGTGTTGGTAGGCCAACTTGCTGTGATGGCCTATAGCGTGGTGGACACCGTGGTGGCTGGCCGTTATTCCGCAGCATCGCTCGCCGCGCTCTCCGTCGGGGCTGCGGTTTACGTCAGCGTGTTTGTGGCGCTGCTGGGTGTTATGCAGGCCTTGCTGCCCACGCTCTCCGAACACCGGGGCGCCCAACGTTTTGAGGAAGTGGGGCGAAGTTTCCGCCAGGCGCTGTATCTGTTTGCGATTTTGTGCGCGGTGGGTTTGGCGGTGTTGTTGTCGCCGGGTGCGATTCTGCGCTGGACTGAAGTGCCCGCGCCGATGCGCGCCGAGGTCGAGCAATATCTGGGCATCCTCACGCTGACCCTTCCACCGGCCCTGTTGTTTCGGATGTACAGCACCTTGAACCAAAGCCTGGGCCATCCAATGATGGTGACCTGGCTGCAAATTGGCTCCTTGTTGGCCAAGATTCCGCTGTCGATCTGGTTCGGCCTGGGTGGCCTGGGGCTGGATGCCCACGGTGCCGCGGGCTGCGCCTGGGCGTCGGTGGTGGTGAATTACGCGCTGCTCACCGTGGCTCTGTGGACGCTGCGCACACAGGCCATCTACCGCCCCTACGCCATCTGGCGCAAGCTGGAGCCGCCGCGCTGGGGGCAGATCGCCGAATTCGCCAAAATTGGCGTCCCCGGCGGTTTGACGATGCTGGTGGAAGTGACCTCCTTCACCCTCATGGCGCTGTTTATCGCACGCTTGGGCACGGTCGCGTCTGCCAGCCATCAGATCGCCTCCAACATGGCTGCTGTGCTCTATATGATGCCTTTGGCCATTTCCGTGGCGGTCAGCGCCCGCGTGAGTTTCTGGCTGGGCGCAGGAGACGTGACGCAGGCCAAAAAAACCATTCTCCTGGGATTTTGGATGGTGCTGGCCACCTCTTCAGCGCAAGGGGTGTTGTTGTATTTGGCGCGCGAGCCGCTGGCTCTGGCGTATTCGAACCAGCCCGAAGTAGCAGCCATGGCAGCGCCCTTGCTGGCGTGGGTGGCCGTGTTCCATCTTTTTGACGGGCTGCAGGCGCTGTGCCTTTTCATCTTGCGCTGCTTCAGGGTTGCAGTGGCGCCATTTGTGATTTATGGCGTCTTCCTGTGGGGCGGCGGTCTGGGTGGCGGTTATGCCTTGGCTTATGTGGGCCTGGGGCCATGGAGCCCGTGGCAGACGGCGTCAGCTTTTTGGCTCACCAGCTCTGTCGCCTTGGGTGCAACGGCATTGACATTGATTGCGCTGCTGACTTATGTCGTGCGCGGGCGACGTTAAAGTCATGAATTTTTTAATATTTTTAGCATTTTATTTATATTTTTGATTATTTAATAATCAATATAAATATTTATTATATAGCAATATATTAAATATTCATGTGACTTAGGACTGAAAAAATCAAATTAAAAATTATAAAATATTTTTTAAGAGTTTTCCAAAGCCAAAATCCGCACCCGGCTCGCTGGAAATACCAAGCTGAAGCGTGAACCTTTGCCCGGCGCTGTGTCGATTTTGAGTTCTGCGCTGTGTCGCTGGGCCACGTGTTTGACAATCGCCAGCCCCAAGCCCGTGCCCCCGGTATCGCGTGAGCGGCTGTGATCCACTCGGTAGAACCGCTCGGTCAGGCGTGGCACGTGTACAGCGTCGATGCCCGGGCCGCTGTCTTGCACGGCAAATTCCGCGCGACCGTCAGGCATCACCGCCAAACTGATCTGAATCAAACCGTCGACCGGGGTGTAACGCACGGCGTTGCCTACCAGATTGACAAAGGCACTTTGCAGTTCGGCGGACGAACCTGCCAAATCCACTGAGGCCGTGCCCTCGGGTGGTGTCAATTCCACCCGATGCTGCGGTGTTTTGCCCTGTGCCAATGACGCAGAAAGCGCCCGCGCCTCCAGGGCCACTTGCGCCAACATCCGGGGCGCTGAAATCCACTCACCCTGAGCTACAGGGGGGCTGCCCTCCAGTTTGGAAAGCGTCAAGAGATCGTTCACCAAGGTCTGCATCCGCTGCGCCTGCACGGCAATCATGTCCAGATACCGCTGGCGCTGGGCCTCGTCCAGCGGCAAAGACTGGAGTGTCTCGACGAAACCGCTGACCACCGTCAGCGGCGTGCGGATTTCATGGGACACATTGGCCACGAAGTCGCGCCGCATCGCGTCCGCCTGCTCGACAGCGGTGATGTCACGCGACAACAGCAAGGAGCGCCCTTCCCCATAAGGATGCAGTTGCACCGCCAGCGTGACGGGCCGCGTGGCGGTGGACGCTTTGCCCGGCATCACAATGCCGCGCTGGAAGTCCTGCGCGGCCAGGTAGCCGGCAAACACCGGGTCGCGCACGAGGTTGGCGATGTGTTGCAGCAGGTCGCGCCCATCCTCAAAACTGAAATGAGCGGCAGCCGTCTGGTTGAACCACTCGATGCGGGCGTCAGCGTCCAGCAGCACCACCCCATTGGGCGACACCTGAAGCGCGGCCAAAAAGTCCTGCAAACGGCCATCACTCTCGCGAGTGGCGCGTTCCCGTTCTCTGAGGAGTTTGCGCATACGGTCCTGAAGGTCCCCCCACATGCCCTGGAGTTGAACCGGCGCAGCAGCATCCGCTCGCCTGAGCCATGTCTGCAAACGCCCGGCTTTTTGGATATCCAGCACAATCCACGCGAAACCTGCCAAGAGCGCGCCCAGCGAGGCATGAACCCATTTCGAACCGCCATCCAGGTAGCCTAGATACCAGCCCGCAAGGCCACCTGCCGCCTGCCAGGCCACCATGAAGAGCAAACGCCAGAACATCCTACGAGGGACTCGGATTGATCAGGGAAATCAATCAGCAGGACGGGTTGGCCGTGACCCTGTAACCCGCACCGCGCACGGTTTCAACCATCGGGCCGGCCTTGCCCAAGGCTTCCCGCAGACGCTTCACATGCACGTCCACCGTGCGCTCTTCGATGAACACGTGGTCGCCCCAGACTTTGTCCAAGAGCTGCGCGCGGCTGTGCACCCGCTCTGCGTGAGTCATCAGGTATTGCAGCAATTTGAATTCTGTGGGCCCGAGCTTGAGCGGCTGGTCGTCAAAGGCCACACGGTGGGTGGCCGAGTCCAGTTGCAGGTCTGCCAATTTCACGAGTTGCCCGGCTTGCTCGGGCGCCCGGCGGCGCAATACAGCACGGATGCGCGCCAAGAGCTCTTTGGTGGAAAACGGCTTGGCGATGTAGTCGTCGGCCCCGCCATCCAGGCCAGCCACCCGGTCGGCCTCGTCGCTGCGCGCGGTCACCATGATGATCGGCACCGCCTTCGTGCGGGGATTGGCCCGCCAGCGCTTCGCCAGTGAGAGGCCGCTTTCGCCGGGCAACATCCAATCGAGCAGGATCACATCAGGCAAGACCGAATCCAGCTCGTGCTGGGCGGTGGGGCTATCCATGGCCCAGGTGGTGCGAAAGCCGTTGTGACGCAGGTTCACCGCCATCAGCTCGGCGATGGCCGGTTCGTCTTCAACGATCAGCACCAAAGGGATGTTTTTCATTTCACCATCGATTCGATTTGCGCCATCGGCGCGTGCCGCACGTCTTCACCTTTCACCACATAAATGATGAACTCGGCAATGTTCTTGGCATGGTCGCCAATACGTTCGATGGCTTTGGCCAGAAAGAGCAAATCCAGGCTTTGCGAGATCATGCGCGGGTCTTCCATCATGTAAGTGATGAGTTTGCGCACAAAGCCGTTGAACTCCTGGTCGATCAGGTCGTCCTCTTTCAGAATCGATACGGCGGCAACCGTGTCCAGCCGGGCGAACGCGGTGAGCGCCTTGTTCAGCAGCGCAGAAGCCAGGTCGCCGGCCACCCGCAGATCCCGCGATGGCAATGGGCGGGAGATGCTGGATTGCGAGCTACCGATGATGGAAAGCGCCATGCGCGCCATCTTCTCGGCCTCATCGCCCACGCGTTCGAGATTTGCCGTGGTTTTGGAGATGGCGATCAGCAATCGCAAATCGCGCGCGGTCGGTTGGCGCCGCGCGATGATGGACGACAGATCGCGGTCGATGTCGACCTCCATCACGTTGACCCTGGCTTCGGTTTCAATCACCTGCCGCGCGACCTCGGTGCTGCCCTGCATCAGGGCATACACCGCCTGGCGAAGCTGCGACTCGACCAAGCCGCCCAGTTCCATGACCCGCGTGGATACCGCGGCCAATTCGCTGTCAAACTGCGTTGAGAGGTGTTTATCCATAATCAACCAAACCTTCCTGTGATGTAGTCTTCTGTTTCCTGGCGTTTGGGTTTCATGAAGATGTCGTTGGTGGCGCCGTACTCGACCATTTCACCCAAATACATGTAAGCCACGTAATCTGAAACGCGCGCGGCTTGCTGCATGTTGTGCGTGACGATCAGAATCGTCACATCGCTTTTGATTTCGCCGATCAACTCTTCAATGCTGCCCGTCGCAATCGGGTCCAGGGCGGACGTTGGTTCGTCAAACAGGATGATCTCGGGGTCGGTAGCGAGCGACCGCGCTATGCACAGGCGCTGCTGTTGTCCGCCTGAAAGGTTGGTGGCCGGCTCGTTCATGCGGTCTTTGACCTCGTTCCAGATCGCAGCGCCTTTGAGCGCCGACTCAACTTTGTCCTCCAAAAACGATACCGACTTTTCTCCGCGCACCTTCAAGCCGTAAGCGACGTTTTCAAAAATCGATTTGGGAAAGGGGTTGGGCTTCTGGAACACCATGGAAATGCGCATGCGCACTTCAATGGGATCTACAGCGGCGTCAAGGATGTCTACGTCATCCGGGTGCAGCTCGATCTTGCCGTCATAGCGGTGCCCTGGGTACAGATCGTGCATGCGGTTGAAACAGCGCAGATAAGTGGATTTTCCGCAGCCACTCGGACCGATAAGGGCGGTGACCTTGTTTTCGAAAATTGGCATCGAAACGGCCTTGAGCGCCTTGAAATCACCGTAATAGAAATCCAGGTTTTTGGACTCGGCTTTGAGGGCCGGCGCATTGTCAGGCAAAGTGATGGTGGAAGCCATAGTTGGATTGTTTTTGGTATGTTTTTTTGGATTGGGGGGTTGACTACCATTTGATGTTTTTGCGTAGGCGATAACGCAGCCAAATGGCCAGCGCGTTCATGCCCAGCGTCAGAAACACCAGCACCAGACTTGCCGCCGCCGCATTGGCATGGAAAGCCGGATCAGGCCGCGAAGTCCAATTGAAAATTTGGATGGGCATCACCGTAAAGGGCGAAAAAATCCAGTCAAACAAGCCCGCCGGCGGATCGCCCAAGAAAGGAACTGGTGGCAAAAATGCAATGAAGGTCAAGGCGCCAATCGTGATGATGGGCGCTGTTTCACCGATGGCGCGGGACAGACCGATGATCACGCCGGTCAATATGCCGGGCATGCTGTAGGGCACCAAATGGTTGCTGACCACCTGCCATTTCGTGGCGCCGCAAGCGTAGGCGCCTTCGCGCACGGTTTGGGGGATGGAGCGCAAGGCTTCGCGGGTGGTGACGATCACAATCGGCAGTATCAGCAAGGCCAGCGTCAAGCCGGCCGAAAGGATACTTTGGCCAAATCCAAAGGTATAGACAAACAGTCCAAGCGCGAGCAAGCCGTACACGATCGACGGCACACCGGCCAGGTTGCTGATATTGATCTCGATAATGTCGGTAAACCAGTTTTTCCGCGCGTATTCTTCCAGATAGATTGCGCTGGCAATGCCAACCGGAATGGCGAACAGTGCCGTCACCAGCATCACCAGAAACGAGCCGATCCAGGCCGACAAAATACCGGCCTGCCCCGCACGGCGAGACGGGAAGCTGGTGAAAAATTCAGACGTGATCCTGGGCGCGCCGTCCACCACCATCTGGGCAAACAGAGCTGCCAGCGTGAAGATCGCCAGGGAAATCGCCGCCAGCCCCAAGGCGCCGAATATCACATCCCAACGCTTGTGCGCCCGGATGATGGTGCGCAGATGGGCGGCGCGATCCAGTTTGTCTTGTTTGTTGGTTTTAGTCATGGTCATGGCGTCTGGTCAATACGCTTCGCGGAAGCGGCGGCGCATCCAATGCCCCAACAAGTTGAACATTAGGGTGATGATCAATAAGGTCAGGCCAGCGGCAAAAATAGTCTGGTAGCCTACACTGCCGTGCGGCAAATCGCCCAATGCCACTTGCACAATGAAGGAAGTGATGGTGGCGGCCGGTTCCATGGGGTTGAGCGTCAGGTTGGGCTGCATGCCAGCTGCCACTGCCAGAATCATGGTTTCTCCCACAGCACGCGAGATGCCGAGGATGTAGGCAGACGCAATGCCGGAGATGGCGGCAGGCACCACGACCCGCGTGGCGGTCTGGAAGCGCGTCGCGCCCATGGCGTAGGAGCCCTCGCGCAGGCTCATCGGTACCGCGCGCATGGCGTCTTCAGACAAGGATGACACGTAAGGAATGATCATCACACCCATCACCAGGCCAGCCGAGAGGATGTTGAAGGTCGGCAGACCCGGAAATACCTTTTGCAAGATTGGCGTAATGACGAGCAGGGCAAAAAAGCCGTAAATGATCGTCGGAACCCCCGAAAGAAGCTCCAACAGCGGCTTGAGCACTTCGCGCGACTTGTGGCCTGCAAATTCAGAAAGGTAAATGGCGATGATCGTACCCAGGGGAATGGCCACTGCCAGCGCGACCAGCGAGCTCGACAGCGTGCCGGACAACAACACCGCAATCCCAAAATGCGCGTCATCAAACAAAGGAGTCCACTGGGTATCCGTCAGAAATGTCCATAGTGGGATATTGCTGAAAAATACCAGCGACTCCCGCAGCAGAATGTAGACGATGCCCACCGTGGTGAACACCGAGACGCATGCTGCCGCCAGCAGCACGTACTCAATGGCCTTGTCTTTGCGCTTGCGGGCAACCTTGATGCGCGCCAGTTCCGCCAGACGCTCTTTGCCGGTAAGGCGTACTTCCATGGCAGGTGCCTGGTTGGTTGTGATACTGGTCATTCTAGATTGTGACGCTGGTCATTCCAGGGGTTGAAGAAGTGGCAAAGTCGGGTGGCAGGGCCACCTGCCGAATTACAGTTTGGCCTCGCGTTTGACGAGCTCGTCAATGCTGATGCCAACCTCGTTTTTGCCACCAAAAATGGTTCCAACTTTCTTGTCCGCTATGTGTTTCAGGTTGGTGGTGTAGATAGCGGCTGGCAACGGCACATACTTGACTTCCTTGGCCATTTTTGCGCCCTGCGTCATGTAGAAATCAATGAATTTCTTGACTTCTGGCTTGGCCAACGCCTTGGCGTTGACGTAAATGAAGATCGGGCGGGCCAAGGGCTGGTAGGTGCCGGCGATGACGGATTCGGCACTGGGAGATACAGCAGGTTTGCCTTCTTTTTCGACAATTGGCAGCGCTTTGAGTCTACCGGCATTCTCGGCGTAGTAGGCGTAGCCGAAATAACCAATCGCGTTGACGTCGCCCGCGACGCCTTGCACCAGAACATTGTCGTCTTCAGAGGCCGTGAAATCGCCGCGGCTGGATTTGGATTTCCCGACAATGGCTTCCGTGAAGTAGTCAAACGTGCCGGAGTCCGACCCGGCGCCGAACAGTTTGATGGGCTGGTCTGGCCAGGCCGGGTTGACCTGATTCCAGCGGGTCACTTTGCCTTGAGCCGCTGGCTCCCACATCTTTTTGAGCTCGGCAACGGTTGCTTGTTTGAGCCAGGTATTTTTGGGATTTATCACCACGGTGAGCGCATCAAACGCCACGGGCAACTCAAAATATTCCACGCCAACTGCTTTGCAATCAGCCATTTCGGAGGCCAGGATGGGTCGTGACGCGTTGGAAATGTCGATTTCATTGCGGCAGAACTTCTTGAAACCACCGCCGGTGCCGGACACGCCCACCGTCACTTTCAGGCCTTTGTTGGCTTTTTGAAACTCTTCTGCCACGGCCTCCGTGACGGGGTAAACGGTACTCGAACCGTCGATCTTGACAACCTGAGACCAGACCAATGCTGGCTGTAAGCCCAAAACGGCCAGCGAAGACGCTGCCAGCAGGGATTTGAGAGATGGGGTTTTCATAGAAGTTCCTTATCTTGCTTGGGTAAAACGAACAATCTGGCTGGTGATGGCATCAGACACATCACTGACTCTAACTACTGAATATGACAAAAACGTGACAAAACTCAGACAACCTTACAGGACTTCAAAACAGATTTTCCGTTGTGAAATAGCTCGGAGTTTGCTGAATCCCCGGCCACGAATTTCCAGCCAGCGCCTTCATAAATACCTTTGGCAATCTGGTCGAGTTCATAACCGCCCTCATAACGGATGCGCACGGAGCTGCCATCAGGCGTAGCACGGGCCTGGAATTGTTTGCCGCCTTCGCAGGAAAAAGACACAAACTTGTCAGCAACCATGCCGATCGGCAATGGGCTGGAGACCGCGCAGCCAGCCGCAACGCTGACCAGAAAAACCGCGCCCGTCCAAGACTTCACATATGAATTCATCTCATTTCCTTCATGTATTTTTCAGTAGGTAAAAATCAAACACGTGTGACCTACAGCACTGTGCGCACTATTTGTGTCAATGTGATGACGGAACAAAACCATAAACACCGTCGATCAAGTGGCGGGAATGTCATACAGTTGACATCTCTTTGACATATTCTGGCGGGTTGTCATTGCGCCCGCCTCAACGTACCTGGAAATTCCCGCCGTTCATGAGCTCCCTCCCCTTGCAGGAAAAAACGCGTCGCCTGGCCGCAGTCGATTTAGGTTCCAACAGTTTCCGGCTCGAAATTGGGCTGGTCGATCACGGGCAATATTTCCGCACCGAGTACCTCAAGGAAACCGTGCGCCAAGGCAATGGCATGGATGAAAACCGTATGCTGTCATCTGAGGCGATGCGACGTGGACTTGATTGCCTGGCGCGGTTTGGCGAACGTTTGGCAGGATTCAGGCCAGACGCCGTGCGCGCCGTCGCCACCCAAACGCTGCGCGAGGCACGCAACCGCGACCAGTTCCTGGCGCAGGCCAAACGGGCGCTGGGTTTCCCCATTGAAGTGATTTCCGGTCGCGAAGAAGCACGCCTGATCTACGAAGGGGTGAGCCAGCTACTGCCCAGCAAATCGGAGAAACGCCTGGTCATCGATATCGGGGGTCGCTCGACCGAATTGATTTTGGGCGACGGTGCCACGCCGCAGGTGATGGAGTCCTTCCGCGTGGGTTGCGTCGCTTGGTCGACGCGATATTTTCCCGACGGCCAGTTCACAAAAAAAGCATTTGAGATGGCCGAAATCGCGGCCAAGGCCGTGTTGGACGAGTGCCTCTCCACCTACCGGCGTGAGCTTTGGGACGTGGCCTACGGCTCGGCCGGCACGATCGGCGCCGTGGGTGATGCACTGGCCGCATCGGGTCGGTCCGCAGGCACCATCGACCGCGCTGGTCTGGACTGGATGCTGGAGCAACTGCTGGCGGCGGGCAATAGCGAGCGGCTCAGGTTGCCGGGCCTGAAGGAAGATCGCGCGTCCATCATTGGCGGCGGCCTGGCGATTCTGCGTGCGCTGTTTGACCTGCTGCAGATTGAGGAAATGCAATTGGCCAGCGGCGGATTGCGCCACGGCCTTATTGGCGACTTAATGGTTCAAATGACGGGTAGCGCATCACAGCAGATGGTTTTGCCCGAAGTTTCAGTGAAACGGCTGGCGCTGCGGTTTGGCGCCGAAACGGCACAGGCCGAACGCGTGGGCAAAACAGCGGGCCTGCTGTTTGACCAGTTGACCACTGGGCGGACGGCCCCAGCCGTTCACGGCAAAGAAGGTGACGCCACCTTGCAGCGCCACCGTCGCAAACTGGCCTGGGCCGCCAGTCTGCACGAAATCGGCACCCATATTTCACACAGCGATTACCATAAACATGGTGCCTACATTCTGGACAACGCTGATGTGCTGGGTTTGTCCGTCAACCAGCTGCACCGCCTGAGCCTGCTGGTGCTGGGGCATCGCGGCAAGCTGCGCAAACTTGAGCTGGAGCAGGACGACCCGATGTTTATCAACCAGTTGATGGTGCTACGCCTGGCGGTGATCCTGTGCCATGCCCGGCGCGACCCAGACACCAAAGGCATGACGCTGTCGGTTGGCGATGGTAATGACGATGGGCGGCCACATCATTTCAGTTTGTCCTGCCGTTCGGGCTGGGCTATCCTGTATCCGCAATCCGCCCACCTGCTGAACGAAGAAGTTCTGGCGTGGCAAAAAACCCCCTGGTCGCTGCTTGTGAAATTGGATTGACAGTAGACTTAAATGGTATAAACTGTTTATACTGTTAATTTTCTACCCCTCTTTTTCCCCTATTCCTTTCGGAGAATCCATGTCTACTGCCAAAACGAGCGCCCGTCAATTGAAACCCGATGCCCAGCCCAAGTCTTCCCGCAGCGCGAAAGCGGCAGTCAAACCAGTCCCAAAAGCGGCCCAAAAACCTGCTGCGCCAGCCGCCAAAGCCGTCGCGGCCGCCAAGCCAGCCAAATTGAAAAAAGACAAACTCGTCCGGGACAGCTTCACCATTCCAAAATCAGAATACCTGGTGATCGAATCCTTGAAACAGCGCGCGGCAAAACTGGGCAAACCCGCCAAGAAAAGCGAGTTGATCAGAGCCGGGTTCAAGGCCCTTGCCGCGATGGCCGATGCTGCCTTCACTTCCGCATTGGGCAATGTGCCAGCCATCAAGACGGGACGCCCCGGCAAGGCTTGAGCCAAATGTTAACATGGTTGTTAACATTTTTTGATAGACAGCGGCGTCCAGCGATTTTTTGTAACTACTCAGCTCCCTTCCAGTTGCGCAGCAAGGGCGACTCACATTTGAGGCTGGGTAGGTTGCCCTTTGAATGTGAGGGTGAGGCAGTGCAACAGGTTGGCATTTTGTTTCTTCATCGTGGCCAAGTAGGCGCG
>JANLYO010000080.1:0-2012 GCA_031365665.1 Rhodoferax sp. | reverse complement strand
AACTTGTCAGCCCCGAGGTGGTGGAGGACAAGTTCCGCTTGGCCAGCCTGCCCGGCGCGCAGGCGGCTTTTTCGAAAACCCTGCGGGGGTTCCTCAGGCTCGGCGGGTTTCCAGCGGATCAGGTGGCTGCGCTGCATGCCGCGCTGCCCGGCATCGCCGCGCCCGCGCTGGTGGTCTGGGGGCGGCAGGACCAATTGCTGCCGGTGAAGCAGGCCGACACCTTGAAGCGCCTGCTGCCGCGCGTTGAAGTGCAGATTTTTGAAAACTGCGGGCACGTGCCGCAGGTGGAATGCGCCGAGCGCTTTAACCAAAATGTGTTGGCGTTTTGGGCCAAGCTGGATGCGCCTGGGCCGGGCCGTGGCGAATGAAGGCTGCAGACGGTGAAAATCGTACCCAAATCGGGTATGAAAATCGGCCAAACCGGCCTCAAATTAGATATTTAAATAAAATCAGGCCGTAGGCCACATGAAATATGGATTTGTTGCTATATAAAACATAGTAACCATCATTCAGCAAAACCTGCGATCACTGACCGACCCAACCAGTTCAGCGCACCCGCATGCCCGGTTGAGCGCCCGCGCCGCCTGCATTGCCAAGTGTTGACGGCTCCAACACGTAGATGCCCGGCTTGGCCTTTTCGTCACCGTGGCTGGCGGCCAGCACCATGCCTTCGCTGATGCCAAACTTCATCTTGCGTGGCGCCAGGTTGGCGACCAGCACGGTGTGTTTGCCGATCAGGTCGGCGGGCTTGTAAGCGCTGGCGATGCCGCTGAACACGTTGCGTGTCTTTGGCTGGCCGTCGTCACCGGTTTCACCCACATCGAGTGTGAGGCGCAGCAGCTTGGTGCTGCCTTGGACCGCTTCGCAGTTGACGATTTTGGCGATGCGCAGGTCGATCTTGGCGAAGTCGTCGATGGTGATGGTGGGGGCGATGGCTTCGCCGCCGGGAGCTGACTTTGCTACTGTTTCGGGAGCTTTTGGTGAAGATTCTGCGAGGGCTAGGGGCTCAAACAATGCATCGAGTTGC
Organism: Rhodoferax sp.; assembly: GCA_031365665.1. Taxonomy (GTDB): domain Bacteria; phylum Pseudomonadota; class Gammaproteobacteria; order Burkholderiales; family Burkholderiaceae_C; genus JANYCG01. Next base: position 985 of record JANLYO010000080.1, on the reverse strand, counting down.
TCTGTGGTGACGCGTTGCATGAGGTGCTGGTAACTTCCGACCTGGTGACCGGCTACGAGCGAATCAGCGGCATTTGACCAGCTTAACTCACCACAGCCGAGAAACTTTTCAGCCTCGGCAGCCAACGCTGGCAGCACCGGTTTCAGGCACGCCGTGATGACCTTGAAACGGCGCAAAGTGTCAGAGCTGATTTCGGCAGCACGTGTTTTGGTATCTTCAGATTTCACCAGCTTCCAAGGCGCCGCTGCATCAAATTGTGCGTTGGCGTTGTCGGTGTAGGCCATGATGTCACGCAGCGCCTTGCCATAGTCTCGCTCTTCGTACAGTTTCTGCACATCATTCACGAGTTTCTCGGTGTCGAAATGTGAGTCCATCGGAAATTGACCTTTGACCAATTTGCCATCTGGCAAAAACTTCACCGCCCGGCTCGCAATATTCACATACTTGCCAATCAAATCCGAGTTCACCCGCGCCATGAAGTCATCGGCGTTGAAGTCGATGTCTTCATTGCGGCCCGAGAGCTTGGCAGCCAGGTAATAACGCAGCCATTCGGGGTTCATACCCAGCGACAAGTATTTCAAAGGATCAAGCCCTGTACCACGGCTCTTGCTCATCTTTTCGCCGTTGTTCACGGTCAAAAAGCCGTGCACGTAAACACGATCGGGTACCTTGCGGCCGCTGAAGTGCAGCATGGCGGGCCAGAACAGCGTGTGGAAGGTCACGATGTCCTTGCCGATGAAATGGATCTGTTCCAGCGCCGGGTCGGCCATGTAGGCGGCATAGTCCTGGCCGCGCCTGTCCAGCAGGTTTTTCAGCGAGGCCAGGTAGCCGATGGGGGCGTCCAGCCAGACGTAGAAATACTTGCCCGGCGCATCGGGAATCTCGATGCCGAAGTAGGGCGCATCGCGGCTGATGTCCCAGTCGCCCAGGCCTTCGCTGGTGCTGCCGTCGGCGTTCTCGCGTTTGGAAAACCACTCCTTGACCT
>JANLYO010000036.1:0-3916 GCA_031365665.1 Rhodoferax sp. | reverse complement strand
CCCGGGGCCGTGGAACATCGAACGCATGTTGCAAGCCGCCGAGGCCTTTCCGATGAACCTGGGGTTTTTGGGCAAAGGCAATGCGTCTTTGCCCGCTGCACTGCACGAGCAGATCAACGCGGGCGTCATGGGCCTCAAGTTGCATGAAGACTGGGGCACCACGCCCGCTGCCATCAGCAATTGCCTGGACGTCGCCGACGAGGCCGACGTGCAGGTGGCAATCCACTCCGACACCTTGAATGAGAGCGGCTTTGTTGAAAACACCATCGCCGCCGCCAAAAACCGGGGCTTGTGCGCTTTCCATACTGAAGGCGCCGGTGGCGGGCACGCACCCGACATCCTGCGTGTGGTGGGTGAAGCCAACTTCCTGCCCAGCTCCACCAACCCGACCATGCCCTACACCGTCAACACGCTGGACGAACACGTGGACATGTTGATGGTGTGCCATCACCTGGATGCCGGCATCGCCGAAGACCTGGCCTTTGCCGAAAGCCGCATCCGCAAAGAGACCATCGCCGCCGAAGACGTGTTGCATGACCTGGGCGCCATCAGCATGATGAGCAGCGACAGCCAGGCGATGGGCCGGGTTGGCGAGGTCATCATCCGCACCTGGCAGACCGCCCACAAGATGAAAGAGCAACGCGGCTGGCTGGCACCGCCCGCGGGCACCCCACACGGTGCGCAGCATACGACGGCCAACGACAATTTCCGGGCGCGCCGGTACATCGCCAAGTACACCATCAACCCAGCGCTGGCCCACGGCATCGCGCACGAAGTAGGCAGCGTTGAGCCTGGCAAATGGGCCGACTTGGTCGTCTGGAAACCCGCGCTCTTCGGCATCAAACCGGCCTTGGTGCTCAAGGGGGGCTTCATCGCGCTGGCCGCCATGGGTGACGCCAACGCCTCCATCCCAACCCCGCAGCCGGTTCACTATCGGCCGATGTTCGGCTCGTTTGGCGGCGCCGTCGCACGGGGTTCGCTCACCTTTGTCTCGCAGGCAGGGCTACAGGCCGGCATAAAAGAGCGATTCGGTTTGGCCAAGACCCTCTGCGCCGTCAAAAACATACGCGGCGTGCGCAAACAAGACATGGTTCATAACAGTTATCTGCCCAAGATGGAAATCGACGCACAGACCTACGCCGTGCGCGCCGATGGCCAACTGCTCACCTGCGAGCCCGCCAAAAGCCTGCCGATGGCACAGCGTTATTTTCTGTTTTGAAACCAGATTACCGGTGTCTCACGTACCATAAACTGTACGTAAAAGGATTTACCATGCAAACCATTTCCTACTCTGAAGCCCGCTCCAACTTCGCCGCCATGCTTGACCGCGTGAACAATGACCGCGTTCCCTTGCTCATTACGCGCCAAGGCGGAAAACCTGCAGTTTTGGTCAGCCTGGACGACTACGACGCGCTCGACGAAACCGCTTACCTGTTACGCAATCCGGCCAACGCCAAAGCCTTGCGGGCCGCCATTACACGCCTGGATACGAAACAGGGCAAAGCCCTGTCCTCGAAAGAACTGCAAAAAATCGCCAAAACCGATCAGGCAGAGTTGGCCGGTTGACCGATGCGCAACATCTTGTTTGATGTGCTGGCGTGGGAGCAACACCTGGAATGGCAACAAACCGACAAATCGATCAGGAATCGCCTGAACACACTGCTCCTTGCCATCATGCGCGACCCTTTTGAAGGCATCGGCAAGCCGGAACCGCTCAAACATGAACTTGCAGGCTGCTGGTCGCGCCGCATCACCGATGAGCATCGTCTGGTGTACCGAGTGGTAGGTCAGCAGGTGCAGGTCATTCAAGTGAAATACCACTACGGGAAATGATGCTGTGGCGTGTATTCGAGGCGTCCAAAATCCAGGCATCTGCTAAAAAACAATGATCAAGGCATCCAAACTCATGTCACAAGGCCAAGGCCTCGCCCCGGTGCTGGTCAAACGCGGGGCCACCATTGAGCTGGACTGGGATCTGCGCCAAAAAAGCCGTTTTGAAGCGACCGATTCCACGGGTCGCCAGCTTGGCATTTTTCTGCCACGCGGCACCGTGGTGCGCGGCGGTGACGTGTTGGTGGCGGAAGACGGCTCTTTGATCCGCGTGATCGCTGCGCAACAAGCGGTGCTGCGCATCGAGCATTGCACTGAGCACGGCACGCCGTTTGATTTGATCCGTGCCGCCTACCATTTGGGCAATCGCCACGTGCCGATTGAGCTCAAACCCGATTACTTGCAGATCGAACCCGACCATGTGCTGGCCGACCTGCTGCGCGCCATGCACCTGATCGTGCACAAGCTGGACGCCCCTTTTGAACCCGAGAGCGGCGCCTACGCGAGCGGCTCGCATGCGCACCCCGCAGCGCAGGGCGTGGCAAGCGAACACGTTCATGACCACGGGCACGCGCATGAACACGGCCACCCCCACACCCACTGATTTGCCGCAGCACCAGGCAGGCCACCACCGGCAGGACGCAAGTTTGCTGCAGTTGATGTGGCTGGCCTCGCCGGCCCTGCCGATTGGCGGTTTTTCGTATTCTGAAGGCCTGGAATCTTTCGTCCACCATCTGGACGGCGACATTGACACCGCCACGGTGCAAACACTGGCATTGGATTGGCTGGTGGACCAGCTCCATCAAAGCCTCGCAAAATCCGATTTGGCAGTGGTCGCCGATGCAATCCGTGCCTGGCGTGGTGGCCATATGGCCCAAGTCCAGGCTCTCAACGACTGGGTGCTGCAAACCCGCGAGACCGGTGAATTCAGGGCGCAAACCGAACAAATGGGGCGCTCGCTGCTCGAGTGGCTGCGCAACCACACAACGGCCAGCGCAGCAGACATTGCCGCTTGCGCGCAAATGCAGCCCTGTTACCCCGTCGCCTTTGCCTTGGCCGTTGCCAGCACCGGCGCCAGCCTGCGCGATGGGCTGTTGGCCTACGCCTTTGGCTGGGCTGAAAACATGGTGCAGGCGGCGATCAAATCCGTGCCACTCGGGCAAAGCGCCGGGCAGCGCATACTGTCTGCCGTGGCGGCTGAAATCCCTTTGGCGGTGAACAGCGCCTTGGCCCTGCAAGACAAGGGGCGACAGGCGTTTTCGCCGATGCTGGCGATCCGCAGCAGCCAGCATGAGGTTCAATATTCACGCCTGTTCCGTTCCTGAATTCAAAGCACGCCTAAATCCCATGACTGCACTTCACCACATCAAAAACCGCACCAAAAAACTGCCGCCCCTGCGCGTGGGCATTGGCGGCCCGGTGGGGTCCGGCAAGACGACACTTTTGGAGATGCTGTGCAAATCCATGCGTGACAAATACGACCTGGTGGCCATCACCAACGACATCTACACCAAGGAAGACCAGCGCATCCTGACCGTCAGCGGCGCGCTCGCGGCTGAACGCATCATGGGTGTCGAAACCGGCGGCTGCCCGCACACCGCGATCCGCGAAGACGCCTCGATCAACCTCGAAGCCATCGACCGCATGCTCGAAGTCTTCCCCAACGCCGACATCGTGTTTGTCGAGAGCGGCGGCGACAATCTGGCCGCCACCTTCAGCCCCGAACTCTCCGACCTGACGATCTACGTGATCGACGTCGCCGCCGGTGAAAAAATCCCCCGCAAAGGCGGCCCCGGCATCACCAAAAGCGACTTGTTCGTCATCAACAAAACCGACCTCGCGCCTTATGTGGGTGCGGATTTGGGGGTGATGCAGGCCGACACCACCCGCATGCGCAGCACTGCGAAAGGCCTCAAACCCTTTGTCATGACCAACCTCAAAACCCAAGACGGCCTGGCCCAGGTGGTGGACTTCATCGAAAGCCGGGGCATGCTCGCCGCGTGATGTGGGGGCTTCAAGCGTCGCAAGCAAGCCATTTCATCGGCGAATGATTGCAAGAGGCTGCAAGTAGTTGCAAATGTTTGCT
>JANLYO010000033.1:0-14096 GCA_031365665.1 Rhodoferax sp. | reverse complement strand
TTTTGGCATTGAAGCCGGTCATGATGCGATGCCACAACAGGCGCGCCGCCCGCATCTTGGCGACTTCCAGGTAGAAGTTCATGCCGATGGCCCAGAAGAACGAGAGCCGCCCGGCAAACTCGTCCACGTCCATGCCTTTGTTGATGGCTGTCTTCACATACTCCTTGCCATCCGCCAGCGTGAAAGCCAGTTCCAGCGCCTGGTTCGCCCCAGCCTCCTGCATGTGGTAACCGCTGATCGAGATCGAGTTGAACTTCGGCATGTTTTTGGCGGTGTACTCGATGATGTCGCCGATGATGCGCATGGACGGCGCGGGCGGGTAGATGTAGGTGTTGCGCACCATGAACTCTTTCAGAATGTCGTTCTGAATCGTTCCTGACAACTTGTCCTGCGATACGCCCTGCTCTTCCGCCGCGACGATGTAACCCGCCAGCACGGGCAACACAGCACCGTTCATGGTCATGGAGACGCTGACTTTGTCCAGCGGGATTTGGTCGAAAAGAATTTTCATGTCCTCGACAGAATCAATCGCCACACCCGCCTTGCCCACATCGCCCGTCACGCGCGGGTGGTCGGAGTCATACCCCCGGTGCGTGGCCAGATCAAACGCGACCGAAACGCCCTGCCCGCCGCCTGCCAATGCCTTGCGGTAAAACGCATTGGACTCTTCGGCAGTCGAGAAACCCGCGTACTGGCGTATGGTCCACGGGCGCACCGCGTACATGGTGGCTTGCGGGCCTCGGATATAGGGCGCGAAGCCCGGCAGCGTGTGGGTGTGCGGCAGGCCCGACACGTCTTCAGCGGTGTACAGCGGCTTGACGGCAATGCCATCCGGCGTCAGCCAGTTCAGCGCGTCCACATTGCCACCGGGGGCAGACTTGGCGGCGGCCTTTTGCCAGTCGGCCAGGCCGGGCAAGGTGGCTGCGGGGGACTTGCCGGTCGAAGACGGGGCTGGCTGGGTTGCAGGCGAAGGGTTGTGCGGCGTGCTCATTTTTCGATTTTAACCCCAATTTGAATTTGTAATTATGAATTCAAAATTCAGTTTCGTGTAAACTTCGGGGGCTGCCTAAAAACCATGAACGCCCCGCTTTCACCCGACCGCCTCAAGCCCCGTGCCCTGTACGAAGACGTGGCCGAGTTGATTCGCCAGCGCATTTTCAGTCGCGAGCTGGCGCCAGGTAGCTGGATCGACGAGCTCAAAATCGCCAAAGACTACGGCATCAGCCGCACCCCCCTGCGTGAAGCGCTCAAGGTGCTGGCCACCGAAGGCCTGGTGACGATGAAGGTGCGTCGCGGCGCTTATGTCACCGAAGTATCTGAACAAGACCTGAAGGAGGTCTACCACCTCCTGAGCCTGCTGGAGTCGGATGCGGTCGGTGAGGTCGCCCATCGGGCCACAGAGGCGCAGATGGATGAACTCAAAACACTGCACCTCCAGCTGGAAGCCACCGTTAAACCCGCTGCGACCGGCAGTACCGACCGCTCCAGGTTCTTCGAGCTCAACGAGCGTTTTCACCAAACCCTGCTGCGCGTTGCCAACAACCGATGGCGTGACCAGATGGTGACCGACCTGCGCAAGGTGATGAAACTCAACCGCCACAATTCCCTTTTGAAGCAGGGCCGGGTAGACGACTCCTTGCTGGAGCATCGCGCCATCATGCAGGCATTGGCCTCACGCGATGCCGCTGCGGCCACGGCCTGTATGAAGGCGCATTTTCAGAACGGACTCGAAGCCGCGTCTTGAGCTTTGCCTGCCGCCCAGACGCCTTGGTCGCGCCCAGAACCCCAGGACGGGTGTGAACCACGAGGCGTGGCCAATTTATTCATACCAAAATTAGGTATGATCACAAAAGAATAGCCGTGTAAATTTAACTAAAGTTAAAATTTAGATTATTTTTAATTCAAAATTTAATCCAAATAAATAGCAAAATATCTATTTATTTCGAGACCTAGAGGCAATTGTAACCTCTAAGATTTTTCAAATAATTAAATTAGGCAGCTATCACCGGTGCAGGCGCCGGCGGGTTGAAAACAGCCTTGGTTTCCAGGAATTCCTCAAACCCCAAAGCACCCCACTCGCGGCCATTGCCGGACTGCTTGTAGCCGCCAAAAGGCGCGGCGTTGTCGCCACCGGCGCCGTTCAGGTGCACGTTGCCGGTGCGCAGGCGCGCGGCGATCACACCCGCCGCCTCGGGTGTCGCCGCGTACACGTAGCCCGAAAGGCCATAGGGCGTGTCGTTGGCAATGGCCACGGCTTCGTCCACGCCGCCACTGTAGGGCAACATGCACAACACCGGGCCAAAGATCTCCTGGCGCGCGATGTCCATCTGGTTGTTGACGTTGCTGAAAATCGTTGGCTTGGCGAAATAACCCGCACTGATGCCGTCCGGGCGGCCAACGCCGCCAGCGATCACTTTGGCGCCCTCGGCCACGCCGCGTTCGATCATCTTCTGCACGCGCCCAAACTGCGCGCCATTGGCCAGCGGTCCCATGGTGGTCTCGGGCGCGGTGGGGTCGCCCACCTTGATTTTGGCCACAGTGGCGGCGGCAATCGCTTCGGCCTCGGCCAGTTTGCCGGCCGGCACCAGCATGCGGCTGGGCGCATTGCAGCTCTGGCCGGTGTTGGTCATCATGCTCATCACGCCGTGCTTCACTGCGGCGGCCAGGTCGGCGTCTTCGGTGATGATGTTGGCGGACTTGCCGCCCAGCTCCAGCGACACGCGTTTGATGGTTTCAGCGGCCGCCTTTTGCACCAGAATGCCGGCGCGGGTGGAGCCCGTGAACGACACCATGTCCACCTCCGGGTGGCTTGAGAGCGCGGCGCCAACGCCCGGGCCATCGCCGTCAACAAGGTTGAACACGCCGGCAGGCACACCAGCCTCGTGGAGGATTTCAGCCAGGATGTGGGCGCTCAAGGGTGCGAGTTCGCTGGGTTTCAACACCATGGTGCAGCCAGTGGCCAGGGCCGGGGCGATCTTGCAGGTCATCTGGTTCATGGGCCAGTTCCACGGCGTGATCAGCGCGCACACGCCCACGGGCTCGCGCACGATGCGGGTGGTTTTCTGCATTTTTTCAAATTCAAAATCGGCCAGCACTTTGCTGGCCACGATGAAATGCCCCAAGCCGGCCGGCGCCTGCGCGCGCGTGGCCAAGCCTGCCAGCGGCGCGCCCATTTCAAGCGACACCGCAGCGGCGACGTCATTCATGCGTTTTTTGTAGACCGCGATGATGGACTGGAGCAATTCCTGGCGTTGCGCCACGGTGGTCTGCGAATAGGTCGCAAACGCCTTGCGAGCGGCTTTGACGGCGCGGTCGGCATCGGCAGCGCTGCCGATGGAAATGATGCCAACGGGCTGCTCGGTGGCCGGGTTGATGACCTGCATCGGGTTCGATTGCAAAGGTGCAACCCATGCGCCGTCGATATAAAACTGGGTGGTGTCAGACATGGTGTGGTCCTCGTTGTGATGAATGGATTTCAGGGGTTCAGGCTGTTTTAAAGCCGCATCAAGGCGCTTCAGGCGAATTCAAGCGATTTCAAGCTGCTATGGCTTCATTTTGCATGAGATTGCCGGTGCTTTCTGTCGCGCGCATCGGCTGGGGTGCGTGCGCCAGCGCCATCACCTCGCGCGGGTGCAGGTGTTTGAGGCTGTGGTCGCTCCAAACCTGGCGCCAGCGTCGCGCGCCGGGTTGCCCGTGGTACAGCCCCAGCATGTGGCGGGCAATCGCGCTCCAAGGCGTGCCATGCAGAAAGGCCTGGCGCGCCATGTAGTCGCACATCTGCGCCTCGACCTGCTCACGGGTGACCCCACCGCCCTGCCCCGCCGCCCCGAAAAACTGTGCGTCCCACTGGGCCAAGCACCATGGGTTGTGATACGCCTCGCGGCCCAGCATCACGCCATCCACCTGCTGCAGTGCATCCGCAATCTGCGCCGACGTGGTGATGCCGCCGTTGATCACGATATTGAGATGGGGGAAGTCCTTTTTAAGTTGATGCACCACTCCATAACGCAGGGGCGGCACCTCGCGGTTGGCCTTAGGCGAGAGGCCTTTGAGCCAGGCGTTGCGCGCATGCACGATGAACGTCCGGCAGCCCGCCTCACTCACCGTGCCGACAAAATCGCGTACAAAAGCGTAACTTTGCGGCGTGTCTTCGGTTTTATCAATGCCGATGCGGTGTTTGACGGTAATCGGCGTCTTGGTCGAATCGACCGCATCGACCATCGCCTTGACACAATCCGCCACCAAATTTGGCTCAGCCATCAGGCAAGCCCCAAAAGAACCTCGCTGCACGCGGGGCGACGGACAGCCGCAGTTCAAGTTGATTTCGTCGTAACCGCCCGGTACGTCGCCATTTTTGCCCCAGGATTCGCCCAGCTTGGCGCATTGAGCTAAATCTGCCGGTTCGCTGCCCCCCAGCTGTAAGGCCAAAGGGTGCTCTTCAGCGCTGAAATCCAGATGGCGCGGCTGGTTGCCATGCAAAAGCGCGCCCGTTGTCACCATCTCGGTGTACAAGAGCGTGTTTTTGCTCAAAAGACGATGGAAATACCGGCAATGCCGGTCGGTCCAGTCCATCATGGGGGCGACGCTGAGTCGGTTGTGATCACCCTTGGACGGGATTTGCAAAAGTGGGGCTTGCATCCTATCGATTATCGGCGCTGGAATGTTCTACGAAAGTGGCGCTTTGGGCTGACCGAAAGTGTGTGCCGAACCTGACGCCACGTCGGCAAATTCAGAAGTTAACCAGCCAAAAGTGTCGAATTAATTTACATTGCACCCTGCATTTTGTGCATGTCGCTTGTAAGCATTTGAATTGATTAACTATTTTTAAATGGCATATAAATTGCTTTATATCGGTCATTACTTGCGCACGTTTGCTACTTTTTTGAAAGCCCTACAAATGATTCAACGTATCAAATCGGTTTTGGCGACAGCAGCCTTGGCACTTGGTTTTGTGTTGCCTGCGTCGGCAGCCATCACCTTGGTGAGCCTGGATGCCAGCAGTTCTGGCACTGTAGCGTCCGCTACTTTTGCTGCGCCAAGCGCGGGCACGGTTAGTTTTGATTGGTCGTTTTCGACCCTGGATGTCGGGTTTCCGGAAGGCGATCCCGCTGGTTACTTTAAAAACATTGTCAGCAATACTTTTCAAGTAACAGACAGTGCCGGTGCAGACAATCAAAGTAGCGCAGCTTCCTTTAGCGTGACCGCAGGGCAGCTCTACGGCTTTTATATCTTTTCGACCGATGGTCTCGGTGGTTCGGCTACTTTTACCGTCGATAACGTGCTGTTCACGCCCCGTGACCCTAATAACAATACGGTTCCTGAGCCAGGTTCCATGGCACTGTTGGGCCTTGGCTTGCTTGGGCTGGCGTTGTCCAAAAAACGCAGCTGAGTTAAACCCCTCTGACGTTAAGCTCCCAGACAACAAAAAACCCCGCATTGCGGGGTTTTTTGTTGTCTGCAATTTCCTTACAGACTTAGCTTTTTACCCCGGTCAGCAAGCACCGCCGCCCGTTTTGATTCTGGTGACAAATTCGCCATTGCCACCGCAAAAGCTGTGGGTGCCATTGCCATTGTTCCAAACCGTGTAGCCGAACGTGCTGCCTGCTCCATAGTTGTGTGTCACCACCGCACGGGTCCCGCTGACCCCGGTCACTGACCACGTACCTACCGTCTCCGATGGATCCACGGCGTGGCCTGGGCCACGTTTATAGTCCACCAAGGCACCACCGGCCTGATGCAATTCCTGCCACAAAAAATTGGGCTGGCTGGCGGTGGGAGGGGAGCACACTGTGTTGCCGGTCAGCAGCGTATTCACATCGGCTATCAAGATCACACGCGTGGATGGTGCAATGCACGCCCCAATCGCCTGCCCACCCATACTGACCAGCGCTATCCCGACACTGGCCGCCAGCAACAATTTTTTCATAGGTTTCTCCAGAAAAGAGTGAAATTCAAAATCCTTCAGGCTGGCTGAAATCTACAGCCACAAGGATGTCAAGGTGTGCGCATGCAATTTCAGTGCCATTGGCAAATTTCAGCATGAAATCATGGGCTTACGGGGTGAACGTCAAGCGCGCAAAAATAGCCTGTAAAAAAAACCGACACGCAAATGCGTCTGACCGGGGCTACCCGTGGCAGCCTCACTTCCCCGACGACCCATTCACCACAGCATCCCCACCCTTCGCCTTCGCCCCATTTAAAGCGTCAATCGCGCGCGCCGCCAAGCTTTGGCCTTGCTCCGCTGACGTTGAGCCCGCCACACCCAGGCTCACCGTCATCGGACGATGCCGCCAGGCGATGGCGTTGACGGCGCCTCGGACACGTTCGGCGACGATGTTGGCTGATTCTGCAGACGCATCGGGCAGCACCACGGCGAATTCGTCGCTTTGATACCGCACCACGTAGTCGTAGGCGCGGGCGTGGACTTTGAGCACCTGGGCGATGAGCTGCAGCACTTCGTCGCCGCCGTGGTGGCCAAATTCTTCGTTGTAGGCTTTGAGGTGGTCCACATCGACCATCAAGAGCGCCAAGGGCGCGTTGGTGCGGCCTGTGCGGGCCGACTGCTGGTTCATGATGCGTTCAAACGCAGCGCGGTTTTTGAGGCCAGTGAGCGGGTCAGTGGCGCTTTGCTCAAACACCAGCATGTTCATCTCGTCGAGCTGGGCCTGGCAGGTGGCCAACTGCGCCTGGGTTTCGTGCAGCTCGGCCATGGTGCCTTCAAGCATGGCCAGGGCCTCGTCGATGTTCATCGTGGGGGTGAGTGATTCCATGCTGGGTGTTTGGTAGATGTTTTCGATGGTGCCGCAGCAAGCATCATAGCGCCGTGCGGTGCTGCTCGCGCAACAGGTTTTTTTGCACTTTGCCCATGGTGTTGCGCGGCAAATCGGCGACGATCACGCAGCGTTTGGGGATCTTGAAATTGGCCAGTTTGGCCTTGAGCGCTGCAATGATCTGCTCTGATTTCAGCAGCGCGCCGGGCTTGGCCACCACCACCGCAACGCCGACTTCGCCGAAATCAGGGTGCGGCACGCCGACCAGCGCGCTCTCGAGCACCCCGGGCAATTCGTTGATGTAGCCCTCAATCTCTGCCGGGTAGACGTTGTAGCCGCCGCTGATGATCAGGTCTTTGGATCGGCCGACGATGGTGACGTAGCCGCGTTCGTCAATTTTGCCAACGTCGCCGGTTTTAAAGTAACCGTCCGCCGTGAACTCCTCGGCGGTTTTCTCGGGCATGCGCCAATAACCCTTGAACACGTTCGGGCCTTTAACTTGGATGGCGCCGATCTCGTTCACGGGCAAGGTTTTGCCATCGTCGCCCTGGACCCGAAGCAGAACACCCGGCAGCGGGAACCCCACGGTGCCACCGCGCCGTTCGCTCTGGCCGGATGCGGAGGCATCCTGCGGATACGGATACCGAGCGTCCGCCCGGTAGGGGTTGGACGTAAGCATCGCCGTCTCGCTCATGCCGTAACGCTCCAGGATTGTGTGGCCGGTGCGCTGCTGCCAGGCGGTGAAGGTTTCGATCAACAGCGGCGCTGAGCCGGCGATGAAAAGCCGCATGTTTTTGGCAAGCTGCGCGTTGAGGGCAGGCTCGGCCAAGAGGCGCACGTAGAGCGTGGGCACGCCCATGAACACGGTGGCCTCGGGCATTTTGCGCATCACGAATTTGGGGTCAAATTTGCCCAGCCAGATCATCTTGCTGCCATTGAGCAGCGCCCCGTGCAGCGCCACAAACAGGCCGTGCACGTGGAAGATGGGCAAGGCGTGGATCAACACGTCATCGGCCTGCCAGCCCCAGTAATCCTGCAACACCTGCGCGTTGCTGAGCATGTTGCCGTGCGTCAACATCGCGCCTTTGCTGCGGCCCGTGGTGCCGCTGGTGTAAAGAATGGCGGCCAGGTCGCCGGCCTGGCGCGCTACGGTGTGATGCACATCGGCGCAATGCACCGCGCGGTCCAGCAGCGAGCCGGTGCGGTCGTCGCCCAGGGTGAACACGTGCCCGGTGCCCGCCTTGAAAGCGATTTTGCTGACCCAGCCAAAATTGGCCGGTGTGCACACCACCACGGCGGGTTCAGCGTTGCCCACAAAGTACTCGATCTCGGCACTTTGGTACGCCGTGTTGAGCGGCAAAAACACCAGCCCGGCGCGTAAAGTGGCGAGGTACAAAATCGCGGCTTCGACGGATTTCTCCACCTGCACGGCGACGCGCGCGCCCTCGGGCAGCTTCAAAGACGCGAGCAGATTCGCCACCATGGCCGTGGCGCGGTCGAGGTCGCGCCAGGAGTACAAAAGGCCGTGGTCGGTTTCGATGGCGACCGCGTCCAGATCAGCGGGGAAAGCCTTGCGCAGAGCTGAAAACAGATTCATAAATTCGTTTAATTATAATTTTATATATGAAATTGAATATAAAATATAAGAAATTATATACTATTTATATAGCAAATTATTGAATAAATATGTGGCTTGGTAGCCGAAAATACTTAGACTATATTTTTTAAAGTATTTATTTAATCCAGCTTCGCACCCGACGCCTTCACCACCGCCGCCCAGCGTTTGATCTCCGCACTGACAAAGTTGCCAAACTGTGGTGGCGTCAGGCTGCCAAATTCAGCGCCTTGCGAGGCCCAGACGGCTTTGCACTCGTCGGACAAACCGGCTTTGTTGATCTCTTCCACAGCCCGCGCTGCGATGTCGGGCGGCGTGCCTTTGGGCGCCCACAGGCCGTACCAGGTGGTCACGGTGTAATCAGGAAAACCCAGCTCAGCGGCGCACGGCACATCGGGGAAAGCCGGGCTGCGTTTATTGCCCGACACCATCAGCGCCTTGATGCGGCCGCCTTTGATGTGCCCCGCGCTGGAGCCCAGGCCGTCAAACATCATCTCCACGTCGCCCGAGATCAGGCCTTGCAGCGCGGGGCCCGCACCCCGGTAGGGAATGTGGGTGATGAAGGTTTTGCTTTGCTGCTTGAAGAGCTCGCCCGCCAAGTGGTGCGAGGTGCCGCCACCCGCCGAGCCGTAGTTCAGCCGGGCCGGGTTTTTGCGCACAAATTCCATAAACTCCTTGAAGTCTTTTACCGGCACTTTTTTCGGGTTGACCACCAGCACCTGCGGCACCACAGCGGCCAGCACCAAGGGACTGAAGTCTTTTTCCAGGTCGTAATCGAGCTTGGGGTACATGGAAGGGGCGATGGTGTGGTGCACCGCGCCCATGAAGAGGGTGTAGCCGTCTGGCGCGGCCTTGGCCGCAATGCCCGCGCCCAGCGTGCCGCCGGCGCCGCCTTTGTTGTCAATCACCAGCGTTTTGCCGGTCAATTTGGCAAACTGCGCCGACAAGGGCCGCGCAAACGCGTCGGTGCCGCCGCCAGGGGGAAAGGGCACGATCAAGGTGACTGGCTTGGCCGGCCAAGTGCTTTGCGCGCTGCTGCCAAATGCGCAAGCGGCGCTGGCCGCCGCGCCCATGCGCAACACGCCACGGCGTGGAAGTGTGAAGTTCATGTCTGTCTCCTGTTATGGAAATAAAACCGGTACGAAAGCGTAAAGATCCAATTGTCGCTAAAACGCCAGCTTATCGATGGCGGCTGAGGTGGCGATTTTGCCTGTGACCAGCAGGGCACGGTATTTGTCCAGACGTTTGAGGTCGTAAAGGTAGTTCACCATGATGCCGCAGGACTGGCGCTGGCCCTTGGGCGACGGGTCGCCCGCCCAGTTCAGGCGCTCCACCCGCGCGCCGTTGCCCAGATGGAAACGCGCCACTGGATCCAGCGGCTTGCCGTCCTGTAGTTCCTGGCTCAGGTAATGCGCGGCGGCGCGCAGCAAAAAAGCTTGCAGCGGCGACTCTGCGCCGGGCTGCTTCGCGAAGTTGACAGCTTGGTCGGCGGCCTCCAGCACCAGCGCTGCCGACAGCACGGCCTGACCCAGCGGGCGGCCCAACTGCGCGCGCTCCTTCGGGCTCAGCCTGGCGATCAGCGCGTCCCCGTGTTTCGCGAACCAAGCCCGGAAACCCGGGATCGGCGAGAGGGTTGAAAACACCTTGAGCCGGGGGAACTCCTGCTTCAGGTCGTCCACCACCCGTTTGATCAAGGAGTCGCCAAAACCCACGCCGCGCAAACCCGGCTGGGTGTTGCTGATCGAATAAAAAATGGCGGTGGTGGCTTTTTTCAGATCCGACGCCAGGGCCTGCTCGTCCAGCAGCGGCGTGATGCATTCGGCCAGGCCATCGAGCAGGGCCACCTCGACAAAAATCAGGGGCTCATCGGGTAGCCGGGGGTGAAAAAAGCCGTAACAACGCCGGTCTGAATCAAGCCGGTTTTTGACGTCGGCCCAACTCTTGATGTCATGCACCGCTTCGTATTTGATCAATTTCTCGATCAACGAGGCGGGTGAATCCCAGGTGATGCGCCGCAGCTCCAAAAAGCCCACGTCAAACCAAGTGGAAAACATGTACTCCATCTCGACATCCAGGGCCTGAAGCCGCTTGTCGGTGCGCAGGCTGGGCAAGAGGTCGGCGCGCACATCCACCAAAAACCGGATGCCATGCGCAAAAGCGCTGAATCGCTGCAGCAAACGCCGCCGGGGCGACACGGTGGAGCGCCGGTAAATCACCTCGGCCGCCGCCTCATCTGGCGTGCCCACCGCCGCTGCAAACCGCGCCTGCGCCTGTTGGACCACCTTGGGGTCGGCGACAAATTGCTCGCTCATCAGCAGCCACATGTCGCGCCGGTGGGCAGCGGGGGCCGCGTTGTACCACGCGGCCAGTTGTGAGGCGCGCAGGCCGCCTTCGACTTCGCTGATGCGGGTGTCCACCACCGCGCGCAACTCCTCCAGCATGTGGCGCAACAGGCGCGGCGACAGGCCTTCGTCTTTTTTCTTCAAACGCCCGTGCAAACGGTCATGGGTGGAGCGTGATGCGGCCGTGCTCGATGTGGCGCCCGAACTGACCAAACTGGCGTTCACGATGCCGTTCGTACTGCCACTCGTAGTGCCACCCGTGGTTTTGCCTTTTGCTGGCGCGGTGTCGGCGAGCCGCCCAGCGGCCTTGTTCTGTGTCTGCGGCAATATCCGGGCTACCCGGTTGGCGATCCAGCTCGTGGTGGCGCTCATGCCTGCACCCGGCTGTGTTGCTGGCGCGCCAGTTCCCGCAACGAGATGCGCTGGCGCGTCAGGTGGGTGCGCATGGCCGCCTCGGCGCCTTCGCTGTCGTGCGCCTTGATCGCTGCAAACACGGCCAGATGTTCGGCCAGGCTTTGCTCCAGCCGCCCCGGCGCATGCAACTGCTGCAAACGCGCCAGCTTGAGGATTTTGCGCAAATCGCCGATCACCTGGGCCAGCCAGCGGTTGTCTGCCAGCGTGATGATGGCCTCGTGGATGGCGAAGTTGGCGGCGTAGTAGTCGTTGATGCGTTTGGCTTTGGCATGCCCGGTCAGCCGCTCGTGCAGGGTTTCGAGCACGGCCAGGTCGGCATCGGTCGCTTTGGCTGCGGCTTCGAAGGCACAACGCCCCTCCAGGAGCGCGATCACCGGGAAGATTTCGTCCAAATCCTGCTCGCTGACTTCATTGACGAAGCAGCCCCGGCGCGGCTCGTGGCGCAAAAGCCCCTCCGCCGTCAGCACCTTGAGCGCCTCCCGCAGCGGCGTGCGCGAAATCGACAGGTTTTCGCAGAGCGTGACCTCGTCCAGAAACGTGGCGGGCGCCAGTTCCCCCGAGAAAATCCGGTCCCGCAAAGTGGCTGCGACCTCGTCGTGCAGAGAGTTTTGAACCAGGCGCATGGAGCACTTTCGTGTGGACCAACAGTTGCGTAATTTTACATAATTATACGTAATGACGAACGAATTGACAAACTCAACTGAAAGTTATTTCACATTCTTTTTGGCAAATGAATTGGCAGGCTTACCGGCAATTACTTGAAAACCGGTTGCTGCGCTTTTCCCGGGTCGACCGGAGACACCTTATCGAAACAAAATTTCAGGCCGCGTGAACTTGATGAAGCCCGGCGTGTTGGCCTTGCTGTCGGCAAGCGGACACTTGTGCGCGTCCAGCCCCTGCTGCCACTTGCGAAACTCCAGGCGCACGGGCGGCGTCATCACGCAGGCGGGGTTGGCAAAGGGGTGGCCGAGGTGCAAGAGCAGGTGCCCCAGCTCGTGCGCCAGCAGCAGGCCCATCTGGCGGCTGGCTTCATCGGCCTCGGCCGCCATGCCGCCGCGCAGCCGCACGGTCGCGGCAGAACCGTCAAAAAACGGGAAACTGCTGACCACCGAATAGAGCTGAAAACGGGCGTTGCGGCTTTGCGTGGTGATGCCGTTGCTGACGCCGCCGCGCAAAGCGCTGTGTACGCTGTTGTCCTCACGCTCGGCGCTGGCGATGAGCTGGTTGGTCAAGATCACATCAAAAGCCATCGGGCTGTCACCCAGGGCGAGCCAATAGGTGTATTCGTTGAATCGGTCGGCGCCCAGGGTGGGGTGGCCGTCGCGCGCAGGAGCGTCGCGCCAAGTGGCCAGCAGCGTGTGTTGGGTGGCGATCAGCGCGCGCGCAAAGGCCAGCGCCGTGCCGTCGTCGGGAGGCTGTAGCAAATAAGGCGTGGCAAAGCGCTGCTGCGCCGGGATGTCGCCATCGGTGCGCATGTCTTTGAGCAGGCCACGGGCCAAACGCTCTCGGGTGGGCGCGTGCCCGGTGGCATCGAGGCGCGTTTTTTCGGCTTTGTCGCGGGTTTTGGCGGGGATGGCGGCGAAAAGATCAGCCAGTGGCACCCGCACCGGCGTCTCAAAACGCAGTTCGATCTTGAAATGGGCCTGCACGGCTTGCGCCGCGTGGGCCAAGATGGCGTCGATTTGCGAATCGGCCAGCGGTGCAAAACGCGGGTTTTCAGCGTAGGCGACGCGCAGCGCCAGGGGCTGAACCAGGCTGGAAGGGCCCGGAAGAGGCAGGTTTTTGAGCGTGTCGCTGGGGGTGCTGGGGGTAATTGCTGCAGTGCCAACCTGCGCCCAAGCGGGGCTGAAGGCAGCCAGCGCAAGGCTCACGATGCAAACCCTTGCCCAAGCCAGTGCCCGAACCACCGCCCCCGCCCTGCCCCAAACCGCTACCCACAACGCCTGTGCCGTGGGCGAAACTGGATTGCGGCAAATCGACATCATGGGATGGGGGATCAGCCGGCCCCGCTCTTGCGCCCCTGCGCCCACCACACGCCGGCCCCCACCAGAATCATCGGCACACACAGCCACTGGCCCATGCTCAAATTCATCATGCCCAAACTCAAGATGCCCAGGTGTGCGTCGGGCTCGCGGAAAAACTCTGCAATGAAGCGAAACACACCGTAACCCAGCGTAAACATCGCGGCCACCTGCCCAGGTTTGCGCTCTTTGCGGGCGTAGAACCACAAGAGCACAAAAAGCAGCAGGCCTTCGAGCAAAAACTGGTAAATCTGCGACGGGTGGCGCGGCGCATCGCCTGCCCCGCGAAACACCATGCCCCAGGGCAGCGATGGATCCGCCACGCGGCCCCACAACTCGCCGTTGATGAAGTTGCCAATGCGCCCCGCCGCCAATCCAGTAGGCACACACGGCGCGACAAAATCCATCACCTGCAAAAACGGCCGCTGGCGCGAGCGGGCGAACCACAACATCGCCGCGACCACCCCCAGCAGCCCGCCGTGGAAGCTCATGCCGCCTTGCCATACGGCAAAAATCTCCAGCGGGTTCGAGAGGTAATGCAGCGGCTTGTAAAACAGGCAATAGCCGATGCGCCCACCCAGGATGACGCCCAGCACGCCGAGGAAGAGGATGTCTTCGACATCTTTGCGCACCCACATCGGATGGGTTTCGGCCTTTTTGCCGCTGCCCGTGGTGAAGGTCAAATTCACAAACGGCAGGTGTTTGAGGCGCCGGAATCCCAAAAACATGAACAGGCCGAAAGCCGCCAGATACGTCAACCCGTACCAATGGATAGCCAGGGGCCCGAGTTGCAGGGCGACAGGGTTGATTTGCGGGTGGATCAGCATGGCTTCTATTGTGCCTGCGGGGCTTGCACCGTTTGGGCTGTTGGAGCGCCCGCCCAATTTGCCATTGGCCCTAGGAGTCTGGGCGGCAGAGTAGTTTGACCGCATCC
>JANLYO010000032.1:0-24232 GCA_031365665.1 Rhodoferax sp. | reverse complement strand
TCCCCGGCGCGGGCGGCACGCAGCGCCTGCCGCGCGCCGTGGGCAAAGCCAAGGCGATGGATTTGGCGCTCACAGGCCGCATGATGAACGCCGACGAGGCTGAACGCGCCGGCTTGGCCAGCCGCGTTGTGCCGCTGGACAAATTGATGGAGGAAGCCCTGGGCGCAGCGCTGATGATTTGCGACTATTCCCAAATCGCCACCATGGCGGCCAAAGAATCAGTCAACCGCGCGTTTGAGTCCGGCCTATCGGACGGCGTGATGTTTGAGCGGCGCATCTTCCACGCTTTGTTCGCCACCGAGGATCAAAAAGAAGGCATGGACGCGTTTGTCAACAAACGCAAAGCGGTCTTCAAGAACCGCTGATTTGTTATAATGTGACCCCTTGGTGATATAGCTCAGTTGGTTAGAGCGCAGCATTCATAATGCTGATGTCGGTGGTTCAAATCCACCTATCACCACCAAATTTTTTTCCAAGTTTTCGCTAAATTTCGACTTTCAAGCCCCGCTGGTTTTGCCAACGGGGCTTTTTTCATGGGCGGCCAGGGTGGAACATTTCAGGAAGCATGTTAACACCCATGTTAATTTTAATTCAAAAATTCGACGTCAAAATCAGAATTTTAGAAAAATTGGCCACTGGGCCACGTATTATATGGATTTTTAGCTATAATAAATATAGCAATCAAATATCCGCTTTAATCCGCTTTAACTTGCACTAACCCGCTTTGACCCGCTCAAACGTCACCACGTGGTCCACCTCGGCCTTGATGCCGATCCACTCGCCGAGTTTGTGGTCGTGGTGGCTGGGCACGTGGGCCATGAGTTGCTGGCCGGACGCCAGGCGCAGGGTGTAGAGGAATTCTGAGCCGCGAAAGGCTTTGCGCAGAATCTCCGCCTTCACCGGGGCGTCGTCGTCGTGCACGATGTCGTCGGCGCGCAGCAGCACGTCGCATTCGCCGTTCGGGTAGGCGCTGGGCAACGGGCATTCGAGCACGTCGGTCAGATCGCCCAGCGGGGTTTTGACAACAACTTCACCGCCCTGTCCACCCGCCACGTCCGCGTGGACTTCCACAATTTGCGCCGGGGCAAAAACGCCGTGGCCGATGAAGTCGGCCACAAAACGCGTGGCCGGGCGGTGGTAGAGCGAATAGGCGTCGTCCCACTGGTGCAGGCGGCCTTCGTGCATCACGCCGATGGTGTCGCCGATGGCGAAGGCTTCGAGCTGGTCGTGGGTCACAAAAAGGGCCGTCGCTCCTGCAGCTTTGAGGATGTTGCGCAGCTCGTGCGCCAGGCGTTCGCGCAAGTCCACATCGAGGTTGGAGAACGGCTCGTCCAAAAGCAGCAATTGCGGCTTGGGCGCCATCGCGCGGGCCAGGGCCACACGCTGTTGTTGGCCACCGGAGAGTTCATGCGGGTAACGTTTGCCCGCGCCTTCAAGGCCCACCAGCTCCAGCACTTCCGTCACGCGGGCGCGCCGCTCGCTGTGCGAGAGCTGATGGATGCCAAAACCGATGTTGTGGTGCACGTCCATGTGCGGGAAAAGCGCGTAATCCTGAAACACCATGCCGATGCGCCGCTGCTCGGGGGCCAGGTTCACAGCGGTGCTGCTGACCACCTGGCCCGAGAGGCTGATGCTGCCGCCTGCTGCGGCCTCCAGGCCCGCCACCGCGCGCAGCAAGGTGGTTTTGCCACAGCCGGAGGGGCCAATCAACACGCCGATGTCGCCGGCGCGCAGGCCAAACGTGACGTCGTTGACAGCCGGGTGGGTGCGCCCGGCGTATTGAACCTTCAGCTGGGAGATGGCTAAAAACATGGCGTCAATTCTAGGGGTGCAACGCGTCTAAATGCTTACAATTCTCATTTAGATTGTTTGGATTGGAGGGGCCATTCACGCCTTTGGTTCGCCATTTGTCATGGGTTCGTCCCTGGTTTTCACCCTAAATTAGCAACAACATCACCATCGCATGGCGAACCGCCGAATCCACCACATCTTGATGGCATTGCTGGCCGCCGGGCTGCTGTTGCCCATCGTGGCGGTGTTGGCGGCTTGGCTGCCGGTGGGGCCTTCTTCGGCTACGGCCTCGTCTTTTGACGTGTTGGGCCAGATGGCGCAAACCGTTTTGCCGGGTTATGTGATCACGACGTTCGTACTGTGCCTGGCGGTGGGCGCTGGCGTCGCGGTGCTGGGCATGGGCGCGGCGGCAGCCGTCACGTTGTTTGATTTTCCGGGGCGCCGGGTGTTTGAATGGGCGCTTTTGTTGCCCTTGGCGATGCCCGCCTACGTGGTGGCCTATGCCTACACCGATTTTTTTCAATTCAGCGGGCCGGCCCAGACGGCGGTGCGCGATGCCCTGGGCCTACAGGGCAGGGTTTTGCCAGAGATTCGCAGCCTGGGCGGGGCGATTTGGGTGTTCACCTTCGTGCTCTACCCCTACGTGTATTTGCTGGCCCGCGCGGCCTTGGCCGAGCGCGCCGCGCACCTGATGGAAGCGGCCCGCCTCCTCGGTGCTCCCCTTCGAAGGCGGCTGCTGCGGGTGGCGCTGCCCATGGCGCGCCCGGCCATCGCCGCTGGCATGGCGCTGTCGCTGATGGAAACCCTGGCAGATTTTGGCGTGGCCAGTTATTTCGGCATTCAAACCTTTACAGCGGGCATCTACAAAGCCTGGCTGGCGATGGATTTGCCCTTGGCTGCTGCCCAGCTCGCCACGTTTTTGCTGATTTTTGTGGCGGTGCTGCTCCGTGTCGAATTCAAATCCCAGCAGCGCATGCGTTTCGCGGGCGCGCAGGCGGCCAAAGGTGGCGAGTCTGAAGCCCGCCCGCCGATGCTCACAGGCCGCGCTTGTTGGGCGGTCTGGCTGCTGTGCGGCCTGCCGGTGTTGTTTGGTTTTGTGCTGCCGGTGTTGTTCATGTTGCGCCCCTTGCTGGCCAGCAGTGTTGACTTGCCGTGGGCGCGTTTTGCAGGCTGGGCGTTTCACAGTGTGCGCCTGGGCGGGCTCACCGCCGTGCTGGCGGTCGCGCTGGCATTGGCGCTGGCCTTCAGCGTGCGCCGGGGCGCCGATATTTTCAACCGCACGGCGATTCAACTGGTGGGCTTGGGTTACGCCATTCCCGGCGCGGTGGTGGTCGTGGGGCTGCTGCTGCCGGTCGGGTGGCTGCAGGCGAAGTTTCCCGACAATGGCGTGGGTTTGCTGGTCACAACCACGTCTATCGGCCTCATCTGGGCCTATCTGGTGCGTTTTTGCGCGGTGGCCCTGCAGTCGGTGCAAAGCGGGTACGCGCGTATTCCGGCTAGTTTTGACGACTCAGCCCGCATGCTGGGCGCCGGCGACGCGCGCCTGGCGCTCAAGGTGCATTGGCCGCTGCTCAAGCGCTCCACCGCCGCCGCTGCGCTCTTGGTGTTTGTGGACGTGATGAAAGAGCTGCCCGCCACGCTGGTGTTGCGCCCCTTCAACAGCGACACGCTCGCCGTGGTGGCTTACCAACTGGCGCGTGACGAGCGCCTGGGAGAAGCCGCGCTGCCCTCGCTGGCGCTGGTGTTGGTGGGTTTGTTGCCGGTGATATTGCTCAGCCGCACCCTGCGCACGCCGGGGCGGTAATATCAGCCCTGCCATGGTCGCCAAAACAGAAACCCGTTTGTCCAAAGCCCGCTTGACCCGCTTGAAAGACGCCGCGCTCGAGCCCGACCAGGTATTTGAGCAGGCAGCGGATCTCTTCAAGCTCATGGCCGCGCCGATGCGCCTCAAAATCATCAGCAGCCTGTGCAATTCTGAAAAAAACGTGGGCCAGTTGTTGGGTGAGATCGCCACCACCCAGCCGAACATGTCGCAACATCTCAATACGCTTTTTCTGGCGGGTGTGTTGGGCAAGCGGCGGGATGGTGTGCAGATTTTTTACCGCATCGTGGATGAACGCGCGGCCCAGATGTGCCGGGCCGTGTGCATGCAAATTGCCATTGAGGGTGATCATTATTCGATCTGAAGGCATGCGGGTTTTTCCTTGCGCCGTTCGACCTCAAACACATTACCATTTGCTTATATATAGATCGAGTCAAACTTGGCGTCGCATCAAAATGAATCAACGCGTCATTTCAAAAGGAGACTTCCCGTGAAACCTTTGTCTTTGAAACTGTTGGCGGGCTGTGCGCTGCTGGCCGCCAGTCCGTTCGCCCTGGCACAGATGGATGCCCTGCAAACCCGCAGCATGGCGGCGTCTTGCGCCAATTGCCACGGCACCAATGGCAACGCCGCGCCCGGCATGGTGGCGCTGGCGGGTTACGACCGCGCCAGCCTGATCAAAAACATGGCTGATTTCAAAAGCGGCGCACGACCTGCGACGATCATGCACCAGTTGGCGAAGGGCTACTCAGACCCGCAGATTGAAGCCATCGCCGGCTATTTCGCAGCGCAAAAAAAATAAGGGGCATCACATGAAAAACACAAGGTTTTCCCCTTCGAATCAGCCGAGCCGCGTGAATCGCCGCGCGCTGTTGAAATCATCCGGTGCATTGCTGGCAGCGTCCGGCACGCTGGGCCTGATGGCGGGCTGCGCCACAGGCGGCAGCGGCCCCAGGGTGGTGGTGGTCGGTGGCGGCTATGGTGGCGCCACCGCCGCCAAATATGTGCGCATGTGGTCCGATTACGGCATCCAGGTCACGCTGGTCGAACCCAACGCCGCCTTTGTCTCCTGCCCGATCTCCAACCTGGTGTTGGGCGGCAGCAAACAAATGGCGGACATCACCACGCCCTATGACAACTTGAGCCGCCGCCATGGCGTGAAGGTGGTGCAAGACATGGCGGTGGGCATCGACGCCGAGAAACGCAGCGTGAAACTCGCCAGCGGCACCGAGTTGCCGTATGACCGCTTGATCCTCTCGCCCGGTGTTGATTTCATGTGGGAGACGCTCCCCGGCATGAACCGCCCAGGCGCGCAAGACAAAGTGCTGCACGCCTGGAAAGCCGGCCCGCAAACCGTGGCGCTGCGCCGCCAGCTTGAAGCCATGCCCGATGGCGGCGTTTACGCGATGAACATTCCACTCGCGCCCTACCGCTGCCCGCCGGGGCCGTATGAACGCGCCTGCCAGATCGCCAGTTATTTCAAAGCAGCCAAACCGCGCAGCAAGGTGCTGATTCTGGACGCCAACGACGACGTGACCTCCAAAGGCCCGCTCTTCAAAAAGGCCTGGGCAGACCGCTACGCCGGCATCATCGAGTACCGCCCCAAACACACCGTGGTGGACGTGGATGCGGCCACCAACACCCTCAAATTTGAGTTCAATGACGACCTCAAAGCCAGCGTGCTGAATGTGCTGCCGGCCATGCGCGCGGGGGAGATCGCCGTGAAATCGGGTTTGGCGACAGCCAACAAGCGCTGGTGCGAAGTTGACTTTTTAACGTTTGAATCCAAGGCCGCCAAAAACATCCACGTCTTGGGCGACTCGATCCAGATCGCGGCCTTGATGCCCAAATCCGGCCACATGGCCAACCAACACGCCAAGACCTGCGCGGCGGCGGTGATCGCATTGCTCAGCGGCCAGGCCCCCAACCCGGCGCCGATTTACAACAACACCTGCTACAGCTTTGTCAGTGCCGACGAGGTCATCCACGTCTCCAGCGTGCACCGTTACGACGCCGAGCGCAAAACCATGCTGGTGGTGGCGGGCGCAGGCGGCGTCTCCACGGTCGCCAGCGCACTGGAGGGCGCGTATGCGATGGGCTGGGCGCAAAACATTTGGGCGGATTCGCTGGCCTGATTGCATGCGGCGGTCTTTCTTCACTTTTTTCCCGCTGAAGGCTGGCCTGCTGGCAACCTTGTTCGTGCTGGCGCTGGTGGCGCTGGCCGGGCTCGCGGGCTGCGCCAACCGCTTCGGCCCCGACGGCCCGCCCGTGACACCGCGCCAAGTGTCGCCCTCCGCCTGGATCGTGCAAGGCCTGGCCGCGCAAGGCACACCACAAAACCAGAACTTCATCTCCAATGCCGGCTTCATCGTTACACCGGCGGGCGTGGTGGTGATCGACGCGCTGGGTTCACCCGTGTTGGCCGCCAAGCTTTTGGCGGAGATCAAAAAAATCACGCCGCTGCCGGTCACCCACGTGATCGTGACGCACTACCACGCTGACCACATTTACGGCCTGCAGGTGTTCAAGGCAGCGGGGGCGCGCATCATTGCGCACAGCAAAGGCCGCGACTACGTGGGCTCTGACATCGCCAGCGCACGGCTTGAGAGCTCGCGCCATGAACTCGCGCCGTGGGTCGATGCCACCACGCAGGTGCTGCCCGCCGACGATTGGATCGACGGCCCACGCGAACTGCTGCTGGGCGGCCAGCGCATCCAGATCAAACCGATGGGCCCGGCGCACACGCCTGAAGATTTGGCGGTGCATTTGCCGGATGAAGGCGTGTTGTTTGCCGGCGATTTGGTGTTCCGGGGCCGTATCCCGTTTGTGGGGCAAGCCGACAGCGGGCGCTGGGTGAAGGCGCTTTCAGAAATGCTGAACCTGCAGCCGCGAGTGGTGGTGCCCGGCCACGGCCCGGTGAGCGTCGAGGCGGTCGCTGACATGGAACTCACCCGTGCCTACCTGTTGCACCTGCGCGCCGGCATGGGCAAAGCAGCGAAAAACATGGACCCGTTTGACGAAGCCTACAAAACCATCGACTGGTCGCCCTTCGACAAAGTGCCGCTGTTTGGCGTGTTGAACCGCGTGAATGCCTACAACACCTATTTGCTCATGGAGCGCGAGGCCGACTGATGCCCCAGCTTTGGCCGATGAGACGCCGCCATTGGCTCCACTTGGGCATGGGCTCGGCGCTGGCCCTGCGGCTGAACCCGCTGGCCGCTGCGCCCGCCACCTTGCCGCTCGCCGCGTCGCTGCAAGAAGAACTCGCCGCCGCACTCAAAGCCGGCCAGCCACTGGTGTTGATGGTCAGCCTGGACGGTTGCCCGTTTTGCAGGATCGCCCGCGAGCATTACCTGGCGCCGCTGCGTGTTGAGCAGGGCCTGCACGTGGTGCAGGTCAACATGCAGCACAAAACTTTGGTCAGAGACTTGTCTGGCCAAAACAAAACCCATGAGCAACTCATCAGCGAACTCAAGGTGAGCGTCGCTCCAACTGTGATTTTTTATGGCCGCCAGGGCGCCGAAGTGGCTGAGCGCTTGGTGGGGCTTAGCTCAGAGGATTTTTACGGGGCGTATTTGGAGCAGCGCTTGGCGACGGCCAAGGCCAGGGTGCGGGCCTGATGCGAGCGGGGCGCTCGGCCAGGCCGGCTAGGGCTTCAAATAAGCAAAACCTTCGCGGCTTTGCAACTGCGTGATGCGCACCACGCCGGAAGGTGTGAAGGCCGCGTCCAGGTTGAATTGCCCTTTGTTGAGCTCGCGGTTTTTCAAGGTGATCTCGCACACTTCAAATGTCACGCCACGCGCTTTGAGGGCGCTGACCAAGGCGCCGTAATCGACGTTGGGGTTTTTAGGGTCTTTCGCACCCTCAAATAAAAAATCAACGCCGTTGGCGTGGGTGACCACCGCAATCTTCGTGTTGGGCGCGATGTCCAGGTGGTTGCGGATATTGCGCAGGCCCTTGGTCGCCTGCGTGGCGGCGTCGTCAATGTGGTAGACCACTTTGTCTTGCGCCCACGCCGTGCCTTGCGCCGCCAGCAGGAAGCTTGTGAAAATTGCAAGCGCGAAAACGCGATGAAAAAAGTGGCGCATGGTGAATCTCCGGAGTGAGGCTGACGGGATCTGGGACAGCATTTTTACGCAAAGCGTGCGTTTTCAAATTATTAACATGGAAGTTAATTAGTAAGGAAAAAATGCGGCACATGAAACATTTTCAAGAAAAATTCGGCTCTAGGTCACGTAATGTATGGGTAAGTAGCTATAAATAAAATAGCATTCAAAGTTGGTGCCTGATGCCTAACCAGGCCTGGTTTAATCTGCCTTGGCGCCTGAAGCCTTGACGATCGGGCCCCAGCGCGCGGTCTCGGCCCGGTTCATGGCGGCCATCTGATCGGGCGTGCTGGCGATGATGCTGTAGCCCAGCTCGGTCATGCGTTTGATGTAGTCGGGCGACTTGGTGCCCTTGACCGCCGCCTCGTTGAGCTTGGCAATTTCCTCTTTGGGCATGCCCAGCGGAACCGCCAAGCCAAACCACACGCCCGATTCATAACCGGGCACGCCGGCTTCGGCCACGGTCGGCACATCCGGCAAGAGCGGGTCGCGTTTGGCGCCGGTCACCGCCAGCGGCCGCAGTTTGCCCGCTTTGATTTGCGGCAGCGCCGAAGGGATGTTGTCAAACATCATCATCACCTGGCCGCCCAGCAGGTCGGTCATGGCGGGTGCGCTGCCCTTGTAGGGAATGTGCAGGATGTCGACTTTGGTGACGAACTTGAACATCTCCCCCGACATGTGGATGCTGGTGCCGCTGCCGGAGGACGCATAGGTCATCTTGCCCGGTTCGGCCTTGGCCATGGCGATCACGTCGGCTACCGAATTGGCCTTGACCGACGGATGCACCACCAGCACGTTGGAGAGCGAGACCAGGGCTACCACGGGGTCAAGCTCTTTGATCGGGTCAAACGGCATCTTGGCGTAGAGCGCCGGGTTGATCGCGTTGATGCCGCTGGTGGTCATGAAGAGGGTGCGGCCATCGGGGGCCGAACGCACGGCCTCGGAGCCGCCAATGTTGCCGCCCGCGCCGGGACGGTTGTCCACCGTGACCGGTTGACCGAGGATTTTGGAAAGCTCAACGGCAATCGCGCGCGAGGCGATGTCCACCGCGCCGCCCGGAGGAAAGGGGCAGATGAGGCGGATCGGCCTGCTCGCATTGGACTGCGCCCCGGCGAGCGATGTCGCGCCAAGTGTTATGACAAACAGGGCGCGAAGAAATAAACGGATCATTGAAAACTCCAGACGGCACAAAGAGCGGCACGAAGCTAAGTAGGCAGCGGTTCATTTTAGGGGTGCGCAGCGTATCAACGGGCGCGGTGTTTACCCGATTGAAAATGTCAGCCCGGCCTGCGCATGCAAGCGCCGCACCAGCGTCAGGCCCATCGCGGCGCCGGCCGTCCACACACCGCCAGGCGTCATGTTGTGGTCAAGGTCTTGCGCCAAACACAGTGCGCTCTCAGAAATGAGTTTGCAGGTAGAGCCGTAGCCGGGGTCGCGGTCGCCTTTGACCAGCGCGCGCAGTGTTTCGCCAGTTGCAGACTCACCGCTGATCTCCACCTCATACCGACCGCGTTCACGTTGTTGCAGGGTCGGCCCCTGGCCAGGCTGCGGCAGCGCAAAACGGCCAATCAGCGCGCGTGTCGGCCCGAAGCCCAGGAGCAGGTTTTGCACACGCGTGCTGCGGGCCAGGCCCTTGGCGAGTTGTTTGCCCACCGCGCCGTCGCCGGTGAGCATGCGCTCGTCGTATTGAAAATCAGTGCCCCATGGGTGGCCGCGCAGCGCGTTGGTGCGGTGCACGTTTTTGGTATTGATCGCGGCCATCACAAACGGCCCGCTCCAGGATTTGGCAAACGTGTCGTATTGGGCCGAATCACCTTCGGGCTGCGCCGGGCCTTTGAATCCGGGCGTCAGCGCGAACGGATCCACCATGGTTTTTGCGAGCGACGGATTGCGGCTGATCTCAGCCAGCGTGCCCATCAAGCTGGCTGCCGTGCCGCCCGAAAAACCGCCTTTCATCACCCGCACACGGCCCCGCACGCGGGTGAGCGGTGCGCCAAATTTTTGCTGCGCTGCATCTTGCAAAAAGAGCACACCCAAGTCAAACGGAATGGAATCAAAACCGCAGGAAAACACAATGCGCGCGCCGCTCTTTTGCGCCGGGCCCTGCAAGAGCGGGATCATCTGCGCCATCCACAAGGGTTCACCGCACAGATCGACATAATCCGTCCCTGCCTCTGCGCAGGCGCGCGCCAGTGGTTCGCCGTATTTCTGGTACGGCCCGACGGTGGTGATGACCACCCTGGTTTGCGCGACCAGGGTTTTCAGCGCGGTGGCGGAAGCTGCGTCGGCGACGATCAGCGGCAGCTCTTCACCTGCGCCGATGCTGCTGCGCACCTCTTTGAGTTTGTCCAGACTCCGCCCGGCCATCGCCCATCGAACGGGGCCATATAAGTTGCCCGGTGAATAGGTTTTGAGCAGGTGGTCGGCGACCAATCGCCCGGTGAATCCGGTCGCGCCGAAAACGATCACATCGTAAATTTTTTGAGCCATGGCGGATGGTCGCACGAAACAAGAAGTTTGTGGATTTTGGGGAAAACCCCCGCTACCGTTCGTTGCGGGTTTGATATATTAGTAATTACGAATATATTGATGTCATTTCCCAGTGTTTCAAAACAAAGAATGCCAGCCCGTGAATTTCCCTGAATTGCATGGCCCCATCCAAAAGGCGCCAGAAAATTTTCTAAGCGCCGGCGGCGTTAAAGCGGTGCTGGCAGAGGCGCGGCAGGGGCGGCGGGGGTTTTTGCGCAGCGCTTTTGCGGCAGCTAGCGCGGGCGCCATTGCAAGCGGTGCTGCCGGCCAAACCCAAGCTGCTGCGCTGGGTGACGGCGATCCGAACATCCTCAACCTGCCCGAGCACAGCAAAGGCCTGGGGCAGGGCGTGGCCACCGACGGCTACGGCAAACCGTCGCAATTCGAAGCCAACGTGCAGCGTCGTCCGAGCCCTGGGCTGACGCAAACCACGCAATCTTCGGTGTCATTCGCGCCCCTGCAATCGCTCTTCGGCATCGTCACGCCCTCGGGCCTGCATTTTGAACGGCATCACCAGGGCTGGTGGGATATTGACCCGCGAAAACACCGGCTGATGTTGAACGGCAGTGCGCCGGGTTTCCTTAAAAAGGACATGGTGTTCACGCTCGATGAACTGATGCGCCTGCCCAGCGTGTCGCGTTTCCACTTTATCGAGTGCGGCGCCAATACCGGCATGGAATGGGGCAATGTGGCCGTGCCCACCGCGCAGTACACGCACGGCATGTTGTCGTGCAGCGAGTTCACCGGCGTGCCGCTGGCCACACTTCTGGAAATGGCAGGGGCTGATTTCAAAAAGGGAAAGTTTGTGTTGGCGGAGGGCGCCGATGGGTCGTCGATGACGCGCACCATCCCCTTGAACCAAATTTTGAACGGCGAAGTGCTGGTGGCTTACGGGCAAAACGGAGAAATGCTGCGCCCTGAAAATGGTTACCCGCTGCGCTTGGTCGCACCCGGACTGCAGGGCGTGAGCTGGGTGAAATACCTGCGCCGCATCGAGCTGGGCGACCAGCCCTACGCCGCCAAAGACGAGGCCCTGCACTACATCGACCTGATGCCTTCGGGCAAACACCTGCAATACGCGAGCCTGCAGGAATGCAAAAGTGTGGTGACGACACCATCAGGCGGGCAACGCTTGTTGGCGCAAGGCTTCTACAACATCACCGGCTTGGCCTGGTCAGGGCGTGGCAAGGTGAAAAAGGTCGATGTCTCGGTGGATGGCGGGCGCAATTGGGGCACCGCGCGCCTGGAGTCGCCGGTGCTCTCCAAATGCCTCACACGTTTCAACTTTGGCTGGCGCTGGGATGGCACGCCCGCGCTGGTGCAAAGCCGCGCGAGTGATGAAACGGGTTATGTGCAGCCGACTTACCGGCAAAACCGGGCCGTGCGTGGCAGCCGCTCGATTTACCACAACAACTCGATCCAGACTTGGCTGGTGGCAGCCGATGGCGAGGTGGAAAATGTGCAACTCGCCTAGGTCTTTCATAAATCCCGTGACCGAGCGCCTGCTGTGCGGCGGGCTTTCGGCACTGTTGCTCGTGTTTCTTTTTGTGGCGGACAGTGCCGCCCAAGCCACCCAACGGGCCAAAAACCAGTCTCGTCTTTTGCCAGGGAGCCGCCTTGCAGAACTGGAGGGCATGGGCCGGGGTGCGACCGCCAAAGAAGTCGCCGCGTGGGACATCGACGTGCGGCCGGACTTCAAAGGTCTGCCCAAGGGCGCGGGCACCGTGGCCCAGGGGCAGGGCATCTGGGAGGCTAAATGTGCCAGTTGCCATGGCGTATTTGGCGAGTCCAACGAAGTCTTCAGCCCGCTGGTGGGCGGCACCACCGCACAGGACATCAAAAGCGGGCAGGTGGCGAGCCTCAAGGACAACTCGTATCCAGGCCGCACCACGATGATGAAGCTGGCCACCGTCTCGACGCTGTGGGACTACATCAACCGCGCCATGCCATGGAATGCGCCGAAATCTTTGTCGGCCGACGAGGTCTACGCCGTTACCGCCTTTGTGTTGAATCTGGGCGGCGTGGTGCCCGACGATTTCGTGCTGTCAGACACCAATATCGCGCAGGTGCAGGCACGATTGCCCAATCGCACTGGCATGAGCACCGCGCACACCCTGTGGCCCGGCCCTGAACTCGGCGGCAACCAAGCCGGGCACCCGAAGGCCAGCGCGTGTATGACGCACTGCGGCCCCGAGCCCAAAGTGGCGTCAAAGATTCCGGCCTACGCCCGCAGCGCCCACGGCAACCTGGCGGAGCAAAACCGCCTGGTGGGTGCGCAGATTGGTGTGCAGACGACTGCCGCCGCTACCGTTGTTGCCGTAAGTGCGACTATCGCCACGGACGCCGCAACAGCCACCACAGCGCCGCCCAAAACCGTGCAGCTGCCAGTTGACAACGCCAGAGCGCTGGCTTTGGCGACGCGGCACAGTTGCACCGCCTGCCACGGGATGACCCAAAAATTGGTCGGTCCGGCCTTCAGCGACATCGCCAGAAAATATCCCACCCGTGTGGACTATTTGTTGGAAAAAATCATCAAGGGTGGCTCAGGCGTGTGGGGCCCGATTCCCATGCCGCCTCAGTCTATGCCGGAAGCAGACGCCCTGCACCTCGCCCATTGGTTGGCCGCTGGGGCGCAGAAGTGAGCCACAAACCCAAGGCTGGCATGGGTAAGGGAAAATAGGGCCTCTGGGCCGACCTGAAACCACCGAAAATCGTCACAACCCCCGAACTTGAAGGAGCACACCATGCAAACCCGTCGCAAGACACTCCAACACAGCGCCGCACTGGCGGGCCTGATGGCCGCGAGCGGCCTGTTCCCTCACTACGCGCACGCTTTCAACGCGGCGGCGTTTGACGCCAAAAACCTTGGCGAGGCTTTGAAGGCCCTGGGCACGGGCGCTCCCCAAGCCAGCAAAGACGTGACGCTTACCGCGCCCGACATCGCTGAAAACGGCGCCGTGGTGCCGATGGGCGTCGCCACCACCCTGGCCGGTGTGAAGCAACTGTTGCTGGTGGTCGAGAAAAACCCCTCGCCGCTGGTGGCAGTGTTCAATGTCAATGACAGCATCGATGCGAATATGACCACACGCGCCAAGATGGGCCAGTCCTCCGACGTGTACGCGGTGGCCATCACCAACGACGGCAAGGCGTTTTTCAGTAAAAAAGAGGTCAAAGTGACCTTGGGCGGCTGCGGCGGCTAACCCAACCCATATCCAGGAGTTCACCATGGCAGATCCGATGAGAATCCGCGCGCAGGCGCAAGGCAGCAACGCCACCGTGCGAGTTTTGATGGCCCATGAAATGGAAAGCGGCCAACGCCGTGATGCAGCGGGCAAAGTGGTTCCGGCCTGGCACATCACCGACGTGACAGCCAGCCACAATGGCAAAACCGTGCTGACCGCCGAATGGGGCCCGGCAGTGGCCAAAAATCCGTTTTTGCAGTTCAGCATCAAAGGCGCCAAAGCCGGTGACAAAGTTGCTGTGACCTGGAAAGACAACAAGGGCGATACCCGCACGGACGAAGCGACGGTGAGCTGATTGGCACGTCGGCCACGGCCATCCCAAACATTCGTTGGAGACAACATGAAATTCGCACACCGCATCGCGGCAGGCTTGGTGGCCTTGGGCCTGGGGCCTGCCGCTTTGCTTTTGTCAACGGGCGTTTGGGCGCAAAAATCTTCGGCGGACGGCATTGCCGAATACCGGGCGATGTTGGCCGACGGCAATCCGGCCGACCTGTTTGAAGCCAAGGGTGAGGCCCTGTGGGCGCAAAAACGGGGCCCTAAAAGTGCCTCGCTTGAAAAATGCGATTTGGGCAAAGGCCCCGGCGTGGTGAAGGGCGCGTTTGTCGAACTTCCGCGTTACTTTGACGACATCAAAAAGGTGCAAGACCTGGAGTCGCGCCTGGTCACTTGCATGGAAACGCTGCAAGGTTTCAATGCCGCAGAGATTGTCAAAACCGCGTTTGGCCGAGGCGAGCAAAACAACGTCACGGCGCTTGCGACCTGGATCTCCGCTGAGTCGCGCGGCATGACGTTCAACCTGCCGCAGTCCAGAGTTGAAGAAAAAACCATGTACGAGGTGGGCAAGCGCATCTTTTTCGCACGCGGCGGCACGCATGATTTTTCCTGCGCTTCCTGCCACGGCGAAGACGGCAAACGCATCCGTCTGCAAGACCTGCCCAACCTGCAAAAGAACCCCGGCGCCGGCAACGGGTTTGGCGCCTGGCCGGCCTATCGCGTCTCCAACGGGCAGATGTGGGGCATGCAGTTGCGCATCAATGATTGTTACCGGCAGCAGCGTTTTCCGTACCCGGTGTTCGGCAGCGAGGCGACGATTGCCCTGGGCGTGTACCTGGGCGTGAACGGCAAAGGTGGCGAATCCATCGCGCCGGCCATCAAACGCTGACGGGTGTCGGCAGCCCAATTTGCCTCCTGATGTAGTTAACACCCATGTTAATTATTTCTTCAAAAATGGTGTTTTCAGGCTTGTGAGACCAATTTTTATGAAAAATCGCCGCTTAGGCCACGTTTTTATTGAGATTTCAGCTATAATAATGGTAGCTAGTTGCGCGTCTGTCCCCTCGCCTGTCGAGCTCGATGCCATGGCGGCCAAGATCATGAAAGAGTCGTTCCGCGACGAGAGCACGGTCAAAGTCGATCGTTTGAACCAGGACGACGCGAACCGCGAATGCAGCACGGCGGACGTGGCTGGCAAACCGGTCGACGAAAAAATCGGCAAGGCGATTGAAGAGGCCAACTTCAAAACCATCCAGTGGCCCTCAGACGGCAAATTCATCGGTGATTGGCGTGAAGGCGAACGTATCGCGCAGAGCGGCCGCGGCCTCACCTGGACCGACGACGCCAAACAGGCCAACGGCGGCAACTGCTACAACTGCCACCAGATCAGCAAGGCCGAAATCTCATTCGGCACGATTGGCCCGAGCCTTTACAACTACGGAAAAATTCGCGGCGTGGCTGACCCGGCCAGCGCTGCTTCGAAACCCATCGTCGAATACACCTGGGGCAAGATTTACAACAGCAAGGCCTACAACGCCTGCTCCAACATGCCGCGCGCGGGGCATGCGGGCATCCTCAACGAGGCGCAAATCCGGCACATCGTCGGCCTGCTGCTGGACCCGAAGTCGCCGGTCAACGAGTGAACCTCTCAACCCGCGAATTCATGCAGGTGCTCGGCGCGGGCACCATGGCTGGTTTGGGTTTGGGCACTTACGCCGAAGCCGATGCGGCTACCGCGTCCAACGGGCTGTATGACATTCCAAAATTTGGCAATGTGCATTTCCTGCACATGACCGACTGCCACGCGCAGCTCAAGCCGAACTATTTCCGCGAGCCCAGCGTCAACTTGGGTTTCGGCAGCATGCAGGACCAGTTGCCCCATCTCGTCGGTGAGCATTTGCTCAAGACGGCTGGCGTGCGGCCCGGCACGGCTGAGGCGCATGCGCTCACGTATTTGAATTTTGAAAAGGCCGCACGCCGCTACGGCAAGGTGGGCGGTTTTGCCCATCTGGCGACCTTGGTCAAACGCATGAAAGCCAGCCGCCCCGGCGCTTTGCTGCTCGATGGCGGCGACACCTGGCAGGGCTCCGGCACGGCGCTGTGGACGCGAGGCCAAGACATGGTCGAGGCCAGCAAGTTGTTGGGCGTTGACCTGATGACCGGCCACTGGGAGTTCACCCTCGGGCAAGACCGTGTGAAGGAAATTGTCGACAAAGACTTCGCGGGAAAAATCGAATTCATCGCGCAAAACATCAAGACCAATGACTTTGGCGACCCGGTTTTCAAGAGTTACGTGATGCGCGAGATCAACGGCGTGCATGGCCCGGTGCTTGTGGCCATCATCGGCCAGGCCTTTCCGTATTGCCCGATTGCCAACCCACGCTACTTGATGGCCGAATGGGGCTTTGGCATCCAGGAAGAGTCGATGCAAAAAACCGTCGATGAAGCCCGCAGCAAAGGCGCGCAGGTGGTTTTTCTGCTCTCGCACAACGGCATGGACGTGGATTTGAAAATGGCCAGCCGTGTGACCGGCATTGACGCCATCATGGGCGGCCATACCCACGACGGCATGCCGGTGGCCAAGATCGTCGCCAACGCCGGTGGCAAAACCATCGTGACCAACTCCGGTTCGAACGGCAAGTTTCTGGGCGTGCTCGATCTGGATGTGCGCGGCGGCAAGGTGCAGGATTTCCGTTACAAGCTGCTCCCGGTCTTCGCCAACATGTTGCCCGCTGACAAAGCCATGGACGCCCTGATCCAGAAGGTGCGCGCGCCTTTTGAGGCGA
Organism: Rhodoferax sp.; assembly: GCA_031365665.1. GTDB lineage: Bacteria > Pseudomonadota > Gammaproteobacteria > Burkholderiales > Burkholderiaceae_C > JANYCG01. The sequence goes on along the minus strand of JANLYO010000032.1, from coordinate 7,680 downwards.
AGTTGAATGAAAAACTGGCGGTGAACGACGGGTTCTTGTACCGTCGGGGGAACTTCAACGGCACCGGTGACCAACTGCTGCTGGACGCGCTGATAGAAGTCCAGGGCGCTGAAATCGCGTTTTCGCCGGGATTCCGCTGGGGCACGACCCTGTTGCCGGGGCAAGCCATCACCCGCGAATGGTTGATGGACATGACGGCCATCACCTACCCGTACACCACACTCACGCAAATGTCAGGCCTGGCGATCAAAACGATTCTCGAAGACGTGGCCGACAATTTGTTCAACCCCGACCCGTATTACCAGCAGGGTGGCGACATGGTGCGTGTGGGCGGCATGCAATACACCTGCAAGCCCACGGCGGTCATGGGCCAACGGATTGACGACATGCGCCTGAACGGCCAGCCGATTGAGGCTGATCGCATGTACAAGGTGGCGGGCTGGGCGCCGGTGTCGGAAGAAGCCAAAAACACCGGCGGCCAGCCGATCTGGGACGTGGTCGAACCGTGGCTCAAGTCGCGTGGGCACGTGCCGCCACGCAAGCTCAATACGCCGAAAATGGCCAATTTCGGGCCCAACGCGGGCCTGGCCAATTGATCCTGCGCCCGCTCGCGCCAAGGGCTTTGTGGGTGAATGCCGCGCTTCGGGTTTTCTAAATTGCCGTTTCACTGCATAATTTCGTCATCCATTGCCACGCGGGACAACCCGCGCGCAAGCGCAGAACGAGGCCCACCATGAGCAGACACCCCAAAAACAATCACGCGCCAGACCCCAGGGATCCGAAAGACTCCAGGGCCGGGCACCTTACCTCGCACGGCGGTTTGTATGACCGCAACGGCCCGATTCCCGTGCCCGAAGCCCACGAGAGCGACACCGAGTCCGCCTGGGCGCTTTTTGAAGAATCCGTCATGCTGCAAGACAAACCAGCGTCAGCACGGCCGCCAGCCCAACCCAAGTTTGAAGAAACCAAGACCGATGAAGCAGGTTTTGAGCCCACCGATTTCGGCGGCTCCGGGTACGACACGACCCGTGCCGCTCCGTTGAAGCCGTAAACTGCGGCGCGCGCTGCATTGACCGATTGGGCATCCTGACACCGCTTGCCGCCTTCGCCTGTGACCCCGCACTGTCGCGGGGCAGGCGATTTCCAGAACCCGACGCCCCGACACGCACCGCGTTCCAGCGGGATCGCGACCGTATCATCCACTCCACCGCGTTTCGCCGCCTGGTTTACAAGACCCAGGTGTTTTTGAACCATGAAGGCGATCTGTTCCGCACGCGGCTGACGCATTCGCTGGAGGTGGCGCAACTGGGCCGCTCGATTGCGCGCAGCCTGCAACTCAACGAAGACCTGGTGGAAGCCATCGCCCTGGCGCACGACCTCGGGCATACGCCTTTTGGGCACGCCGGGCAGGACGCCCTGAACGACTGCATGAAAAACCACGGTGGTTTTGAGCACAACCTGCAAAGCCTGCGGGTGGTGGACCAACTGGAGCAGCGTTACCCACAATTCGACGGCCTGAACCTGAGTTTTGAAACACGTGAAGGCGTTTTGAAGCACTGCAGCCGCGCCAACGCCGAATGGCTCGAAGCCGAGGAGCTCGCCAGTTGGAGCGCCAACGCCGAGGCCATGCAGCGCGGCGCAGGCGAGTTCAAGGGTGGGGTGGCCAGCCGTTTCCTCGCGCACACCCAGCCGAGCCTGGAGGCCCAGTTGTGCAATCTGGCCGATGAGATCGCGTACAACGCGCACGACATTGACGATGGCGTGCGCTCTGGCCTCATCAGCATGAAGCAGCTCGAAGAGGTGCCGCTGTTTGAGCACCATCGCCAGCAGACCTTGGCAGATTTTCCGCATTTGGGGTCGAACCCCGCGCCACGACGGCTTTTGTTCGAGGCCATCCGGCGCATGCTCAGCAGCCAGGTGTATGACGTGATCGCCGCGACGCGCGAGAAGCTGGTGGCGTGTGGCGCCAACAGCGCGGACGACATCCGCCTGCTGCCGCCATTGGTGCGTTTCAGCGCGGCGATGCGGGAAGGATCGACCCGGCTCAAGCAGTTTTTGATGCACAACCTGTACCGGCATCCCCAGGTCCTGCAAACCACCGGCCTGGCCCGTCAAGTCGTGCGTGAACTGTATGCTGCCTACGTTGCCGCGCCGCAAGAAATGCAAGCCGACTATGTGGAACGCGTTCGTCTGGCGCAGGAGACCGGCCACTCCGCCCGCCTGAGCGCGCGGGTCGTGGCGGACTACATTGCCGGCATGACCGACCGCATGGCCTCGCGTGAACACGAGCGGCTCGGCGGCGTACGATTGTTGCCGTGATGGCCGAGTCTGCCGGCTTGCGCAGCGATCGAGGCCGCTTTTCACTGCTGGATCCCGCCCATGTGGTGATCCTGGCGGGGGTGAGCGCGGCGCTGCACATGGCCAAACTGATTCCCGCCCTGCCGGTGATTCAGCGTGAACTCGGTTTGAGCCTGGTGGAGGCGGGCTTTTTGCTCTCGGCCGTGCAGTTGGCCGGCATGACGCTGGGCCTGGCCATCGGCTTGATGGCGGATCGCTACGGTGCAAGACGCAGCGTGTTGGCCGGGCTTGCTGTGTTGTGTGCGGCTTCGGTGCTGGCCAGCAACTCCAGCTCGACGGGTGTGTTGTTGGCGTCCCGGGCGCTTGAAGGTTTTGGGTTCTTGCTGGTCAGTGCACCCGCACCGGGGCTGATTCGGCGGCTGGTCAGCGCGGACCGATTGGGCGGCTTGCTCGGCATTTGGAGTTCCTACATGCCGTTTGCCACCGCGCTGGCTTTGTTGGGTGGGCCATTTGTCATACTTTTTGCGGGTTGGCAGATGTTGTGGCTGGTGTTGGCTTTTTTGTCGCTCGTGGTGGGCCTGGCGGTTTGGAAGCTGGTGCCCGCAGACCCTGCGCAAGCGCTTGCCAACCCCTCTGTTGAAAACCTCATCCCGCGCCTGCGCCTGACGCTGTCCAGCCCTGGCCCCTGGCTGGTATCGCTGTGTTTTGCCGTGTATTCCAGCCAATGGCTCGCTGTGATCGGCTTTTTGCCGACGCTGTACGCGCAGGCGCAGATTGCGCCTGGCTCAGCGGCGGTTTTAACGGCCACAGCGGCGGGCGTCAACATCATCGGCAACCTGATGGCGGGGCGTCTCCTGGCGGCCGGCCGGTCCGCGCCCGCTTTGCTCTACGGCGGCTTTTCTGTGATGGCCTTGACGACCGTGCTGGCCTACGCAGACTTCTCTGCGTGGCTGGGTGGCCCGGCCTTGAGCGTACTGCGGTATGGCGCGATTTTGGTGTTTTCGACCGTGGCCGGCATCGTTCCTGGCACACTGTTTGCGCTGGCGGTGCGCCTGGCGCCCAGTGAAGGCACGGTGGCGACGACCGTGGGCTCGATGTTGCAATGGTCATCGTTCGGCCAATTCTTCGGCCCGCCCGCCGTGGCCTGGGTGGCGAGCCAGACGGGGGGGTGGCATTGGACTTGGGCCGTCACCGGCCTGTGTGCCGTGATGGGCTTGACGCTGACGCGCAAAGTGTCGCGCTTGCTGGGTTCTTAGGCGGATCGCCGCTGTGATGTCGCGCTCATGGTGCAATACCAGGTATGCCGATGACCCCATCACCCCTTCTGCATCTTGAAGCGTCTTCCAGGGCCGACGACAAAACCTTCGTCGCCGACACCCAGCGCTGGCTGGAGCGCGCCGTGATCGGCCTGAACCTGTGCCCGTTTGCCAAGGCGGTCCATGTCAAAGGGCAAATTCACTATGCCGTCAGCCAAGCCCGCTCGCCTGAAGCGCTGCTGGCCGATCTGGCCTTGGAGATGAAAAACCTGCACGCTGTTGACGCAGAAATCTGCGATACCACGCTGCTGATCGCGCCCGGATGCCTGGCTGAGTTTCTGGATTTCAACGTGTTTTTGGATCAGGCGGATCAAGTTCTCGACGATCTGGGCCTGACCGGCGTCCTGCAAATCGCCAGTTTCCACCCGCACTATGAATTTGCCGATGCGCCGGCGGGCGACCTGGGCCATTTCACCAACCGCGCCCCGTACCCGACGCTGCATCTGCTGCGCGAAGACAGCGTGGCCAGAGCGGTTGAGGCCTTTCCAGAAGCGGAGGCGATTTATGGCAAAAACATGGCCACTCTGAGGGCCTTGGGCTTGGCCGGTTGGGCCGCCTTGGGCGTGGGCGGCACTTTGAGGGGATGATGCAAGCATGAAAGTGAAAGCGCCCGCGCAGCGAAAGTTTTCCGAGCCGCTGAACTCACCTTTGCCGCAGAATTCACCGCTGCCACCCGAAATCCGCCCTGGCCAGTCGATTGAGCTGCTCAAAGAGCTTCACATTTTGACCCGCGAAGGCAAACTCAACCAGGATTCGCGGCGCAAACTCAAACAGGTGTACCACCTCTACCAGTTCATCGAAAAACTGCTGTTGGAGCTGCCCGATGCGGGTGCGAACGCGACTTTGGCGGACCACGGCGCGGGCAAATCCTACCTTGGGTTCATCCTGTACGACCTGTTTTTCAAGGCCCAGACGGCGTCTGGCGATGCGGGCGTCGCAAAGGCGGGTGGCCGCATCTATGGCATCGAATCACGCGCCGAACTGGTCGTGAAATCGCAGGCATTGGCCCAGCGCCTGGGTTTTGCACGCATGTCGTTTCTCAACCAAAGCGTGGCAGAGTCGGCTCTTTCAGCCCAGATGCCAGATGGCATCGACATCGTGACCGCCTTGCACGCCTGCGACACCGCGACCGACGACGCCATCGCCTTCGGCCTGCAAAAACGTGCCAAATTCATGGTGTTGGTGCCGTGTTGCCAAGCCGAAGTGGCGCGGGTGCTGGGCGGCTCAAAAGCATTGAGCCTGGCGCGCACGCCCTTGGCCGAGCTTTGGCGCCACCCCCTGCACACGCGGGAGATGGGCAGCCAGATCACCAACGTGCTGCGTTGTCTGTACCTCGAAGCCAGTGGCTACCAAGTGACGGTGACGGAGCTCGTGGGGTGGGAGCACAGCCTCAAAAATGAATTGATTCTGGCGCGTTACACCGGTTACAAAAAGCGTGCGGCGGCCGAGCGTTTGGCCGCCATTTTGGGTGAGTTTGGCCTCGAAGAGTTGCTGCGCACCCGCTTCAAATTGCCACCGCCCCCTTCGGTGGTTTAATCCATATCTTGCCGCGCCGGTAGCGGGTTTTTTTACATTTCTACTTCAGGAGGTCACGATGGGCTTACTCGATCAAGTGATAGGCGCTGCTGGCGCGATGCTGGGCGGACAGCAGCAGCAACAACCCCAGCAAGGCGGCTTGGGCGGCATGCTGGGCGGGCTGGGTGGCGCGGGCGGGCTGGCGGCCCTGCTTCCGGTCATCGCAGGCATGTTGGGCAATGACAGCCAACACGGTGGATTGGGCGGCCTGCTGGAGAAATTCAACCAGGCCGGCTTGGGTGATGCAGCCAAATCCTGGGTGGGCGCCGGTGAAAACACGTCGATTTCCGGCGACCAACTCAGCAATGTGCTGGGCGGCGACATGATGGGCCAATTGGCCTCCAAACTCGGCATGAGCCAAGGCGACGCAGCCGGTTCACTGGCTCAAATGCTGCCCGGCATCATCGATAAACTCACGCCCCACGGGCAAGCGCCCGCTGGCGGGCTGGGCAACTCTGGCGACCTGATGGGCATGCTGGGCGGCCTCTTGAACAAGAATTGAACATCACGAATTAAAACTCCCGCAGTTCCCCGGCGCCTCCTGACGAAGTGCCATCGAAGGGCAAAATCATACCCAATTTAGGTATGATTTTGCCCTTTTTGCTTCGAAACGAACATTTGAAAAATTTCTGAGCCTCCAGGCCTCGTATTTAATGGATAGTTTGCTATTTATAAAATAGCAAATTGAGGAATCGTTTCTCATTGCAAATTAATTGGGGTCAGAACCCAATTATCATGATGCGGAATTCATCTCAATTCCCGGCGTTTTGCAAAACGCTTCCTCATGGCCCGCCTCCCGCGTTTGACACTGCCCGGCTACCCGCACCACGTGATCCAGCGCGGCAACAACCGGCAAGACATTTTTGTGTCGAGCGGTGACCGGCAATTTCTGCTGGATCTCATTACCCAAAACGCTGAAAAATTCGACGTTGCCATTCACGCCTACGTGCTGATGGGCAACCATTTCCACCTGCTGGCCACGCCGCAAACAGTGGACGGTTTGCCCAGCCTGATGCAGGCGGTGGGGCGGCGTTACGTGCGTTTGTTCAACGACGCGCATGGCCGCTCGGGCACGCTGTGGGAGGGGCGCTATAAATCGACGCTGATCCAGACTGATCGGTACCTTTTGGCCTGCATGGCCTACATCGACCTGAACCCGGTGCGCGCCGGCATCGCGTCCTCACCCGAGGAGCACGCCTGGTCGAGCTACGGCCACTACGCGGGCTTGCGGGTTGATCCGCTGGTCACGCCCCATCCGCTGATCTGGCAGCTTGGCAACACGCCGTTTTCGCGCGAGGCGGCCTATGTTGACTTGGTGCGGGCCGGCATTTCAGACGGGCAAAAGCGGGAGATCACGCAGTCGGCCCTGCGTGGCTGGGCGCTGGGAGAAGCTGACTTTGTCAAAAAATTGCAACTTCAGACACAGCGGCGGGTGTCAAAGGCGGGTGCGGGGCGACCGAACTTACCGCCAAAACAAACTGAAAAATGAGCTATTTGTCATCTATAGGCAATAATTATGTGCTCATCTTTTTGATATGTCCCTAATTAATTGTTGATAAAAAAATTCAACAATTAATTGGAATCTGACCCCAATTAATTTGTTTGAAATCGATGTTGCGCTGCACTAAAATTCTCCTCCCCCTCGGAATTTCAGGAGTGCACCATGTCGACCACGGCTGCAGAGATCGCCCATCTCCAACAACACGGGCTATATTCATCTGACCAGGAGCACGACGCGTGCGGCGTGGGTTTTGTGGCGCACATCAAAGGCCACAAGAGCCATGACATCGTCAAAAACGCGCTGAAGATTCTGGAGAACCTCGACCACCGGGGTGCCGTTGGGGCCGACAAACTAATGGGCGACGGCGCGGGCATTTTGATCCAATTACCCGACGCCTTGTACCGTGAAGAGATGGCAGAAAACGGCGTGGGCCCTTCGGGCAAACGCGGTGTCACGCTGCCACCCCCGGGTGAATACGGCGTGGGCATGGTCTTTTTGCCCAAGGAGCACGCCAGCCGCCTGGCCTGCGAGCAAGAGCTGGAGCGTGCCGTCAAAACCGAAGGCCAGGTGCTTTTGGGCTGGCGTGATGTGCCGGTCAACCACGACATGCCGATGTCGCCCACGGTGCGCGCCAAAGAGCCGATATTGCGCCAGATCTTCATTGGCCGCGGCAATGACATCATTGTTCAAGACGCGCTGGAGCGCAAGCTGTACGTGATCCGCAAAACTGCCAGCGCCGCCATTCAAAACCTCAAACTCAAACACAGCAAAGAGTATTACGTGCCCAGCATGAGCAGCCGCACAGTGGTCTACAAAGGGCTGCTGCTGGCTGACCAAGTTGGTGTTTACTTCCGTGATTTGGAAGATGTGCGCTGCGTTTCGGCTTTAGGCCTGGTGCACCAGCGCTTCAGTACCAACACCTTCCCCGAGTGGCCACTGGCGCACCCCTACCGCTATGTGGCGCACAACGGCGAGATCAACACCGTCAAG
>JANLYO010000028.1:0-6057 GCA_031365665.1 Rhodoferax sp. | reverse complement strand
TCAGCATCGATCGCATCTGTCCGGCCCACGCCATTGATCTTGATGCTGACGACGCCGACTACGGCGTCGCGACTCGCACCATCAGCGCGAGGTTCGGCAACACCGTGTCGCCCGCCAGCCACACCATCGAGTTCCAGGTCACGGTCAATTAACCCAAACCTCGTTTTCTTAACTTAAAGGAGCCACCATGAACAAGCCAATTTTCCTTTCCCTGTCCGGCAGGATTCTTGCCGTTTGCCTCGCCACGGCAGTTGTGCTTTCTGCGGCACAGGCCCAGCAGGCGGGCACGATTGAGTTGAAAAACATCGCTGAAGTTGAAATGGAAACCAAGGATGCCCAAGGCAAGATCGAGCGCAAGCGCGTCCCGGTTGCCACAGCGGTTCCTGGCACTGAAGTGATCTACACCACCACCTTTAAAAACATAAGCACCCGGCCCGCTGCCAATATTGTCATCAACAACCCGGTTCCGGCGAATACGACACTGGTGGCGGGCAGCGTCTACGGCGCCAATACGGACATCAGCTACTCGGTCGACGGCAAGACCTTCGCAACGCCGGACAAGCTCAGGGTCAAGGGCAAGGACGGCAAGGAAGTCGCAGCCACGGCCGCTGACTACGCCGCGATCCGCTGGAGCTACAAAGGCGATCTGCCACCCGGTAAAGCGGAAGTGGCCGGGTTTCGCGCGGTGATCAATTAGCACTGCCATGCGACTGCATTTCAAATTTTTCACAGGGAAGTGGGGCACGACCATCGCGTCGAGTCTCTGTTCCCTTCTCCACCCGCCCTGGATACGCAGCCCCAGGTCGGGGCATGGACCACCTGAGGGCTGCAGATTGCCCGAAAGTTGTGGGCCACCTGAAGGCCGCCAGCAATTTGCAACCCGGTTTATTTTCTTTAACGCATTTTCAAAAGGACAGACAAAATGAAATCTCCATCACCCATTCACCGCAGGCGCTTTGGGGCCGCTCTCTCGGCCCTGACGCTGGTCGGCTCCCTCCTCTGGGGAGGTGCAGCCACAGCAGCGGGAACCGCCGCCGGGGCCACCATCAGCAATCTGGCAACGCTGAGCTACTCGGTCGGCGGCGTTGGGCAGGCCGCCATCGGCTCGTCTCTCGCCGGCAACACGGCCGGTGCAGGCACGGCCACTACCTTTGTGGTCGACAACAAAATCAACTTGACGCTCGTTGAAGCGACCGGCGCCGTCACCACGATGACGCTGAACTCGATCAACAACGCCACCAAGTTCACACTGACGAACACCGGCAATTCGGCACAAGGCTACAACCTGACCGCCGCGAATTTTGCTGGGGGTGTCATCGCGGGCACGGCTGACAGCGTTGACGTCACAGTTACCGGCATCTTCTTTGACACCAATGGCAACGGTGTCTATGATGTCGGCACGGACGTGGCTGTGACAGCAAACAACATCCCCACGCTGGCCGCAGATGCATCGGTGACATTGTTTGTGGTTGCCACCGCCCCTGGTGCCGGCGCGCCAGGGTCGCAAGCCAACATCACGTTGACGGCAGTCACTGCCACGAACAACACCAATACGCCGGTAGTGCAAAGTGCTGTTGACACGGCAGGGGTGGATATCGTGTTTGCAGATGCCGCCACGGTGGAACTCAACTTTGTCGGAGCCAGCGCGGCCAGGGATGCGACAGCCGTCGCGCGATCAGCGTACCGCATGCTGGCGCCGATTCTCACCGTGAGCAAAACCTCGACCCTGCTGTGCGATCCGTTCAATGGCACTGTTGCCCCGAAAAACATTCCGGGCGCGATGGTGCGCTGGACGGTCACGGTGGTCAACTCCGGCACGTCTTCGGCGATCTTGACGTCGATTGGCGACACCCTGATCAATACCACCACGCACGACGCCAATCTGGTCGTGCCAGCGAGCGCTGCAACCTGTTCCAGCGCGGGTGGTGCGCCCGAAAGCCTGGCCGGGCGTGGCTTCAAGATCGTTTACAGCGTGGCACCGGCGGTGCGTCCGCTGGGGGGCGCTGGCGGTACGGGATTCATGACAGGCGCATCTGACGCAGACGGCGCAACCATAGCCGGTCAGGTTGTCACCATCGACTTCCTGACGGCGCTGCCGGCAGGTGGCACCGGCGCCTATGCTGCAGGTGAAATCAAGGCGGGCGAGACAGCCACGATCACCTTCAACGTGACCATCAACTAGTCAAGCACTTTGTGCTTGATTGGGTGTTTCTCATCCTGAGCCGCGCGCGGGTTTTCCTGCGCACGGCTTCAGGGCCAGACTGGTTGTCGCGGCTTGCCGCGCCAGCCGGTCTTGTCACGCGCATACGCAGCGGGCTTGCTGTGTGTGCGCGTGACAAGGCTATAAGCTCCGGAAACCTTGTCTTCGGACTGTCGCTGGCAGTCCTGTGTTGCCAGTCTGTCGTCGTGTGGGCGGCCACCCCCGCATCCACAGCAATCACCAACACCGCCAGTGCAACGTTCGACGTGGGCTCGGCTACTGTGGTTGCCACCGGTTCAGTCACTGTGACCACCGCAGCCCAATCGCCGGCGACCATTGAGCTGCTGCGGTATGCGCCAGGTGCGGGTTCTACAGCTGTCGTCGTTTCACCAACGCAGTGCAATGCCGCGACCTTGCCCAACCCGATTGTTCCTGGCTTCGGCGTGCAGGCCTTGCCTGGCGCGAAACCTCTGGGGCAGGCCGAGGTGTATGCGCGTGGCGACCCGGTGTTTATCCGCATCACCGACTACGACCAAAACAAAAATGCCCTGTTGGCGGAAACCATCATCACGACGGTAACCACCAGCGGCGGCGACAGCGAAGTCTTAACGCTGACGGAAACCGGTCCGTCCACAGGAGTATTCGTCGGTTTCATCCAGACCGTGAATGCCCCCGTCTTAGCGAACAACTGCCTGTTGAATATCAGCAGCAATGTAAGCATCACAGCCAGTTACAGAGACGGCGTTGGCGGCAATACGATCATTTCCGATGCCGCGTTGGTAGACCCTTTTGGGCTGGTTTTTGACTCGGTGACTGGCTTGCCGGTCAATGGCGCACAGATCGCCGTCATCAATACTGCCACCGGCCTGCCGGCCCCAGTGATCGGAAATGATGGTGTCAGCGTCTTTCCATCGACCGTTATCAGCGGCAGCACGGTGACCGACTCGGGGGGCGAGGTGTATAACTTTGGGCCGGGCCGTTACCAGTTCCCGCGCATGGCGGCAGGCACCTACCGATTCCAGATTGTGCCGCCCGGTGCCTACGCTTTCCCCTCCACCGTAGCAGATGCCACATTACAGACACTGGCCGGTGCGCCTTTTGTCCTGGTTGCAGGTTCACGGGGCCAAAACTTCACGCTGGCGGCTGGGCCGGATATACAAATCGACATTCCACTGGATCCTGCCGCTGGTGGCAGTGTGCAAATCACCAAGAGCGCGGGCAAAGCCACAGTGGCCGTTGGCGATTTTGTGCCCTACACCCTCTCCATCACCAATGGTGGCACGCTTGCGATTGCGTCTCTGCGAATCGCGGATCGACTGCCTTTGGGCTTTCGTTATCAAACTGGGTCAGCACGGCTGGATACCGCAGTGCTGGTAGACCCGCTGGTCAGCGCCGACGGGCGTGGACTGACGTTCAGCCTGGGCGCGCTGGTCGGCAGCGCCACGGTGGCTGTGCGTTATGTGGCCGCCGTGAATGCCGGGGCGCAGATTGGCCTGGCTGAAAACACCGCGCAGGCGCTGGGCGGCATACGCTCCAACGTGGCGCGTGCCAGCGTGATGGTGCGCGAAGACCTCAACCGGAGCACGGCCATTTTGGCGGGGCGGGTCACCTTGGTTGATTCCTGTGACAACAACGACACCGACGCAGCGAAAACACCCGACCGCGAGCCCCTGGGGCTCAAAGACGTGCGGGTGATCCTGCAAGACGGCACCTACATCGTGACCGACTCGGAAGGCCGCTGGCATGCCGACAACATCCGTCCCGACACCCACGTAGTGCAGTTGGACGAGACCAGCCTGCCCAAGACCTATGAGTTGCAGGCCTGCGAGCAAAACACCCGCACCAGCGGTCGCAACTTCTCGCAGTTTGTCAATGTGCGCGGCGGCACCCTCTGGCGCGCTGACTTCCGTTTCAAGAAAGTGGCCAGTTGCCTGAACCAGCAGATGCGGGTGCAGGGCAAGTCGGTTCGGGTGAATCTTGGCGCTGGCGTGGCGAACCAGGCCGTCAGTGCCACCATGATGTTGCCCGGTGGCGTCAAAGTTGTTGCCAACAGCGTCACACTCGATGGGCAGCCGTACCCGTCCGCCAGTCTGGGTGACGGCTATTTGGTGGCACGGCTTGGCGCGCATCCAGGGCAGTGGAAACATCTGCTGGAGTTTGAGCTGGAACAGATGCCAGCGGCAGATATGGCCCTCAAGGTACAAGTACAGCCCGTTGACCAGCCAGCCCAAGGCCTGCCACCACTCATGCTCAAGGCTGGGGCCAATCACGCTGCGCAGTGCGCACCCATCGCCCTGCCAGCGGTGTCCGCTACGCCATCGGCTGGTGTTGGGCCGCTTTCTCGGCCTGCACCAGCCGCCTCCCCCGCTCGCGCCACCGTGCAATTGGTGGAGCAGCTGCCGTACGACGACAAGTGGATTGCAGCAGCCGGCCCCGGCGCCGAGTGGCTGCATCCCCAGGCCGGTTTTGCGCCGGCATTGCCCGTCGTGAAAGTCGCGGTCAAACATGATGCCCAACATCGGGTAGAGCTCAGCGTCAACGGCGAGCCTGTCAACGCGTTGCGTTTTGAAGGCGCGACGACGAACGCCAACGGCACGCTGGCGCTGTCAAACTGGCGCGCGGTCGACCTGCGCCAGGGCGCAAACCGGCTGGAAGTCACCGTGCGCGATCCGCAGGGTAATGCCGTGCTGAGCGAGGTGCGCACCATCCATTACGCAGTTGCGACGGCCACCGCCGTGTTTGACGCCAAACGCTCAAGCCTGACGGCCGATGGCCGCACCCCCCCCACCATCGCAGTGCGCATGCTGGACAAAGAGGGCCAACCGGCGCGGCGCGGCGCGGGTGGCGAGTTCCAGATTGCCGCGCCCTATCTGTCGCTGGATCAGGCAGAAGCAATCCAGCGCGAGCCGCTGACGGGCAACCTGGGCGCCAAGGCCCACTACGAGATCGGCGAAGACGGCGTAGCGCTGATTGCGCTGCAACCGACCACCCAGGCGGGCGAGGTGGTGCTGAAGTTCGACTTTGGCAACAATGGCCGCATCCAGGAAATCAGGGCTTGGCTCACCCCTGATCTGCGCGAATGGGTGCTGGTCGGTTTTGCCGAAGGCACGGTTGGCTTCAAAGGCCTGAGCGGCAACATGGAAAGCCTCAACGCCGCTGGCGCCGATGACAAGCTGTTTGACCAGAACCGCGTGGCCTTCTACGGCAAGGGGCAGATCAAGGGTGAATACTTGCTTACGGTGGCCTACGACACAGCCAAGGGCGCCAACAACACAGGCAACAAGGCGCTCAAGCAGGCTATCGATCCGAACCAGTTCTACACCCTGTACGCTGACGCGAGCCAGCCGCAATTTGATGCAGCCAGTGTCAGCAAGCTGTACCTGAAAATAGAAAAGCAGCAGTTCTATGCGCTTTTTGGCGACTTTGACACCGGCCTGACAGTGACCGAGTTGGGGCGCTACAGCCGCACCCTCAACGGTCTCAAATCCGAATACAAGGGCGAACGATTTTCCTACAGTGTCTTCGCCAGCCAGACGGCGCAGAGCTTCCGCAAAGATGAAATCCAGGGCGACGGCACCTCCGGCCTCTACCGCCTGACCAACCGCGACATCGTGGTGAACTCCGACAAATTGAGCATTGAGGTGCGTGACCGTTTCCGGCCCGAGGTCGTCGTCAGCACGCGTACCTTGACGCGCTACCTTGACTACCAGATCGACTTTGCGCTCGGTACCCTGTTTTTCACCCAGCCCATCGCTTCCCGGGATGAAAATTTCAACCCGGTTTTCATCGTTGCCGAATACGAATCAGAAAACCCGGCAGATTCCCGGCTGACTTATGGTGGCCGCGTAGGGGTGAAG
>JANLYO010000024.1:0-22749 GCA_031365665.1 Rhodoferax sp. | reverse complement strand
AACCGAACCGTCAGCCCCTTGGTCTCAAGCACTCAACTAACGCTTGTTTCTGATCGGCACGTTCATCTCTTCGGCCTTGATCTCGCGCACCAGTTCAGGCACACCCCAGGCAAATGCCGGGTCCACCTTGATCTTGAAGTGGTACATGCTCTGCATCGCCTGGTGGTCTTCTTTGCGGAAAGTCATCTTGCCCTTGGGCGTGTCAAAACTCATGCCTTCCATGGTTTTGATCAGCGTGTTGGCCGATGCGTCGCCGTTGGATTTCTTCAGCGCTGCCACCACCGCCATCGCCGCCGAGAAACCGCCTGCCGTAAAAAAGTCTGGCGGCGATTTGAACTGGCTGTAATGGCGTGCCACCATGGCCTCGTTGGTGGGGTTTTTCGGCATGCCGAAGTAGTAATACGTGGCGCCTTCCATGCCGGGGAACTGCTTGTAGGCCACCATCGCGGGCAGGATGTTGCCGCCAGTGGCGATCTCGATGTTGTAACGTTTCAAGTCGAGGTCGGCAATCTTGAAGGGGTTGCCACCGCCGCCGGCCCAGATGATCCAGATCACTTTGCGCCCTGGCAGATCTTTGAGTTTGTCAATGATGCGCTGGGCACCTGCGGTGAAGTCTGTCGTGGTAGTCGGCAGGAATTCTTCATGCACGATCTTGGCGTTTTTAACCGACTCCTTGAAGGCTTTGACGCCGTCGCGGCCAAAGGCATAGTCTTGCGCGAGTGTGGCGATCGAGGTGCCCGCCTTGTCTTGGGCCACGGCGTTGGAGATCGCGTCCTGCGAGCTGTTGCGGCCGGTGCGGAAAATGTATTTGTTCCACTTGTCGCCGGTGATCGAATCGGCCACTGCAGGCTCAACCAACAGGATTTTTTTGTATTCTTCGGCTACCGGCAACATGGCCAGCGCCACGCCGGAAGACGTTGGGCCCACGGCCAGATCGGCCTTGTCATCCGAGTACGAGGCAGCCAAGAGCGACTTGCCCAGGTCGGGCTTGCCCTGGTCGTCCTTCTCAACCACCACCAGTTTCTTGCCGGCAATCATCATCGTGCCGCCGGTAGCGTAGTCGAGCCCCATCATGAAGCCAGTGGCGGTTTGTTTACCGTAGGCTTCCAGCGGACCGGTCTTGCTGTAAATGTGCGCGATCTTGATCTCTTTGGATGGCGCCGCCTTGGATTGCGCCAGCACTGCGCCCGGCATAAGCATGGCCAATGCCAATGCGGCGGCGGACAAGGCCATTGGATTTCTTTGAAACATGAAACATCTCCTCGTGTGATGGCTGGCCAAGCATTCGACCTTTTGACTGAAAGTTGAACAGAATAATGCACAGATCGTGCCAGCGTGTTTGACTTGCGTTAAACAGTGTCTGCCGATCCTAGCTCTATGATTTTATTGAACTCTCCCGTACAGGGCGAACCCTAGTGTCTGAATTTTATGCAAATTAAATGCATAATTTTCATGCATATGCATTTTCCTCAAACAGGGTTTTCCAGACGCTCATACAGCGTTGCGCGTGAAATGCCCAAAAGCCGTGACGTGGCCAATTTATTGCCCTGCGTGGCCTTCATGGCCGCTGCAATGGCTTGGTGCTCCAGTTCAGCGATCTGTTGGCTCAAGGGACGAGTAAGAGTGAGACTGAGGTCGAGCGCCGCAGCGCTCAGTTCGTCATTCGCGCCGACAACAGGGCCAGCGGATACGCTGCGATGCCGCATCGCGCCTGAGGCAGAGAACAGCGTACTGGGTGCTCCTGGGTTTCCCGCCGTCAGCGACGCCGCCCGCATCACCGGCGCAACCCCGGATTCACCCAACACCGCCTCCACTAGCGCGGCATCAACGGTGGCCGAGTCCCCCTGCATCGCGGATTGCTCGAGCACGTTGCGCAGCTCGCGGATATTGCCGCGCCAGTGCTGCGCCATCAGCAGCGCCAGCGCGTCGGCTGTCAGCTCAATCTGCGCCGATCCGCTGTGCAGTGCCATATCTTCGGTCAACACCTCGACCAGCGCCGCGATGTCGGCCCGGCGCTCGCGCAGGGGCGGCACACGCAGCGGCAACACATTGAGCCGGTAAAACAGGTCTTCGCGGAACTGCCCGGCGCGCACCAGCGCTGCGAGGTCACGCGAGGTGGCGGCGATCACGCGGGCGTCAAAAGCGACCACTTTGTTGGAGCCCAGCGGTTCGATTTCGCCCTCTTGCAAGGCGCGCAGCAGTTTGGCTTGCAGGGCCAGCGGCATATCGCCAATCTCGTCGAGAAACAAAGTGCCACCATCGGCCAGCTTGAATTTGCCATCGCGCCCCTTGCGGTCAGCGCCGGTGAACGCACCTGCGGCGACACCGAAAAATTCAGCCTCCAGAAGTGTGTCTGGCACAGCGGCGATGTTGATGCTGATCAACGGCCCGCTGGCGCTTTTGGAGGCGGCGTGAATGGCGTGCGCCAGCAGTTCCTTGCCGGTGCCGGTCTCACCCAAAAGTAGCACCGGGCTGCCAGACAAAGCCGCCCGCCGTGCCTGGCGTTTGATCTCCAGCGCAGCGGGGCTGGTGCCGATGAAACTGGCGAAGGTATATTTGGCGCGGCGCTGCCCTGGCGTGGCACCCAAGAGCGGGTTATTGCGCTCCCGGGCGAGCGCGCGGCGCGCCTCGTCCAAGTCACGTTGCAGGAGTGCGAATTTGCTGATCAGCGGTTGCAGCGTGGTTTCAGGGTGGTCAAACAACACGATGCCAATCGCCCCGATCACCGCGTTGGCCTCGTCAAACAGCGGGATGCGGCTGACCACAAAAGTGCCTGCTTTGTTGGTCAACAAGTCGACCAGAATCGCTTCGCCCGTGTCCAACACGCGGCGCATTTGTGTATTCGGGATGACCTCTTCCACCAGGTGCCCGACAAACTGGTCGACCGAGGAGAACCCCAAGGCTGGCAAAAAGCGCTGGTACCCTTCATTGACCCACACAATATGCCCGCTTTTGTCCACCAGAAACATGCCCTGGCTGGCCTTGGCAAACACTTCGAACATGGAACGCGCGGCCAGTTCCAGGATGCTCTGGGCATCGCGCGGCAGCGGGTGAGGCGTGCTGGCGGCGCCGTGTGGCGATGTGGGTTGGGAGGCAGTCAACGGGATCTGAAGCGCATAGCGGGCAATTGATATGCTACTATAATAGTAGCAAACTATCTATATTTTACGTGGGTCAAGCCTCGATTTTTTTATAAATCCCGGGCAGGAACCGGATTTTGACGCAAATCAAACCTAAATTGGGTATGATTTGCATTGCTTCATCACAGCGATTTGAATCAAACCCACAGCACTTTGTCTTTCGCGTCAAACCATTTGTCCACCGTCGGGGCCACATTGGCTTCGATCTTGGCGCGTTTGATTTTCAGCGTGGGCGTGAGGCAGCCGTTGTCAATGCTCCATGGCTCGCGGGCGATCACGATCATCTGCATTTTTTCGTAATCGGCCAGGCCCGCATTGGTTTCCTTGAGCAGTTTGGTCATGGCTTCGGTGACTTGCGTCTTCACCGCTGCGTCGCTCAACTTGGGCCGCAGGTCTTCGGCCAGCACGATCAGGGCGTAAGAAGCCGCCTGGCCCACGCCCGAGACCATGCTCGATTCAATCATCGGATGCGCGTTGAGTTTGTTCTCAATCGGCGCGGGCGCCACGTATTTGCCTTTGGCGGTTTTGAACAATTCCTTGACGCGGCCCGTGATTTTGAGCTGCCCGTCGGCGCTGTATTCGCCCTGATCGCCGGTTTTGAAGAAGCCGTCCTCGGTGAAAACTTCGGCGTCGAGATCGGGCCGCTTGTAGTAGCCGACCATCTTGCCAGGCGACTTGATCTGGATCTCGTTGCCCTCGCCCAGACGCGATTGCACACCGTCGTAGGGCACACCGACGTAACCCACGGTGTTGAGCTCGGCAGTCATGGTGTGGGAATAGGCGAAGTCTTCGGTCATGCCGTAACCTTCGATCAGGTTCAGGCCCAGGCGGCGGTACCAGGCGATCAGCGAGGGTGGCAGGGGCGCCGAGCCGCTGCCGGCCAGCTTGACTTGGTCCAGTCCGAGTGTGGTCAACACTTTTTTGGCAACGATGCCTTTGATGATGGGGATTGACAACAGGCGGTTGAGTTTCTCGGGCGGCATCTTGGCCGAGACGCCTTGCATGAACTTGAGCCACAGGCGCGGCACCGAGATGAACAAGGTGGGCCGCGCACGGTTCAGGTCGGCCACAAAGGTGTCGAGCGTCTCGGCAAAAAACACGTGCAGATTGCCCGTGGCGTAGGCGTAACACTCGATCACGCCGCGTTCAAACACGTGGGCCAAGGGCAAATACGACAACACGCGGTTGCTCACGCCTTTGCCCAAATTGGTTTCCATGCGGCTCACCAAATGGGCCGACACATCGGAGATGCCCTTGAAGCTGTGCATCACGCCCTTGGGCTGTCCGGTGGAGCCGGAGGTGTAGATCAGCATGGCCAGGTCGTCAGCGGCACGGGCAGGTTTGCCAGCCATGGGCTGGCTGCGGCCGATGATGGCGTCCCAGGTGTCGTAGGTGGTTTTGGGTCCGAGCGGGAACACGATGCGCGGGAGGTGGGCCGCAACGCCTTTTTCCTGCTTGTCCCAGGTGTCAAGCTTGCCTACAAACAGGAGGCTGGCCTCGGAGTGGTCGAGCACGAACTTCACCGTGTCGGGCCCTTCCGTGGGGAAGATCGCCACGGTGGTGTAACCGGCCATCCAGATGGCCATCTCGGCCATGAAGAAATGCGCGCAGTTTTTCGACAACATCCCGATGCGCGCGCCCGCCGGAAAACCCAGGCTCTTGAGGTGCGTGGCCATGCGCCGCGCCTGGTCAACCGTCTGGCCCCAGGTGTAGTCGATCACCTGGTTGTTGCCGATCGGCTGAGTCAGGAAGACCTGGTTCGCGCGATTGGTTTCGTGCTCGTAAATGCAATCCAACAGGAGTTTGGTCATCTGATTTACTTTCTTTAATTTTAATTTAATTTAAAAAATTTAATTGACTTTAATTCAGTCAAATATCTATCGCATTTAGTAGCAAAACTTTTTTTAAATACGTGGCCTAATGTCTTATTTTTCTATGAACATCTACTGAAATTATTTTCTCAAACCAATCCAACTCGCCAAGGTGGTCAGCGCGACCACTTCAACCTGGTTCGCTCTGGCAAAACGCAAGGCACCATCCGACAGTGTGCCAAGACTGATGAAACTGCACAAGTCGGCATTCTGCGCGTTGCGCAGCGCCACCAACTCGCGCAGGCTTTCTACGCCAGGGTTGGCGGCTTTCCAGCGTTTGGCCGCCAGGAGTGTGGTGCGGCCGGCTTTTTCAAGTTTGAAATCTGCCGCCGCCGCATTCAGGCGGGCGACGGCGTAGCCCTGGCTGCTGAAGGCGCGCTCAATCGCCGCTGAAAAATCGCGCCAGGACATCGCCGCTGCCTGCTGCAGGCTGGCCTCAACCTGTTTCGGATTGGGCGCCTGGAGTTGCCGCCAGGCGGCAACGCAGCCGATCACCAGAAACGGAAAGCCGCCCATCACGCCGTACACCACGTAGGGCTCTGGCAGCAGCGCCTTGGAGGCCCCTGCAAACACAGCCACTAGGGCGAAACTGATCCACCACGGCGAGCGCAGCAATATCGCGAAGAGCGATTTCTCGGCCATCTTGAACTTCATGTCACCACCACGCCGCGTTTTTTCATCAAGCGCGGCAGCACCAGCACGGCGACCACTACCACCAGCAAAGCCAGCGACATCGGTCGTTGCAGGAAGACCATCGCACTGCCCTCGCCAATCGACATGGCGTTGCGCAATTGGGCCTCGGCCAGAGGCCCGAGGATCATGCCGACAACAACCGGAGCAGTGGGAAAATTGAAGCGCCGCATGATCAAACCCAAAACACCAATGCCGTAGAGCAGAAACAGATCAAACGCGCTTTGGCGCATGCCGTAGGCGCCTACGGTGGCAAAAATCAAAATGCCCGCATACAGCTGCGGCTTGGGCACCTTGAGCAGCTTCACCCAAAGGCCCACCAGGGGCAGGTTCAGGATCAGCAACATCACATTGCCGATGTAGAGCGAGGCGATGAGCGCCCAGACCAAGCTGGCCGAACTGGTGAAGAGTTGCGGGCCAGGCTGGATGCCGTAGTTTTGGAACGCGCCCAGCAGGATCGCTGTGGTGTTGGAGACTGGAATGCCGAGCGTCAACAGCGGAATCAGCGCCGCCGTCACGGTGGCATTGTTGGCGGCTTCGGGGCCGGCTACGCCTTCAATCGCGCCTTTGCCGCCAAATTCGGCCAAGTTCTCGCCTTTGGCCAGCTTCTTTTCAGTCGCATAACTCAAGAAAGTCGGAATCTCGGTGCCGCCGGCCGGAATGCAACCGAACGGCGCACCAATCGCCGTGCCGCGCAGCCAGGCGGGAATGGAGCGTTTCCAGTCTGCCTTGCTCATGGTGACGCGGCTCATCTTGTTTTCAGACTCGCGCACTTTGCCCTCAAACAACACCGCGTGCAACGCCTCGGCCACAGCAAACAAACCGACCGCTACCAGAACAATTTCAACGCCGTCCAATAACTCGGGCACGCCGCCGGTGTAACGTGCCTGGCCAGTGATCTGGTCCATGCCGACCAGGCCTGCCGCGAGGCCGACAAAAAGCGCCGTCAAACCGCGCACCGTGCTTTGGCCCAACACGGCGCTCACCGTGGTGAAGGCCAGCAGCATCAGCATGAAATACTCCGGCGGCCCGAGTTTGACCGCTTGCTCCGCCACAAAGGGGGCAAACAGCGTCACCAACACCGTGGCGATGGTGCCCGCGACAAAAGAGCCAATCGCCGAGGTGGCCAGGGCCGCACCAGCGCGGCCGTTTTTGGCCATTTTGTTGCCTTCCATGGCGGTGACCATGGTGGCAGTTTCACCGGGGGTATTGAGCAAAATCGAGGTGGTCGAGCCGCCATACATGGCACCGTAATAGATGCCGGCAAAAAAGATCATCGACGCCGTGGCATCGACCTTGGCCGTGATCGGCAGCAGCATGGCCACCGCCGTGGCCGGGCCAATACCAGGCAACACGCCAACCGCCGTGCCCAGGGCGCAGCCGATGAAGGCCCACATCAAATTAATCGGTGTGCCAGCGGTTGCAAAACCTTGCAGCAGGGAGTTCCAGATGTCCATGGGTTTGAGGTGGTTTTTTGTCCGCTGCTGAATCGGGCTGTTTAGAGCCAGCCCGTGCCGGTGATGCCCGGCAAATTGATGGCCAGGAATTTGGTGAACATCCAAAACACCGGGAACGCGATACACAAACCCGTCACCAGATCGGTCACCCAGGTTTTGGCTCCGCCACCCGACTGGCCGGTCGCATTGCGCAAACCGCGTGCAGCCAGCACAAAACAAAGCGTGCAACTGAGCACAAAACCGATGGTCGTAATCAACGCGGCGTTCACCAGCAGACCGGCAGACATCCATACAAAACCGCCCCAATACGGCGCTTGCGCATCGGAAGCGTCATCGTCTGCGCTGCCCATCTCCCGAAAACCGCCGCTGCGGGCCTCGTACAGCATGAATCCGCCACACACCACCAGCGCCAGCGACACGACCCAGGGCAGGAAGTTGGGTCCGACACCGGCATAACCGGCTGTCGAAGGAATGGCGACAGCGCCTGCCGCCATGGCAAGCCCCACCAGCGTGACGCCCGCAGCGACGAGCGTCTGCAGGGTGAGAGACCCAGGTGTTTGCGCGCTCAAGGCGTCACACCATGCCGGACTTGACCATCGTGGCGCGCAACGCGGCGAAGTCGTCATCCACGAATTTCTCGAATTCGGCACCGGTCAGAAGGGCGCTCGTCCAGTTGTTTTTCTCCAGCGCTTCGCCCCATGCCTTGGATTTGGTCGCTTTGACCACCAGGTCGATCAGCGCCCTGCGTTGTTCTGCATTGATGCCGGGCGCACCGTAGACGCCGCGCCAATTGCCGATTTCGACATTGATGCCCTGCTCTTTAAGCGTGGGCACAGCAACACCCTTGAGGCGGGTGCCCGATGTCACGCCAATCGCCCGCATTTTGCCGCTGGTGATGTATTCAGAAAACTCACTGTAGCCGCTGCCGCCCAACGTCACGTTGCCGCCCAAAATGGCCGCTGTAGCTTCGCCGCCTCCCCGGAAGGCAACGTAGTTGATCTTGGAGGCGTCCACGCCGACTTCCCGGGCGATCATGGCGGCGGCGATATGTTCAGTGGAGCCGCGAGAGCCCCCGCCCCACTTCACGCTGCCGGGGTCTTTCTTGAGTTGCTCGATCACGTCTTTCATGGTTTTGAAAGGCGAGTTGGCCGGCAGCACAAACACGTTGTATTCACTGGTCAGGCGCGCCAGAGGCGTCAAGGTGCTCAGGGTCACGGCTGGCTTGCCGGTAATGATGCCACCCAGCATGACGGCCCCCATCACCATGATGGCGTTGGGATCACCTTTGCTGGCATTGACAAACTGGGCCAAGCCCAAAGCTCCGGCGGCGCCGCCCTTGTTTTCGAAGTTGACGGAGTCCGCCACTTTGGCGTCTTGCATGGCGCGGGCCAAAGCACGGCCAGTGGTGTCCCAGCCACCGCCAGGGTTGGCAGGAATCATCATTTTGATGTTGGCGGCTGCTTGCGCACTGAGCGGCAGGCCGCTGGACGCAGCCGCCGCCATGGCAGCCATGGATTTGAGAAAAATATCGCGACGCATGGTGAACTCCAACTGGATTTAAAGACCCCCCGATGATGCACCGCGCCACGCGCTCCCGCTGGGGGCCACAGCCCAATTTTCACTAGGGAAAATACGGATGGGATCGGTCTTTTTGCCGATCACTTTTGGCGAATGATGCTTCAAGGACTTACGATGCAGGTCAAACCAGGGGCAAGACTTACATGATTGCCGAGCCTTACTTGTCCAAGCTTTATCCCACCCTTGCGCACACCCCATGTCCAACAGCGAAAACGTGATCTCACCCCCGACCGGCCCTTTGGCGGGCGTCAAAATTCTTGACTTGACAGCGGTCCTGATGGGCCCCTCGGCCACACAGACCCTGGCTGCTTTGGGCGCTGAAGTCACCAAGATCGAACCGCCAGAAGGCGACAACGTGCGCCAGGTCGGGCCGATGCGCAATCCCGGCATGGGCCACATTTTTCTGCACGTCAACAGTGGTAAACGCAGCGTGGTTCTGGACCTCAAAAAGCCAGCCGCCGTCGAGGCTTTGCTGCGTATGGCGGAAACCGCCGATGTGATGATTTCCAACGTGCGCCCCCTGGCCATGGCGCGCCTGGGGCTCGACTACGAGACGGTGCGTGCGCGCAATCCGAAAATCATCTACGTCAGCTGCGTCGGTTTTGGCCAGGAAGGCCCCTACGCCGCCAAACCCGCGTATGACGACTTGATCCAGGGCGCAGTCGGCGTGCCCTGGCTGATGCAGCGTTATCGCGGCCCCGAGCCCGGTTATGCGCCCGTCACGATGGCCGACCGCGTCACTGGCCTGCATGCGGTGTACGCCGTCACCGCCGCGCTGTACGCCCGAGAAAAAACCGGGATGGGCCAAATGGTGGAGGTGCCGATGTTTGAGGCGCTGACGCAGTTCGTGCTGGGCGACCACCTCGGAGGCTTGAGTTTTGAGCCGCCCACTGGCGAATGCGGCTATACCCGCCTGATCACGCCAAACCGGCGGCCCTACGCCACACAGGACGGTTACCTGTGTGTGTTGATCTACAACGACAAACACTGGCGGAGTTTCTTTCAGGCCGTGGGCGACCCGGACCACCTGGCGCGCGATCCACGCTTCAGCACCCAGAAAGGGCGAGCTGCGAACATCGACGCCGTCTACGCCTTTGTCGCCAGCACGCTGCTGACCAGGGCGACCACAGAGTGGCAGATTCTGTTCGACAAAGCCGACATTCCCAATATGCGGATCAATTCGCCCGAGGATTTGCTGCGCGACCCGCACTTGAACGCGGTTGGGTTTTTTCCGCTCGTCGACCACCCCACCGAAGGAAAGCTGCACACCATGCGCACACCCACGCGCTGGTCGGGCACGCCCTGCTCGCCGCCCTCACCCACACCGAGCTTGGGTGAACACACCCTGCCTGCACTGCGGGCAGCCGGTTTCACCGATGCGGAAATTGCCGAAATTCGCGGCTAAGGGCAATCGCAGCTAGGGCTTTTACTATGGAGTTGGTCGACAGAAAATGGTCTACTGCATCAAGGTCGCACTGGACTCAGAATGCGCGTGATCCCCGCCCGGTGGCATTTACTTTTCTCGGCATTTCCCACAATTGGAGCAAAACATGACAGTCACATCTTATGCAAGCCGCATCGCCCTCGTGCTGGGGGCCCTGTTGGCCTTCTCGGGTGCCACCCAGGCGCAGCAGTTTTTCAGAATTGGCACGGGCGGCACCGCCGGCACCTACTACCCGATTGGCGGCATGATTGCCAACGCCGTCTCGGTGCCAGGGAAAATTGTGGCCACTGCACAAGCGTCGAACGGCTCGCTGGCCAATGTCAATGCCGTCGCAGGCGGCTCGCTCGAATCAGGTTTCAGCCAGTCGGACGTGGCCACCTGGGCGCAAAAAGGCACAGGCATTTTTGAAGGCAAAACCAATATCCCGGATTTGCGCCTGATCGCCAATTTGTATCCCGAAACTGTGCACGTGGTGGTCAAAAAAGGCTCGGGCATCAAAAGCGTCGGCGATCTCAAGGGCAAGCGGGTGGCGATGGATGAGCCCGGCTCCGGAACCCTGGTCAATGCGCGCCTGATTCTGGCAGCTTACGGCATTAAGGAAACGGACATCAAACCGGAATACATCAAACCCAATCAGGCCGCCGACAAAATGAAAGACGGCGCGCTGGACGCTTTCTTTTTCGTGGGCGGCGCGCCGGCCGGGGCGATCTCCGAGCTGGCCACCAGTGGCTCGGGGATAGAGCTGCTGCCGATTGATGGCCCCCAGGCCGAAGGACTGCGCATGGCCAGCCCGTTTTTTGCGAATGACACGGTGCCCGCCAATACCTACAAAGACACGGCGGGCGTCAACACACTTTCAGTCGGCGCGCAGTGGGTCACCAGCACCAAGGCAGATGCCGAGACCGTGTACCAGATCACCAAAGCGCTGTACAGCGAAGCGACGCAAAAAACCCTCGCCGCAGGGCACGCCAAAGGCAAACTCATCACGCTGAAAAATGCCGTCATGGGCGCGGGCATTCCGTTTCACCCTGGTGCCGAGCGCTTTTATAAAGAAGCAGGCGTTTTAAAGTAAACCGGCTTACCCACAATGTGACGGACAACGGGCGGCTCTTCCGCCCGTTTCTGTTTTTCAAGCCCAATGATTGAAGACGACCCTCCATGAGTACTGCCACCGCCCTGCCCGATGATAAAAAGCTTCAGGAGTTGGAGGAAAAATTTGACCCGGAAATGCGCTTTCGGCCCACGGTGCCGCCCGCCCTTCAACTTGTCAAATGGCTGCTGATTGTTCTGTCGTGTTTTCACTATTACACGGCTGGCTTTGGCTTGCTGCAAGAAACGACGCACCGTGGCGTTCACATGGCGTTTGTCCTGGGTTTGATTTTTCTGGTGTTTGCCGGCAGCAAGAAAGCCGCCGCTGCCGCCCCGGCGAACAGGCTGTTGACGCCAGGTGGCGTTCCCCTGGCGGACTGGTTGTTGGCCTTCTGTTGCGCCGCCAGCGTGTTGTATATCCCGTGGGTGTTCAACGACCTGGCTTTTCGTGTTGGAAACCCCAGCAACATCGACGTCGTGTTTGGCAGCATCCTGTTTGTCACCTTGCTTGAAGCAACGCGCCGCTCCATGGGCTGGCCGCTGCCGTTGATCGCGTTGGGCTTTACCGCCTACGCACTCGCAGGCCCGATCTTTCCAGGTTTGTTGCAGCATGCCGGCGCCAGTTGGGCCCAAATGATCAACCACCAGTACCTGACGAGCCAGGGGATTTATGGCGTCGCGGTGGGTGTTGTGGCCACGTATGTTTTCCACTTTGTCCTGTTTGGGGTGTTGGCAACCCGTGTCGGTTTGGGGCAGCTTTTTCTGGATATCGCCGCCAGCGTGGCAGGACGGTACGCGGGCGGGCCGGCCAAGATCAGCGTGTTTGGCTCGGCGATGTTTGGCATGCTCAGCGGCTCATCGGTCGCGAATGCCGTCACTGTTGGGTCGTTGACCATTCCGGCCATGATCCGTGTGGGATATCAGCGGCATTTTGCGGCGGCTGTGGAAGCGGCATCGTCAACCGGCGGCCAGATCACACCGCCCGTGCTGGGCGCGGCGGCTTTCTTGATGATCGAATTTCTGAACGTGCCCTACCAAACCATCATTGCGGCCGCCGTGGTGCCGGCCTTCATGCATTTTTTTGGCGTCTTCATGCAGGTGCACTTTGAGGCCAAACGTTATGGCCTGCGTGGCCTGACTGAGGAGGAAATGCCCAAGCTCAAAACCTCTTTCAAAATGCGCTGGCCCACGCTGATTCCCCTTTTTCTTCTGATCAGCATCCTGGCATCGGGCCGGACACCTTACTTAGCCGCTTTTGTCGGCATTTCGTCCTGCGCGATTGTCGGCATCTCGACTGCCACCGAGGGGAACACAGCAAAGAACTGGGGTCTGATGCTGGTGTTGCACGGCCTGCTGCTTGGCATCGCGTTTGGTGACTACGGCAACCAAAATCTACAAATCAAACTGGCCTTGTTTGCAATTGGCGTTGTTTTAGCCGTGGCCGTGGACCGGTTTGTGGGCGTCCAAGGCAGGCTAAGCCATGCGGCCTTGGTCGAGGCTTTCGAAACAGGCGCCAAATATGCATTGGCGGTCGGCGCGGCTGCGGCCACCGTGGGCATCGTGATCGGCGTGGTGACGCTCACGGGAGTTGGGTTCAAAATCAGCTTCATCATCACCGGCGCGGCGCAGACCATGGCCGCAGGCATGATGGCTGTGATCCCCGAGGCGTTGGCTTCCGCCCAATCGTTGACGCTGCTGTGTGCCCTGATCATGACGGGCGCTGTCTGCATTTTGATGGGTTGCGGCATTCCCACCACCGCCAATTACATCATCATGGTGACGGTGGCAGCACCCACTTTGGTGCAATTGGGTGTTGAACCTCTGGTGGCCCACTTTTTTGTGTTCTATTACGGCGTTTTGGCCGATATCACGCCGCCGGTGGCCTTGGCCGCCTATGCGGCGGCAGGAATGGCTGGCAGCGACCCGTTCAAGACCGGAAACACCGCGTTCCGGCTGGGTATGGCCAAGGTGCTGGTGCCGTTTGTGTTTGTTTTTTCGCCATCCCTGTTGCTGGTAGCGAAAGGATTCAACTGGTACGACTTTGTCATCACCTTTACCGGCTGCGTCCTGGGCATCACCGTATTGGCAGCAGCGCTCTCCAAATTTTTCCTGGTTGAAATGACGCGCTGGGAGCAGTACCTGTGCGTATGCGCCGCGTTATTGCTGATCGCACCGGGGCTAATTCCCACGCTGGTCGGCGCAGCCATGACATTGCCCGTGCTCCTGCGGCAGTTGGCGGCTTGGCGATTGCCCCAAACCAGGCCTTCCACCTAAGCAAGCGAAGGTTGCCGCGCCGAAAGAAAGTTGAAAGTCAATCGAGTGGATGGTTGGCGCTGCCGCGTCGCCACTGGCTGTATATCTGGTTGCCGGTTTTCATCTCCCGCGCGGCACGGCGGCGAAGTTGGCTGCGCCTGAGCAGCCAAACCAAAAAAAACAAAACCGGAATACCCAGCATGAGCAGCGTGCCAATGATGATTTCAGTTCCGGTAGCCATGGTTCAACACGTCAGCAGATCAAATAGGATGGGAGCCATTCTATTACGCCAAAATTAAAAAGCCCACTATCGTTTAGATAGCGGGCTGAATATCGCATCGCGGTTGAATCAATTGGGGTGGCTGATGGGGCTCGAACCCACGACAACAGGAATCACAATCCTGGACTCTACCAACTGAGCTACAGCCACCGTCGAAGCCTCGGATTATACCGGTTGTCCCCCACAAAAATCTACTGGACGGCTGATGCCAAGGCATCCTGGACCGAGCGAGACGGTTTGGGCACGATGATTTTGGCTTTGTAGCGCTCTTTGAGGCTGTTGTAGTAGGCTTGGGATTCTGCCGTGCTCCAGCCCACCGAATATTGGTTTTGCTCCTGTTTTGCAGCCGCTTCATTGGGGGCCACACGTGTTTTAACTGCATTGATTTTCACTACGGCGTAACCCTGTGATCCCATGTCAACGCCGACAAATGCCGGGAGTTTGGATGCATCGGCACGCAATGCGGCTTCAACGATTTGCGGCGGCACACCAAGCGGCTGGTCGCGGGACACGGTAGAGGCCGCTGGCAAGGCAGCAGATGCTGGATCGGCCTTCCACGATGCCAGTTTGTCCGCTCCCTCTTTCTTGGCCATGCTGGCAGAGCGCTGCGCCACCAGTCTTTCGCGGACATTGGTGCGCACATCCGCCAGGGGTAGCGTGCGGGCTGCCGTGTATTGCGAGACACGCGCAGAAACCATCTGGTTGGGTGCGGTTTCCACAGCTTCGGTATTGCGTTTCTTCTCTATGGCATCTGGGTTGAAAATGGCTGTCAGCAGTTTGGGATTTGCCAAAACCCCAGTAACGCCTGGTGTCGGCTGGCGAGCCAAATTGTTGGCAGTCTTGATTTCAAGTTTCAACTTTTCAGCCACAGGTTTCAGACTGTCTGACTGCTCATACACTGTGTTGGTGAAACTCTCGGCGAGTTCGGCGTATTTGGTCTTGGCCTGCTGCGTCTTCAACTCGGTCTCAAGGCTGGCACGCAATTCTTCAAAACTTTTCTGTTTGACTTCCTTCACATCAGTCAGCCGGATGATGTGGTAGCCAAACTCTGACTCCACAACGTCGCTGATGTCGCCCTTCTTCAGGGCGTAGACAGCGTCTTCAAAGGGTTTGACCATCGCGCCTTTGGTGAAAAAATCGAGATCTCCACCTTTGGGCGCAGACCCGGTGTCCTGCGAGTTCTTTTTGGCGACTTCAGCAAAACTGTCGGGCGCCTTGCGTACTTCAGCCAACAACGCATCCGCGCGTGTTCTTACCTTGGCGCGTTCGGCGCTGGACGCGGACTTGGGCGCATTGAGCAAGATATGGCTCGCGCGCCGCTCTTCGCTGCCGGAGAGACGCGCCTGGTTTTGCTGGTAATACGTCTTCAAGTCAGCTTCATTCAGCGTGATGGATTTTTTTACCGCCTCCAGGTCGAGCACCGCATATTCCACGTTGGCAGATTCTGGCGCTTTGAAGAGGGCCGAGTTGTCTTTGTAGAAGGCTTCGACCTCCGCGTCCGTCGGGCTCACCTTTGCCACAAAGTCTGCCGGCAGGAACGCAGCATATTGAAGTTCACGTTTCTCGAAGAACGCATTTAAAGACACGCCCGCCTGTGCGGGCGCCGCGAACCCGCTCGCCGTGATGCCGCTCTCGACCTGGCGCATGGACAGATCACGCCGCACACGCGCTTCAAAACCTTCTGGCGTCAACCCTTGGCCCGCAGCGAGTTGGCGGTAACGCTCCATGTCGAGTTTGCCGTCGGCGCCCCGCAAAGATGTGATTGCATCGCTTTGCTGCAACTCGCGCGCCAAGCGGGCGTCGCCTGTCAGCAAGTGCAGTTTGTCCGCCGCCTCGCCCAGCACACGGTCCCGCACGAGCCGCTCCAGTGTGGCGTACTTCGCGTCGGCGGAATCCAACATTTTCGCGTCGATGGTGGGCATCTGCGCGCGAATGCGGTCCACCTGCTGTTTGTGCGCGCCATCCCACTCTGCTTGTGAAATGTCGTAACTGCCTACCTTGGCAACCGCTTCGCCCTTGTCGCGAAACCGCGAATACCCGTCGATGCCAAACAAAACAAACGAAGGGATGATGAGCAGGAACATCACCACCATCAGTATTTTTGTGTGTTTGCGAACTAAATCAAACATGGAACTGGCCTCGCCGTACAAGGAATACAAAAACAAAAAAGGCGAACCGCCGGTTCGCCTGAATTGGTGGGCTTAAGCTGGGTAGTGGTGGGTGCTGACGGTCTCGAACCGCCGACCTACGCCTTGTAAGGGCGCCGCTCTACCAACTGAGCTAAGCACCCTACCTGCAAGCTCTCGAACAGCCCTGCGTCAGTTCAGAGCGTCTTTCAACGCTTTACCTGGACGGAACTTGGGCACCTTCGCCGCCTTGATTTTAATCGCAGCGCCCGTACGCGGATTGCGGCCCACGCGGGCAGCGCGTTTGCCAACTGCAAAAGTGCCGAATCCCACGAGCGACACGGAGTTGCCCTTCTTTAGCGTCGTCTTGACGGCACCGATGGTGGACTCCAGCGCGCGTGTGGCAGCAGCCTTGGAGATATCGGCATGTTTGGCGATGTGCTCAATCAGTTCGGTTTTATTCACAAAGAACCCCTTATGTGGAGAAAAAGTTAATCAGTTGTCTCATCAGATTTTGTTACCCCGTTGCAGGACGTCAATCCCGCAGCAATGGCAGCTGCATTTCGTGCCTCAAGCATCGGCAGGCAGATGGCCAACCAACAACCCCAAGCGCGCGAGCGAGAATTTTAGACTGAATATTTCATGCCGCAGCCACAAGCATGCCGCATTTTTTAGACGCGTAGGAGAAAAATTTGTCACCAAATTTTGAAAAAATCGCGTTGTCAGGCCTTGACAAATGCAAGCCTGCGTGAAAGGGCACCCCGCTGGAAGCACCACGGGCCGGGCACTGGCAAGCGCCGCGAAAAGTACTTGCCCACCACCGATTACAGTGCCGCCGCGATGGCACGCCCCACATCGCCGGTGCCGGCTTTGCCGCCAATATCTGCGGTGCGCGGCGCACCGCTGCCAGGTTGCAGCACCTTTTCAATCGCGGCCAAAACCGCGTCGTGGGCGTCTTTGTGGCCCAGGAACTCCAGCATCATGGCCCCGCACCAGATCTGGCCAATCGGGTTGGCGATGCCTTTGCCGGCGATGTCCGGCGCCGAGCCGTGCACCGGTTCGAACAGCGACGGGAACCGGCGGTCCGGGTTCAGGTTGGCGCTGGGCGCGATGCCGATAGTGCCAGTGCAGGCCGGCCCCAAATCCGACAGGATGTCGCCAAACAGGTTGCTGGCCACCACCACATCGAAGAAATCCGGGCGCTGTACAAAGTGCGCGGTCAGGATGTCAATGTGGAATTTGTCGAGTCTCACGCCCGGGTAAGCCTTGGCCATTTCAGCCACACGCTCGTCCCAATACGGCATGGTGATGGCAATGCCGTTGGATTTGGTGGCGCTGGTCAGATGTTTCTTGGGCCGCGACTGGGCCAGTTCAAACGCGAATTTCAGCACGCGATCGACGCCATGGCGGGAAAAAATCGACTCCTGCATCACGATCTCGCGCTCGGTGCCGGGGTACATGCGCCCGCCAATGCTGGAGTATTCGCCCTCGGTGTTTTCGCGCACGATGTACATGTCGATCTCGCCCGGCTGGCGCGGGCTTCCGTCCCGCCGCACCACCGGGCAGATGATGCCAGGCATCAGCCGCGCCGGGCGCAGGTTCACATACTGATCAAACTCGCGGCGGAACAAAAGCAGCGAGCCCCACAGCGAGGTGTGGTCGGCGATCTTGTCGGGCCAGCCCACCGCGCCGAAATAGATCGCGTCATGGCCACCGACCAGATCCTTCCAGTTGTCCGGCATCATCTGGCCGTGTTTCTCGAAGTAGTCCCAACTGGAAAAATCGAAGTGGTCGAACTGCAAGTCAATGCCAAACTTGCTGGCCGCAGCCTCCATCACCCGCACGCCTTCGGGCATGGTCTCCTTGCCGATGCCGTCGCCCGGGATCACCGCAATCCGTTTCTTGGCCATTCCATTCACTCCTCAATTAGCAAAAAACACAAAACCGCCATTGTTGCCGACCCGGCGTCACCCTTTGGGCTGGCGCACCACCAGACTCACACCAATCGCCGTGATGACCGTGCCGGCAATCGTCACCGCCGTGATGGGTTCGTCAAACAGCAGCCAGGCGACCAAGGCCGTCACGGGCGGCACCAGGTACATCAGGCTGGTCACCGAAGCCGCCGCGCCGCGCTGAATCAGCAAATACAGCAAAGAACTGCCGCCCAGCGTGAGGGCCAGCACAGACCATGCCATCGCGCCGGCCAGTTGCGCATTCCAGTGGACAAGCTCGGATTCCAGCAGCGCCATGGGCAAAGTCGCCAGCAATGCCGCGCCCAGCTGGACCACATTGGCGGTGCGCACGTCACACGGCGCGACGAAGCGCTTTTGGTACAGGGTGCCAACGGTGATGCCCATCAGCGCGCCCAAGGCAAGCGACAGGTTGACCCAATTGGCTTCGCCGCCCGCGCCAAATTTGCGCGACACCACCAGCACCAAACCGAGAAAACCCAGCACCAGGCCCGTCCACTGGCGTTTGGACACCGCCGTGCCCACGCCGGCCAGCCAAAAGGCCGTCAACACCGGCTGCAAGCCGACGATCAGCGAGGACAGGCCCGAGCCCATGCCCATCTTCACGGCCGCCCAGACACCGCCCAGGTAACACGCATGCATCAATACACCGGTGACCGCCAAATGCCGCCACTGCACGGCCTCTTGCGGCCACTTGACGCGGGCCAGCCAGATCCACGGCAGAAAACACAGGATGGAGAAGAAATACCGCCAGGCCAGGAACTTCATCGGCGGCGCGTGCGGCATGCCGAAGCGCGCCACGATGAACCCGGTGCTCCAGATCAGCACAAACACCACTGGCATCGCCTTGATGAGGGCGTCTTCCCGAACGCTGCCCACAGTCAAGTCACACCTGCATCACTTCTTCACGCGGGCGCGGATTTCAGGAATGGCCTTTTGCAGGTAATAGACCATCGACCAGACCGTCAGAACCGCCGCCACCCAGATCAGCCAAGTGCCCCAGACGTGGGTGTTGACCAGCCCGAACAACATGCCGTCGTACAGCAGGAACGGGATCGCCACCATCTGCGAGACCGTCTTGAGTTTGCCGATCATGTGCACGGCAACGCTCTTGGAGGCGCCGATTTGCGCCATCCACTCGCGCAGCGCGGAGATGGCGATTTCGCGGCCGATGATGATCAAGGCCACAAACACGCCGGCACGCTGCAGGTGCACCAGCACCAGCACACAGGCGCAGACGAGGAACTTGTCCGCCACCGGGTCGAGAAAAGCGCCGAATGACGAGGTTTGATTCAGCTTGCGGGCCAGGTAGCCGTCCAGCCAGTCGGTCCAGGCGAACACGACAAACAACACGGTGGCCACCAGATTCTGGGTGGGCTTGTCAATAGGCAGGTAGAAAACCGCGACGATCAGCGGGATCGCGACAATGCGCGTCCAGGTCATGATCGTGGGAATGGTGAGAAACATCGGCGTTATTGTGGCATGGGGGCCTAATGCAAGGCCCGATAGACATCTTCGGCCAATTCCTTCGAAATCCCTTCTACAGTCGCAATGTCCTCAGCGCTGGCCAGGCCCAGGCCGCGCACGCCGCCAAAGCGCTGCAACAGCTTGGCGCGGCGTTTGGGGCCAATGCCAGGGATGTCTTCAATCCGGCTGCCGCCGGTGCGCACTTTGGCGCGCGCCGCCCGCATGCCGGTGATGGCGAAACGGTGCGCTTCGTCGCGGATCTGCGCGACCAGCATCAAGGCCGCCGAGTCTTTGCCCAGGTAGACCTTCTCGCGACCATCGGCAAACACCAACTCTTCCAGGCCCACCTTGCGCCCCTCGCCTTTCTCGACACCCACGATCAGCGACAAATCAAGGCCCAGTTCTTCAAATACCTCGCGCGCCTGCGAGACCTGGCCCTTGCCGCCGTCCACCAGCGCCAAATGCGGCAAGCGGCCCGTTCCCGGCGGAAGGCTGCCCGTGGTCTTGGCCTCGTTCAGCGCCTCGGCGAGCTTTCCATAGCGGCGCAACAAAACCTGGCGCATGGCAGCATAGTCGTCGCCCGGGGTAATGTCAGCGATGTTGTAGCGCCGGTATTCGGCGTTTTGCATCTTGTGGTGATGAAACACCACACACGAGGCCTGGGTGTTTTCGCCGGCGGTGTGGGAGATGTCAAAACACTCGATGCGGAATTCGTCCAGCGGGTTGGCGGCTGCCTCCGGCGGCGCGTCCGGCGGTGTGCCGAACGGCGCTTCCAGCGAAAGATCGGGCGCCATGCCCAAGGCCTCCACCAGCGCCCGTGTGCGCGCCTGTTGCGAGCCCTCTTCAGACAAGAGCCGCGCCAGTTGCAAATCCGCATTGGTCTGCGCCATTTCCAGCCAGATGCGCCGCTGCTCGCGCGGCTGGTGCACGGCAGCCACCTTCACGCCGGATTGCACAGAGAGCGCGGACACCAGCGCCCGGCTGATGCGCTCGCCGGTGATCAGCGAGGGCGGCACTGCAATGTCGATGTAGTGCTGCGCCACAAAAGCTTCCAGCACCTGGGTCTCGACCGATTTAGCACCCGCTGCGCTCGGGGCGGCCAACTCCTCGTCCTCATTGAAAACGGCTGTGGCGTCTTCGACGTGCGTCGGGAAATACGGCCTGTCGCCCAGATGCCGCCCGCCGCGCACCATCGCCAGGTTCACACAGGCGCGCCCGCCATGCACCTTGACGGCCAGGATGTCCACGTCGCGGTCGGCTACGTTGTCCACCGACTGCTGGTGCAGTACGTTTGACAACGCCGACACCTGGTTGCGCAGCTCGGCCGCCTGCTCAAACTCCAGCCGGTCGGCGTGCGCCATCATGCGTTTCTCCAGCGCCACCATCACCTGCTGCGAATCACCCTTGAGGAATTTTTCGGCGTTCTCCAGATCATGCGCATAGTCTTCGGCGCCAATGTGCCCTACACACGGCGCCGAGCAGCGCTTGATCTGGTACAGCAGGCAGGGCCGCGTGCGGTTCTGGAACATCGCGTCTTCGCAGGTGCGCAGCTTGAAGACTTTTTGCATCAGCAAAATTGCTTCTTTGACCGACCAGGCATTGGGGTAAGGCCCGAAGTAATGGTGCTTCTTCTCAACCGCACCGCGGTAATACGAGACCCGCGGGAAGAACGCAGACTTGGCGGCATCGGGTGCGGCCTTGGCAGGATTTGAACCAGCCCGTGGGGCCGGGGGCATTCCCGAAATTTTCAAATACGGGTAACTCTTGTCGTCCCGGAACAGGATGTTGTACTTCGGGTTCAGCGTCTTGATCAGGTTGTTTTCCAAAAGCAGCGCCTCGGCCTCCGAACGCACCACCGTGGTCTCCATCCGCACGATCCGGCTGACCATGTGGCCAATGCGCGTGCCGCCGTGGTTCTTCTGGAAGTAGCTCGACACCCGCTTCTTCAGGTTGATGGCCTTGCCAACGTACAGCACCTCGTTGTTGGCGTCGAAATAGCGGTAGACACCCGGCAGCGGCGGCAGGCCGGCCACATCGGTCAGCAGTTGCTCAGGGTGGGCGGCAAACGCGCATTCGGAATCCATATCAGCATTGTCCACGTCCCGCCTTCGTACCAAGCCGCTAGGGCGGCGACAAAACCGGAATCACCCGGCGGCCATGGCGGCGGTAGACGGTAAAATCGCTGTCGAGTGTCATCACGCGGCAGGGGTCGTGCAATT
This sequence comes from Rhodoferax sp., assembly GCA_031365665.1. Lineage (GTDB taxonomy): Bacteria > Pseudomonadota > Gammaproteobacteria > Burkholderiales > Burkholderiaceae_C > JANYCG01. Next base: position 1,165 of record JANLYO010000024.1, on the reverse strand, counting down.
CCGACAGGCGGATCAGGCAGGCATCGGCCAGCGACGCCGACAGGTTGTCGTAACGCTCGAACAGGGCGCGCACTGAACTTGCCTGGTCGGCCAGCGACAGGGCCACCTTGACCACGCCGCGCTCCACCAAGGCCAAGGCTTTGCCCGGATCAAAGCCGGCGCTGGCGAGCAGAAAGCAGGTTTCTGCGACGACGGCTTCACAGGTCAGAAAGGGGCCTGCGTGTTTGGCAAACTGGCTTTTTGCCCAACCGTGGTGGCGGTCGCCTTTGCAGTGCAGGGCCACCCAGGGGCCGGTGTCCAGAATCAGGTGGCTGGCCATGGCAGCGGGAGCCTTTTCGCCGGGTGGAAGGAATGGAAGGAATCAGACTTTGGCAAAACCGTCCATGTATTTGGGGTTGGACGACAGGTCTTTGGGGCCACCCTCAAAACAACCGACCAAGTCGCCTGCCTGGTCCAGCGCCGACACGAATTCGGCTGACGAATTCGACTGCCCCACATAAGCCGCGATGGCGCGGCGAGCCACCTCAGACTTGCTCAAATGCGCAACTTCAGCCATGCGCTCCAGGGCGATTTCAAGGCTGGAAGGAACTTTGAGGGTCAGGGTGTTCATAAGTCGGATAATACTGCATGGCAAGCAATATTACAACGCCGCGCCCTCGCAGAAATGGGGGCAATGTCACCACGCTCTGGCACATCTTCTGCAAAGTCGTCGACAACTACGGCGACATCGGCATTTGTTGGCGGCTGGCCTGTGACCTGGCCACTCGGGGCGACCAGGTGAGGCTGTGGGTGGACGACCCTTCTGCGCTGGCTTGGATGGCACCTGCGGGGCACGCTGGGGTGCAGGTGCTGCCCCGGTCAAAATCGCCAACTGCGTCGCCCACGTTGTCGCCTCATTTCTCTTCGAAAAGCTCACTGTCCAAGGTCGCGCGCACATACAGCTTCTCGACGTAGCCCATGGCCCGAGCCTGCACGACCGCCTGGTCACGCTCGTTGAAAGCAATGCTGCCCACCGCAGAGACCTGCGGTGACAACGCCCCCCGAGTGACCTCGGCTGTGCGCACGCCCAGGTTCTGCTGGATACGCGGGCTCACCGTGACCTTGCTGCCGTCTCTGTCGCCATCCGCATAGACCGGCACCAGCATCATGTCCATGAAGGGCGACT
>JANLYO010000009.1:0-10161 GCA_031365665.1 Rhodoferax sp. | reverse complement strand
TTAAACTTGGCCGGGCAGCCAAATAGCTGATGACCGAGGTTTCAACATAAATGCGCGGTTTCATTTGGGCATTTTACGGTTGCACGCCACCACATTTCTAAACGGCGGTGAATTGGTCTAACGGCCAAGACGTTTCGCCTGAGACGCTTCACGCGGTTGAAGTGAGTCGAACTCCCAAAAATATTTATCTATAAATTTGACGGGTTTCATCTTAGCACTTAGGTCTCGTTATTAAAGCTTTAATAGCTATTATATTTAAGTTAAATTAGATTAATTTAAGATCAAAATATATCAAACAATCCAATTAATACAGCGGTCATCACGGCATATCGCAGAAACTTGCCAATCGCCATGTAAACCAAGCAGGGCCAAAAAGGCAGTTTGAGCCAACCGGCAATCGCGCACAGCGGGTCGCCCACACCGGGCAGCCAGGAGAGCAGGCAGGCTTTGGGGCCGATGCGCTCCAACCAATCGAGCGCCTTCAGGTGGGTGGCTGAGTGGCGGTATTTGTCGACAACTTTGTGGGAGGCCAGGCCCATCCACCAACTGACCGCGCCGCCCAGGGTATTGCCCAGCGTGGCGACCCACACGGCGGCCCAAAACAGATCGGGGTTGAGCTTGACCAGGCCAAACACGGCCGGTTCAGACGCCAAGGGCAGCAGGGTTGCGCCCACGAAAGACACCACAAATACCGTGGAGAGGCCGTATTGGGGCAAAGCCAAAAGGGCGAGCAGCGATTCCATCCAGGCGGGCATCGCAGGAGTATAGATAGGACATTCAGCAGCACATCGGCTAGCGGCTAGCCGCACCCATCCGAGCGCTACCTTAGCTCCGTTGGATGGCAGCTTTTCTCTAAACCGTGAATGACAACACGGGGGCTTCAAGATGGGCCAAGAAAATTGTTACAGGCAGACCAGAAATTTCAATTGCCGAAATTTTGAGCAGTTAAAATCGCGGCCTTCCATGTATATCGGCCCCTACCTTCTGCAAAAAAACTTGTTTGTCGCCCCCATGGCGGGTGTGACGGATCGGCCTTTTCGGCAGTTGTGCAAAAGCCTGGGCGCGGGTTATGCCGTGAGTGAAATGGTCACCTCGCGCAAAGACTTGTGGAACACCCTCAAAACCTCGCGCCGCGCCAACCACGAAGGTGAACCCGGCCCCATCGCCGTGCAGATCGCCGGCACTGATGCGGCCATGATGGCCGAGGCCGCAGCCTACAACATCGACCGCGGCGCCCAGATCATCGACATCAACATGGGTTGCCCGGCCAAAAAGGTGTGCAACAAATGGGCCGGCTCGGCGCTGATGCAAAACGAGGCGCTCGCGCTTGAGATCATTGACGCCGTAGTGCAGGCCTGTGCGCCGCACAAGGTTCCCGTGACCTTGAAAATGCGCACGGGCTGGCGCCAGGACAACAAAAATGCCCCGCGCCTGGCCCGAGCGGCCGAGGGCGCTGGCGTGCAGATGGTGACTGTGCACGGTCGCACCCGCGAGCAGGGGTACAAAGGGCAGGCGGAATATGACACCATCGCCGCCATCAAGGCCGAGCTGAAGATTCCGGTGGTCGCCAACGGCGACATCGCCACGCCCGAGCGTGCACGCGACGTGTTGCGCCAAACTGGCGCAGACGCCGTGATGATCGGCCGAGCCGCCCAAGGCAGGCCCTGGGTTTTCCGCGAAATTGCCCATTTTCTGGACACCGGCAGCCACTTGGCGCCGCCCTTGGTGGCCGAGGTCAAACGGCATTTATTGGCCCATTTGCTGGATCACTACGACCTGTACGGCGAATATCTGGGCGTGCGCTCGGCGCGTAAACATATTGGCTGGTACGTGAAATCCCTGCCCGGCGGTGAGGCATTTCGTGGTCGAATGAACCTCTTGGATGCCAGCGAGACGCAGGTTCTGGCGGTAACACAATATTTTGATGCGTTGGAATCGCGGATGGAGCGGATTCCGGCAGCAGCAGCCTATGATAATGACGAGAATGAGAACGAGGAAAGTGACAGCACCATGACAACCCTGGAGATGGCAGAGGCGGCAACATGAGCAAAAAACAAATTGAAGACTGCGTCCGCGCAAGTCTCGAAGCCTATTTCAAAGACCTGCGTGGCGCCCCGCCAGACGGCATCTACGAGATGATGCTGCGGGTCGTCGAGAAGCCGATGCTGGACGTGGTGATGGAGCGCGCGCGCGACAACCAGTCCAAAGCCGCCAAGTGGCTCGGCCTGAACCGCAACACACTGCGCAAAAAACTCATTGAAAACGAGTTGATCTAGTGCCGTTTTCCCGTGCAGTCGTACTGGCGCTTGTATCTGTGCATGGGACGGCTCCCTTCTTTTTCTGAACCCGGCTGCAACAGCGGCCCTCGCCCGCCGCATGATCGCCCTACTCTCCGTCTCTGATAAAACAGGGGTGCTCGAACTCGCCCGCGCCCTGCACGGGCTCAATATCCAACTGCTCTCCACTGGCGGCACGGCCAAGTTGCTGGCCGACAACGGCCTGCCCGTCACCGAGGTGGCCCAGCACACCGGTTTTCCTGAAATGCTCGACGGCCGCGTCAAAACCCTGCACCCCACCGTGCATGGCGGCCTGTTGGCGCGGCGCGACCTGCCCGAACACATGGCGGCGATTGCGCAACACGGCATCCCGGCGATTGACCTGCTCATCGTCAATCTGTATCCGTTTGAGGCCACCGTGGCCAAAGCCGGTTGCACACTCGAAGACGCGATTGAAAACATCGACATCGGCGGCCCGGCGATGGTGCGCAGTGCGGCCAAAAACTGGAAAGATGTGGCGGTGCTCACCGACGCTTCGCAGTACGCGGCTGTGCTGGAAGAACTCAAAACCAGCGGCAGCGTGAGCCAAAAGACCAAGTTCGCCTTGTCGGTCGCGGCCTTCAACCGCATTAGCCAATACGACGGCGCGATTTCAGATTACCTCTCGCGCATGGAACGCCATGACGACGGCAGCGTCAGCCACGCCTTGTTCGCTGGCCAGGCCAATGGCCGCTTCGTCAAGCTGCAAGACCTGCGTTACGGTGAAAATCCCCACCAGCAAGCCGCCTTTTACCGCGACCTGTACCCCGCACCGGGCTCACTCGTGAGCGCCCAGCAATTGCAGGGCAAAGAACTGAGCTACAACAACATCGCCGACGCCGATGCGGCCTGGGAATGCGTCAAGAGTTTCAATGACTGTGCCTGTGTCATCGTCAAACACGCCAACCCCTGCGGCGTGGCCGTGGGCGGCGGCCCACTTGAAGCCTATTCAAAAGCCTTCAAAACCGACCCGACTTCCGCCTTTGGCGGCATCATTGCCCTGAACCGCCCGCTGGACGAAGCAGCGGCGCTGGCCATTTCAAAGCAGTTTGTGGAAGTGCTGATGGCGCCTGGCTTCTCCGCTGAAGCCCTCGCCGTATTCAAATCCAAAGTCAACGTGCGGATTTTGCAGATTGCCTTGCCTGCCTCCTATGCTGCAAGCGCTGCCGCGCGGGCGGCCATGACCGCCTGGGACAAAGGCCAAAACGCGGTGGATGTGAAACGTGTCGGCTCGGGCATGCTGATGCAAACGGCTGACAATCACGAGCTGACGCTGGCTGATCTGAAAGTAGTCACCCACACCCAGCCCACGCCAGCGCAATTGCAAGACCTGCTGTTCGCCTGGAAAGTTGCCAAATACGTCAAGTCCAACGCGATCGTGTTTTGCAAAAACGGTATGACCATGGGCGTGGGCGCGGGGCAAATGAGCCGTCTGGATTCCGCCCGCATCGCCAGCATCAAGGCCGGGCATGCCAACCTCTCTTTGAGCGGCACCGCCGTGGCCAGCGACGCGTTTTTCCCGTTCCGCGACGGCCTGGACGTGGTGGTTGACGCGGGGGCGACGTGCGTGATCCAGCCCGGCGGCAGCATGCGTGACGGCGACGTCATCGCCGCCGCCAACGAACGCGGCGTGGCCATGGTGTTCAGCGGTGTGCGGCATTTCCGGCATTGAAAAAACTTTGCCGAAGCGGCCAATGAAAACGGCTCCCGATCTGGGAGCCGTTTGTCTTTGCAAGTGCCAGGGGTCGGGCAGAACCTCTTAGCGCCAGTGGCGGTGATGGCCCCAATACCCGTTAGACCAGCCCAAATTCAAGTTGACACCCACCGGCGGGTAATAGGCACGGGGCTGGTAATAGATCGGATTTGCGGCGTAGACCACGACAGGTGCGGCGGCTACCACCACCGGCTGGTACACGGGCTGCGTGTAAACCACGGTCGGCGTCACGACCTGGCTGATCACCTGCGGCTGCACGGCGATAGGTGCGGGTGCGGGCTCTGGCTGCATCATCGTGGTGTTGTTGGACTGCGGCGCGGCGGGGCCTGCCATGGGCGTGACTTGCAGGCGCACGGTGGGGCCAGGGTCTTGCGGCATCTGCACGCTGTATTGTTTGCCGTTGAACTCGTAGACCACGTTATAGGCGGTGGTGCGGTTTTCGTAGAAGGTTTGCGTAGTGCAGCTTTGCACGTTCTGGGTCTGCGCAGCAGGCGCGCCTTCGACGCGGTCACCCAACATCGCCCCGCCGACAATGCCGATCAAGGTGGCGATGGCCTTGCCTTCGCCGCCGCCCATCTGGTTGCCGATGGCGCCACCGGCTACCGCGCCCATCAAGGTGCCCGCGCCGGATTTCTGGCCCTGCACTTGCACCTGGCTTTGGGAACACACCTGGCGCGGCACCGCGACCTGGCTGATCACCGGGGTCGTGGAAATGACGCGACCGGTCTCCTGCGCCTGGCTCACAGGGGCGAAAGTGGCAGCGCAAGCGGCCATCGCGAGTAGAACTGTCTGTTTCATGCTTTTTCTCCTAAAACACGGCACCGGGGCTGCTGGGCTGCACGGATCCGCTAGAACTTAACGCGAGTCTAGGCCTTCTGGTTGGCAGATTCAATGTCTGCTCCGTAAAGCAAGCGTAACAAAGTCACGGATTGGCGCAAAACGAACGCACCGGGACGGTGCGAAACGGAGGGCACAGGGCGTATTTTCACCTCAATCATACCCATTTTGGGTATTTTAGGGGCTCCGAAACGGTTTTTTGACAAAATAGTGATGATTTTGGCAATTAGGCCACGTATTTATTCAATATTTAGCTATATTAAATATAGCAATCCTAAACAAATACAAGGCCGCAAACATCACAACTGCCAACTACAAGGCCGCAAAAACCTCACGCGCCGCTTGAACCGTGGCGGCAATGTCGGCGTCTGAATGCGCGCTGCTCACAAAACCCGCCTCATACAAAGCCGGGGCGATGTAGACGCCGCGCTCCAGCAGGCCGTGAAACAGGCGGTTGAAGCGCGGGCTGTCAGTGGCCATCACTTTGCCGTAGTTCTGCGGCAGCTCGTCCATGAGGAAGAAACCGAACATGCCGCCTTCAGAATCGCCACAAAAGGCCACGCCGGCTTGGGTTGCAGCGGTTTGCAGGCCCGCCACAAGCGAACGCGTCTTGCGTGACAAATCTTCAAAAAAGCCGGGTTTTTGGATTTCACGCAGTGTCGCCAGCCCGCAGGCGGTGGCGACGGGGTTGCCCGACAAAGTGCCGGCTTGGTACACCGGCCCGAGCGGCGCAAGCTGCGCCATCACCGCCCGTTTGGCCCCAAAAGCCGCCAGCGGCATGCCGCCACCGATGACTTTGCCGAGCACCGTCATATCCGGCTCAAAACCGGGAATCGACAGCGCGTACACCGCTTGCGCCCCGCCCAGCGCCACGCGGCTGCCGGTCATGACTTCATCGAACACCAAAAGCGCGCCGTGTTGGCTGCACAACTCGCGGCAGCGTTTCATGAAGGGAACGCTGGCGCGCACGAAATTCATGTTGCCTGCGATGGGCTCGATCATCAGGCAGGCCAGCTCGGGGCCATGCAACTTGAACGCGGCTTCGAGCTGTGCCAGGTTGTTGTACTCCAGCACCAGCGTGTGGGCCACCACCTCGGGCGGCACCCCGGCGCTGGTCGGGTTGCCAAAAGTGGCGAGGCCCGAACCGGCCTTGACCAAAAGCGCATCGGCGTGCCCGTGGTAACAACCTTCGAATTTGATGAACTTGCTGCGCCCCGTGGCGCCGCGCGCCAAGCGGATCGCGCTCATGCCCGCCTCCGTGCCGCTGCTGACCAGGCGCAACATCTCCATCGACGGGTAGAGCTTCAAAATCTCCTCGGCGAGCTCGACCTCACGCTCGGTGGGTGCGCCAAAAGAGAAACCGTCGAGCGCAGCTTTTTGCACCGCTTCGACGACGGCGGGGTGGCCGTGGCCCAGAATCATCGGACCCCAGGAGCCGATGTAATCGATGTATTGTTTGCCGTTGGCGTCCCAAAAATAAGCGCCTTGGGCTTTTGTGACAAATCGCGGGATGCCGCCAACGGCCTTGAAGGCGCGCACAGGCGAGTTCACACCGCCTGGGATGACGGTTTTGGCGCGGTCGAAAAGAGTCTGGTTCTTGTCCATGGTCAGAAAATGAAGGCGTCCGAGTGACGATCAGTGTTTGTCAGTGTTTGGTATCGGGCGCGGGCAGGTCAAAAATCATCTGCGACAACTGGCGCTCGTCGTCAGCACTGGCCTCGTCCTCGTCGTCTTCGTCAGATTGGGCCCAAAACAGGCGGTCCGGAATGACGTGGCCCATGCCGGGGCGAAAACCGGCGTTCAAGCTGCGGTCCAGGTAACCCAGTGCCTCGGTGACGGCCTCCGGCAAAGGCGTGCCACTGGCCAGCACGGCGGCCAGCGCCGCCGTGAGGGTGTCGCCGGCGCCCGAAAACACCGCTTCAAATCGCTCAAATTTTTCACTGGCCAACACGGTCTCCGGGCTGGCCAAGACGTTGTCGATGAATTGGTCTGGCAGGGCAATGCCTGTCACCAGTGTGTAGGGCACACCCAGCTCATGGGCGGCGCGCGCGAGGTCACGTGCGGTGGGGGTTTTGGCGCCATCCCAGTCCGGCAGCAGCCAGCGGCGCAGGGTACTGTGGTTTCCTGCCAACACGGTGGTCTGCGGCAACAGCAGCTCTTTGAAGGCGTCCAGATAGGCGTCAATCTGGTGATCGGTCCACCACGAAAGGTCGGGCATGTAGGCCACCAAAGGCACGTCATCGTAGTCGGAGGCGATTTCGGCAATGGCGCTCAGGTTCTCGGGCGAACCGACAAAGCCGACCTTGATCACCTGCACCACCACGTCTTCCAGAATGGTGCGCGCTTGCTCGCTCACGGCCTCATCGTCAAAGGCGAAATGGTCTAGGATCTCGCTGGTGTCGCGTGAATACGCGCCCGTGACGACCGGCAAAGCATGCGCGCCGACCGAGGCCACAGCCGTGATGTCACCCGACAATCCGCCGGAGCCGCTGGGGTCGCTGGCGTTGAACACCAGCACGCAGGCCGGGGCGAGGGAGTCGGGATCGTCGTCCTCGATCAGCGGTACAGGCAGGGTGCTGGCGGTCATTTTGGTGGCGCACTGTTGTTAGCAGGCAAAATTTGATAGCAGAAGTTGCTTGAAGCGCAACAGTTTTGCATCCACTCTATACAATGATTGCATTCTATTCGAAGGCCCTTTAAGCTGTGACTGATACGAAAACTTGGATGTGTCTTATTTGCGGTTGGATTTATGACGAGGCGGCCGGTTCGCCGGACGATGGCATCAGCGCCGGAACCCTCTGGTCGGCAGTGCCCATGAACTGGACCTGTCCCGAATGTGGCGCACGCAAGGAAGATTTTGAAATGGTGCAGATTTGAGATTTGCGCCTGATCCATGCCTCTGCGTCGTGCCGCTGAAACATGTCCAAGCTGCCCATGAAATGCCATTGCGAATGCCACTGTTGAGGAGTTTGGTCTTGTGAATGCAACAGCCACCCCATACAAAGTGCTGGTCATCGATGACAGCAACACGATCCGGCGCTCTGCTGAGATATTTCTCAAACAAGGCGGCCACGAGGTCATGCTGGCGGAAGACGGCTTTGACGCCTTGGCCAAGGTCAACGACTACCAACCGCATTTGATCTTTTGCGACATCCTGATGCCCCGGCTGGACGGTTACCAAACCTGCGCCATCATCAAGCGCAACCCGAAATTCACCTCGGTTCCGGTTGTCATGTTGTCGTCAAAAGATGGCGTTTTCGACAAGGCGCGCGGGCGCATGGTGGGTGCCCAGGATTATTTGACCAAACCGTTCACCAAGGACCAACTGCTGCAGGCCGTGATGCAGTTTGGGTCGCAATTGCAAGGGGCTGACCAATGACCATTCAAAAAGTGCTGATCGTTGACGATTCAAAAACAGAGCTGATGTTCCTCACGGATCTGCTCCAGAGAAACGGCCTGCAGGTGCGCACCGCCCAGGGTGCGGACGACGCGTTCAAGCGCCTGGCCGAAGAAAAGCCGGACCTGATCCTGATGGATGTCGTGATGCCGGGCCAAAACGGTTTCCAGCTCACCCGCGCCATCAGCCGCACGCCGGAGTATGCGGACATTCCGATCATCATGTGCACCAGCAAAAACCTCGAAACCGACCGCGTTTGGGGCATGCGCCAGGGCGCACGCGACTACATCACCAAACCAGTCGATGAGACCGAGTTGTTCAGCAAGATCAAGGCGCTGGGTTAAGCCCGCGCTGCTGAATCCCAATTTATGGCCAATCGCGCAGCACTCCGAGAGCTCCAGACCCGTCTGGCAACCCGCCTGCAGGCCGCCCGCACCGAAGGCGTGCTGGTGTCATGGCTGGCCGTGCGGGCCGGTGCCCGCAACTACCTGTTTCCGCTGGTGCAGTCCGGCGAGATTTTTCCGCTTGGGGCTTTGCAGCGGGTTCCTTACTGCCATGCCTGGTTTCCAGGTGTGCTGAACTTGCGCGGCGGCCTCTTTGGCGTGGTGGATCTGGCCGCGTTCATCGCGGGCGGACAGGTGCCGGTGCGCAGCGAACATGCCCTGAGTGAAGCCAGTGTGGTGACCCTGCACACGGCACTGGAAGTCAACTGCGCCTTGCTGGTGGACAGTTTGGCCGGGTTGCGCAACACCGATGCCTTCCAACAGGCGTCCGGCCCCGAGCCAGGCGCTCCGCTGTATTTTGGCAATCGGTACATCGAGCCCGACGGCGCAGTGTGGCAGGAAATCAACCTGCAAGTCTTGTCGCAACAAACCCAGTTTCTGAGCATCAGTGCATAGTCCAATCAACAGGCCACATCATGTCCATCATTGATCAAGTAAAAAACATTTTTTCACCAAAAAAAACCGATGCACTGAGTTCGGAACAGGATTCGCGTCTCAGTTTGGCAACGCCAGACCCCTCGATGAACCATGTCTCGGTGTTGGACACGGTCGGCCAAGGGTCTGACAGCTCAGGCCCCATGGCAATGGGCAGTGGCGGCAATGAACGACAGGAGACCGCTGCGAGCGTGGTGAAAAGCGACTCCAACCTGATTCGTTTGCCGATGTTTGGCAGCAAAACCATTGGTGACCACCAGCGACAACTGTCCATCATGTTGGTTATCTCACTGGCCGTGTTGGCTGGCCTCTTGATCTACGCGCTGAACCAAGCCAGCAAAACGGCGCAGCAGCTCAGTGCGACTGGCCAATCCTTGATGCAGTCGCAACGGCTGGCCAAATCGGTGTCCCAAGCCATGACCGGCAATCAACCAGCTTTTGCCGAAGTCAAGGAAAGCTCAGGCGTCCTGGGCAAAGCCGTCAAAGGATTGAAGTCTGGCGACGATGAACTCAAAATCAGTGCCTTGGAGGCAGACTTCGGGCCAGATCTTGACAGCATCGTCCCCATGGTGGAAAAAGCCGAGAAAAGCGCCGGCGCGGTGATGAGCCAGCAAAAGGTGCTGACGCAGGTTAACGCGGCCTTGCGCCAAATCAATCGCCAATCGTCCGATTTGCTGGAAATTGCCGAATCGATCTCCTCCTTGAAATTGCAGCAAAACGCAGGCCCCTCCGAGATTTCTGCTGCGGGGCAACTGGTGATGCTGACCCAGCGCATCGGCAAATCGTCCAATGAATTTTTGACGTCGGAAGGTGTGGGCGCCGAGGCCGTGTTCCTGCTGGGCAAGGACTTGAACGCCTTCAAGGAAATTGCTGTGGGCATGCAGCAAGGAAGCGCGGAATTGCGCCTCAGCGCCGCCCGCGACCCGCAAGTCAAAGAGCAACTCGACGCCTTGCTCAAGC
>JANLYO010000039.1:0-1732 GCA_031365665.1 Rhodoferax sp. | reverse complement strand
CCACCGGCGGCCGCCAAGGCTGGAAAGTGGCGCAAAACTACCCGGATTTGTACGACGGCTATTTGCTCGCTGCCCCCGCCATCAGCACCGGCCAATCGGGCCTGAACTCGTTTTACGCCCAAGTGGTGATGAAAGCCGATTTGGGTTACACCTCGGCAGACCCTGGTTTTGCAGCGGCCAAATTCAAAGACAAAGTAACCGCCGTGAACAAACGTGCGGTGCAAACCTGCGACAAGGAAGGCCTGGGCTTTTTGCTCGACCCGTTCAGCTGCAGCTACGACCCGGCCCGGGACGAAGCGGCACTCTGTGCGGGCGTGGCGGGCAATGGCGTGTCGGGCAAAAACGCCGACGCGGGCACCTGCGTCAACCTGGCCGAGGCCCGGGTCATCAACAAACTCTGGAACGGCATCACCACCGACGGCAGTTATGACCCCGCTCAAACCACCGCCTCGCGCAGCGGTGTGAGCCTGGGAACGAAGCAACTGTGGTGGAGCTTTCCGCGCGGCGCCGACTGGGGCAGCCTGATCAGCCGCGTGGGTGGGGCCGAAACCGTGGCGCACTACCGGCAGGACATCCGTTACGCCACGTCGGCTGCCGTCAACCCTGGCGCAGCCTTTGCCCACCCCAGCATCACCGAACGCGACAAATGGCGCGAGGTCGATGCGGCGGTCCTGGCCGACACCTTCGCCAAAGGCGTGGCCTTGCAGCCCTTGGTGGGGAACCTGAACACCGACAGCGCCGACCTTTCCAGACTGCGCGACCTGGGCCGCAAAATCATCACCTACACCGGCCTGGCGGAAGACGCGATTCCGCCCGCCACCTCCGTCAACCATTACGAGCGCGTCGCCGCCGGCATGGGTGGCCTCAACGAAGTGCAGACGTTTGTGCGCCTCTACCTCGTGCCGGGCAAGGCCCACAGCTCGCAGGGCCGGGGGTTCACCGTAGACAGCAGCAGCAACCCGGCCTTGAACAACACCGTGCCCCTGCCCAAGCTGCCTGGTGCAGGCAACCAGACCCCCACGCGTGAGCAAGACCAGCTGTTCACGGCGTTGACGGACTGGGTCGAAAGGGCCAACGCGCCCGGCAGCATCACCGTCAGTTCGCGCGACAACAGCGTCAGTTACCCCCTGTGCGTGTACCCGCAAAAGGCGGTCTGGAATGGCAGTGGTTCATCGAAACAGGCGGCCAATTACCGCTGCCAATAACGCATTCAGTTTGGACAAAAAACAGCAACCGGAGCCCTCATGCAAAAACGAAGCACACACTTTTTGAAAGCCTTGCTCGCCGCCAACCTTGTGGCCGCAGCCCTGGCCGCCAACGCCCAAACCTGGCCCGACAAACCCGTGCGCGTCGTCATCCCCTTCCCGCCCGGCGGCACGCTGGACAAGGTGGGCCGCATGCTGGCGCAAAACCTGTCGGCCCAGTTCGGCCAGAACTTCGTGGTGGACAACCGCGCTGGTGGCAATGGCATCATCGGCGCGGACGCGGTGGCCAAGGCGCCTGCGGACGGCTACACACTGTTGTTCAATGCCAGCACATTTGTCACCGCGCCCTTGACCATGAAATCGGTGCCCTATCAGGTGCAGACCGATTTCGCACCCATCAGCCTGGTGGCCAAGGCGCCGCTGTCGGTGGCGGTGACCAACAAGCTTGGCGTGAGCAATCTGCAAGGTTTGATTGCCGCTGCCAAAGCCCGGCCCGGCACGATGAATTTTGCGGTGGGCTCGATCGG
>JANLYO010000251.1:0-4137 GCA_031365665.1 Rhodoferax sp. | reverse complement strand
TCCAGGCATCCAAGCGCCGTGCGCGTGGGTTTACGCGCATCACAACGATCAGGACGGTCATCTTCTTGATCGCCGGGAAACTCGACTTCCATGCTATCAACCCTCATGCTGGGCAACCCACTTGAAATTCATCAGAGCCTTAAAAGCCATGTAGGCAGCTTTGGCAACAACTTCAACAACCGCGTGGAAGAAGCCCTGGGTAACGCTACCGACTTCTGGCAGGCCTACGCACGGGGCCTGTATGCACCCTCACCGCGCCCTTGGCTGGGTTACTTGTTTATGCTGGAAGACTCGACGGGCTCCAGCCTGCCAACCAAACGCATCGAGCTTGCGCCGCACAAGGTGGACGACGCTTTTCAGGAGCTTTCTTACGCCAAACGCTATGAAGAAGTCTGCTTGCGCCTTGTGCGCGAGCGCATGTACGACGCGGCGTGCTTTTTCACGTCGTCTGCGCAGGGCGGAATAACTGGCAAGTTCAATCAACCCAATGGCGAACTCGCGATATCGAATTTCGCGGTCTCTTTACATGCCCGGGCAGCTGCGTTTACCCGGGCACGCCGCTGAGCAATCGCTGGTCGGTGCCGATGTCCACAATGAAGTATCCAAAAGTCCAATATTGGAGATCGGACGACATCTTCAGCATCAAGATGTCGGGCAAGCGCGCTACCCGCGAGGTTGCAGAAGGCTGGAACGTCAACATCAGCTACGCGGCTGATGGATCAGTTGTTGAAATTGTGATGCTGGATTTCATGGCCTCTACCATTGAACCCACTTGGAAAGCCCAAGAGCCTGATGGCAAATTTCAAAGCGCATCGAAAGCCGTTCAAACTGCAAAAACTCAGCCAAGTCGCTTGATGCTTTCCCCCAAAGCACTTCAGAAGGCTTTGGAACAGTCTGCCAAACAGGCACAAAGGCTGGCCGATGCCTTTGGCTTGGTCGTCCCCGGCATCAAACCCAAAAATGCATCTGGTCAGCGCAATCCTGGTTCATGAATTCTTTTGCTACATTTTTGGTAGCCTGTAGTGTTTGTTCCTTGGGAGATTTCCCAGGTGTTGCCGCCCATTTTTAGCAAGGCAGCGAGTGCGAAGGAGGTTTGAGATTTACCGCCCCGACGCAGCCCCCGCCTTCCGCCGCACATACACATGCACCTGGCTGGAGCCATCGCCCAGCGGCACTTCCTTGACCTCCAGGTAACCCTGCTTGCGCATCAGTTCACCGAGTTTGGAGACGCCGTAGTTGCGCGGGTCAAACGAGGGGTGGTTGCGGGTGAGTTGGCTGCCCAAGGCAGACAGCGATGACCAGCCATCGTCGCGGGCGGTGGCGTCCAGCGCGGTGAGGACCATGGGGGGCAGCTTGGGCAGTTCGGCCACTTCCACCGCCACTTCCACATTGGCCCCTTCAGCCTTTCGTTCCTCGGGCTTGGGCCGCAATATCTCCGTATAAATGAACTTGTCGCAGGCCGCCACAAAAGGCTCGGGCGTTTTGCGCTCGCCAAAGCCATAGACCACCAGCCCGGCCTCGCGGATGCGCGTGGCCAAGCGGGTGAAGTCGCTGTCGCTTGAGACCAGGCAGAAGCCGTCCACCGCGCCGGTGTGCAGCACGTCCATGGCGTCAATGATGAGGGACGCGTCGGTCGAGTTTTTGCCAGTGGTGTAGCTGAACTGCTGTATCGGCTGGATCGCCATGCGGTGCAGCACCTCTTTCCAGCCCTTGAGGTTGGTGGTGGTCCAGTCGCCATAAGCGCGCTTGATGGTGGCTGTACCATAGCGCGAGACTTCGGCCAGCAGTTCCTGGATGACGGATGCCTGCGCGTTGTCGGCGTCGATCAGGACGGCGAGCTTTTGGTTATTGTTGGTAGCCATGATTTCTCCTTTGTTTAGCAATCGTACGGGCTAGCGGCCAGAACGCCACGGGGAAAACCCATTTGCTACTTTTTATATAGCAATTGACGCTAGTTTGACGGGGTCTAATGGCATTTTTTGCGCTTAAACATGGCAAAATGTCCCGGTCAAACATTCATCCAGAACCATGGCCGTATTTCCCCAGGGGCTGTCCAACATCGACAGGCGTTGCGCCAATGCTGGCGAGCGCAACACCTTGCACCAGCTCAAACGCTGCCTGTCAGACGACTACATGGTGTGGCACGACGTGCCCATCGGCCCCAAGGCGCGCCAGCCGGACTTCGTAATTTTGAGTCCGCGCCGTGGGCTGCTAATTCTGGAGGTGAAACACTGGAACCATGCCTCTATTCGATCGTTATCTCGCGACAGCATTGAACTTCTAACTGAGCGCGGTCTGGTCACACTTGCCCACCCTTTGCTACAAGCCCGTGGCTACGCGTTTGAACTGAATAACGTGCTCGAAAATGACCCGGCGCTGCTGCATGATGCAGAGCCGTTCAAAGGCAAGTCGCGCGTGCCCTATGGTTGGGGCAGCGTCCTCAGCAATATTCGGCGCAGTCAGGTGGAGGGAACCGACTTTGGACAGGTTTTTCCAGTCCACAAAACCCTATTGCGCGAAGATCTGGACGAAGCGTTAGAGCCCTACGAATTTGAAAAGCGCTTGTGGGGCATGTTCACTCTCACATTTCCTCATGCGCTGAGCCTGCCGCAGCGCGACAGGGTGCGCTGGCACTTGTTCCCCGAGATCCGGATGCAGGCCCTGCAAACCAGCCTGGGGTTTGAGGCCGATGGCGAACCACTGGCGCTGCCAGACCTGATGCAGGTGATGGATTTGCAGCAGGAGCAAACCGCCCGCACACTTGGCGAGGGACACCGGGTGATTCATGGCTCGGCCGGTTCCGGAAAAACCATGATTCTGATTTTCCGGGCGCAGCAGCTGGCCGCTGCGGCGCGGGTGGACCAGCCGATACTGGTGCTTTGCTACAACCGCACATTGGCCCAGCGCATTGAAGCAATGCTGCGTGTGCGGGGCGTTGACGAGCGGGTGGTGGTTCGCACATTTCACGCCTGGTGCAGCGACATGGTTCGCTCCTACCAACTGGACCAACCCAGAAGCCGACGCAACACCGATGAGTATTACGCAGAGCTGGCGGGCACCGTGCAGCGCGCGCTGGACTCCGGGCTGGTGCCAGCGGGTCAATACACCGCTTTGCTGATTGACGAAGCGCATGACTTTCAGGACGCGTGGCTGCAAATGGCTGCCAAGCTGGTGACGCCCGCCACCAACTCGCTGCTCATCCTGTACGATGACGCGCAATCCATCTACCAGCGGACGCGTCGCAAGTTCAACTTCGCCAGTGTGGGCATTGAGGCCCGCGGGCGCACGAGCGTGTTAAAGCTCAACTACCGCAACACGGCGGAAGTGTTGGCGCTGGCCGTGCAATGCGCCCAGGGGCTGCTGACCGCAAAAGCCGAGACGGAGGAAGAGATGCAGACGGTGCGCCCAGAGACTGCCGGACGGCGCGGCCCTTTGCCCGTGCTTATAGAGGCCGGCAACGCGCGGCAAGAAGCCGAGCTGATCGCGCAGCGCGTAGGGGCTGCTATGGCCGACGGCACAGAGCCTGCGAACATCGCTGTTTTGTGCCGCATCAAAAAGCATATGGACCCTATTGCGCAGGCACTCGCGCAGCACCACATCAGATACCAGTCGATGAACGCCCCAGACTTCCGCTATTTTGATTGGGCCGTCGCCAGCGTAAAACTGCTTACTTTGCACAGTGTCAAAGGGTTGGAATTTCAGTTGGTCTTTATCGCAGGCCTTGACGCCATGCCCTTCATGAACGAATCCATGGAGGAAGAAGTGCGCCTTCTCTACGTGGGTATGACCCGTGCAACCGAGCGACTGGTGCTGTCAACAGTAGGCACTTCGTCGATGGTACAACGGGTAAAAAACTCGCTGGAAGCAGTAGCAAATCAGTTTGAGCGTGCGGTCTGATAGACCGTTGGAACAGTTTTGTACAAATTGATTGCTATATTTTATATAGCGGCTTACGCATATTTTACGTGACCTAAAGGCGAATTTTTTATAAATTTCCGTAACTACTCAGCCCCCTCTTGACGCGCTATTAAAAGCAGAGCGACAATTGGAACCGTGCAAAGCCCGCCAGATCTAAGCCAACTGAGCCATGCGCAGAAGGACGAACTGATTCTGTATCTTTGGGGCCAAGTACAGGAA
>JANLYO010000250.1:0-10244 GCA_031365665.1 Rhodoferax sp. | reverse complement strand
TTCCTGTACTTGGCCCCAAAGATACAGAATCAGTTCGTCCTTCTGCGCATGGCTCAGTTGGCTTAGATCTGGCGGGCTTTGCACGGTTCCAATTGTCGCTCTGCTTTTAATAGCGCGTCAAGAGGGGGCTGAGTAGTTACTTATAATGTGAAATTTTGGCTGCATGACACGTTTTTGTTAACATAGGTGTTAACTATTTTCAGGAGCTTTCATCCATGCGAACCCAGGTCGCCATCATCGGCGCAGGGCCCTCGGGCCTGCTGCTCGGCCAATTGCTGCACCAAGCCGGCATCGCCAACGTCATCATCGAACGCCAAAACGGCGACTACGTGCTGGGCCGCATCCGCGCCGGCATTCTGGAGCAGACCACGGTGGACATGCTGCACGCGGTGGGCGTGGGAGCGGGCGTGCAAAAGGAAGGCATCGTCCACCACAGCATCGAGCTGGTGTTTGCCGGGCAACGCCATCCGATTGACGTGGCAGGCCTCACCGGTGGCAAAGTCGTCACCGCCTACGGCCAGACAGAGGTGACCCGCGATTTGATGGGCGCTCGGGTCGCCGCCGGTTTGCAAACCGTCTACGAGGCCGCCAACGTGGCCATCCATGATTTCGACGGCAATCACCCGCGCGTCAGCTACCAGAAAGATGGCCAGAATCTCGAACTGCAGTGCGACTTCATCGCCGGTTGCGACGGTTTCCACGGTGTCTGCCGCGCCTCGGTGCCCCAGGGGGCTCTTCACCAGTTCGAACGCACTTACCCGTTCGGCTGGCTCGGCGTGTTGGCCGATGTGCCGCCGGTGTCGCCGCATGCCATCGTGTACGGCAACAGCCCCTTGGGCTTCTCACTGTGTTCGATGCGCAGCATGACGCGCAGCCGCTATTACGTGCAGTGCCCGATCGACGACAAGGTCGAAGCCTGGAGCGACCAGCGCTTTTGGGACGAGCTGCGCCACCGCATCGACCCCGAGCTTGCCGCTAGAATCGTCACCGGCCCGACCCTTGAAAAAAGCATTGCCCCGTTGCGCAGTTTTGTCGCTGAACCCATGCGTTTTGGCAGTTTGTTTCTAGCGGGCGACGCTTCCCACATCGTGCCACCCACCGGCGCCAAAGGCCTGAACCTGGCCGCCAGCGACGTCAAAATGCTCTCAGGCGGGCTCATCCAGCACTACCAGGATAAATCGAGCCAGGGCCTGGACAGCTATTCCGAGCGCGCGCTGCGCCGCATCTGGAAGGCCGAGCGTTTCAGTTGGTGGCTTACCTCACTCATGCACCGCTTCCCCGACTCCGAAGGTTTTGGGCAGAAGATGCAAGAGGCCGAGCTGGACTATTTGGTGCACTCGACAGCAGCCTCCACCGTGCTCGCAGAAAACTACGTCGGACTGCCGCTGGAACTGTCCTGATTCTGTCGCGACTTTGGCCAGAAGCTGGCTTATTGGTGCGCTTGAACAAAACTCCAAAAACCGAACAGTATGATTGACGCAGATTCCGTTGGATTCCGTTAGATTCCATTTGCGCCAACACCCATCACCTATCACCCATGTCCCAAACCAAAAGCACCCCACACGCCGCCCAGCGGATCGCCAAAGTCAAACCCGTGCTGCCTCTGAAGGGCGTGCGCGTCCTGAGCCTGTCACTGAACCTGCCTGGCCCCGCAGCGCTGATGCGCTGCCAGCAAATGGGCGCAACTTGCGTGAAGCTCAACCCGCCCGCGCCCGCTGGCGCGCCCGCCACGGCCACGGGCGACCCGATGAGCCACCACGTGAACGGCCCCTACACCCAGTTGCACCACGGTGTGCGCCAACTCAGCGCCGACCTCAAAACCGAAGCCGGCCAAAAATCCCTGCACCGCGAACTGGCGAAAACTGACGTGCTGCTCACCTCGTTCCGCCCGTCAGCGCTCACCAAACTGCAGCTCGACTGGAAGGCGCTGCACAAGCGTTACCCTGCGATGTCACAAGTGGCCATCGTAGGCGCTGCAGGCGCACGCGCCGAAGAGCCGGGCCATGACCTGACCTACATGGCCGACAACGGCCTAGTGCAGGGCCTGAACCTGCCGCCCACGCTCTACGCTGACATGGGCGGATCGCTGATGGCCAGTGAAGCCGTGCTCAAGGCGGCCCTTCTGCAACAAGTGGCCAACGCCAAAGGCAAAAAGGCGTCGGGCGTGTTTCTGGAAGTGGCGCTGGCCGATGCGTCGGCTTATCTCGCGCTGCCGCTGGCCTGGGGCCTCACCCGGGCACCCGGCGCACGTGGGAAAACCGACCCTGGCGGCGCCGTTGGCGGAGGCCATGCAGGATACAAGGTCTATCCTTGCCGGGACGGGCGTGTGGCTGTAGCCGCGCTGGAGCCGCATTTCGCCAAAAGCCTGTGTGCTTTGGCAGGTGTGTTGCCCAAGAGCCTGACAACCATGATGGAGCCTGCCACCCACACGGCCGTAGCCGCGTTTTTCAAATCCAAGACCTGCGCGCAACTCAAGCAACTCGCCGTGGAGCACGACTTGCCCGTGCATACGCTTCCAGGCTAACCCGCCCCGTCAGGTCAAAAATCAGCGAAAACCCTGCGTCTTCCTAGAGCTTCTGCCCTAGGCAGCCAAGACGCCTGCCGTAGACAATTCGGAACATGGCCAAAGTCATCCTATTTGCGTCGCCGGTATTCTTTTTGCTGATCGGCCTGGAATGGTGGTGGAGCCGTCGTGCCGCCCGGCAACCTGCCAGCGCGGCCAACCTGTTGGCAGGCGGCCCCGCCGTCGGCTACCGGTTCAATGACACGGTGGCCAACCTGAGCCTTGGCATGGCCAGCCAAGTCACGGGCCTGCTGACCAAGGGCGTGATGCTGTTTTTTTACGCCGTCGCCTACGAGCACCTGGCGCTGTTTCCTGCTGAAGCTTTCTGGTCGACCTGGCACGGCGTGGTGCTGGCGCTGGTTTTGTACGATTTTTGTTACTACTGGCTGCATCGCCTGGGTCACGAAATGAGCGTGTTGTGGGCAGCGCACGTGGTGCACCACCAAAGCCAGACCTACAACCTCTCGACGGCATTGCGGCAAACCTCCACCGGCTTTCTGCTCTCGTGGGTGTTCTATTTGCCCATGGCTTTGCTGGGCGTGCCGCCAGCCGTGTTTGCGGTGGTGGCCTTGATCGACCTGCTCTACCAATTTTGGGTGCACAGCGAATACGTGGGCAAACTCGGCTGGTTCGACCGCTGGTTCTGCTCGCCGTCCAACCACCGTGTGCACCACGCGGTGAACGACGGCTATCTTGACAAAAACTACGGCGGCGTGCTGATCATTTGGGATCGGATTTTCGGCACTTTTTGCGTTGAAGCGGAACGCCCTGTCTACGGCACACGGTCGCCCCTGAACAGTTGGGATCCGCTGTGGGCCAACCTGGAGGTCTACGCTGCGCTGTGGAAAGACTGCCTTGCCGCCCCGCGCTGGCAAGACAAGCTGCTGATCTGGTTCAAACACCCAGGTTGGCGACCCGCCGGGCTATTGCAAAACGATGCCAAGCCACCGTTCAAGATGGATCGCGTTGTCACATTCGACCCGATATTGCGCCGCGGGCCGTTGGCGTTCTGCGCCCTGCTGTATGTGCTTTTGCTGGGTGCCACCGTGGCGCTGCTGGACATCGCCGGGCGCACCCAAGATGCCACCGTGCTGGCGGCCCTGGTCGCAGGTGTCGTTGCTGGGCTGTGGGCACTGGGCGCGACGATGCAGGGCAGGCTTTCGGCGGCGATGGCCGGTGTGGTGGCGCTGTCCGTCCTGGCCACTTTGTCGGCTGTGCTGGGCTGGACGCAAGGGCACTACCTGTTCAAGCCTGCCGCCATGGCGGGGGCCATTCTTTTGATAGTTTTGCGTGGCGCGGGCCAAATTAAGCAGGGGCGGCGCCTGCTCCTGTTGGCGGCCCTGGCCTTTAGCCTGGCAGGCGACGTGTTGCTGATGCTGCCCATGAATTTGTTCATTCAAGGCTTGGCGGCCTTTTTGGTCGCCCACCTGTTCTACATCGCGCTGTTTCGCAGCGACTGCACTCAAGGCAGCTGGTTCCCGTCAAAACCCGCTCTGGTCGCTACCACCCTGGCGGCGCTGGCCATGTATGCCACGGTCTATCCAGGCTTGCCCGACGTGACGATGCAAGTTGCCGTAGCCGTCTACGCAGCGGTGATATCGCTGATGGCGGCGCAGGCGCTGGGGCGTGCGTGGCTGCTGCATACGGACGCAGCCCTGCGCGTCGGTGTCGGCGCCTGCCTGTTCATGCTGAGCGATTCCCTGATTGCCATTCACCGTTTTGTGCAGCCGCTGCCCACGTCAGCGTTCTGGATTCTGGCCACTTACTATGCCGCACAGTTGTTGATCTTGAGCAACGCCCTGGCGCCAACCCAGCAAACTGAAACCGGGCCGGAAAGCTTGTCAGCGCGAGCTTGATGGGGCGGCAATTGCGCAAATGCCGTGCGACCTGTATTCATGGCGTAAACCTCGAAAATGAGGTCACGATATGCCCACCGGCAAAAATTGGATTTTAAATCGCCGGAATTAAAAATCCTCTGGAAACCCGCTCCCAGCTTAGATTTGAGCTGCTTTGCGGTGAAATTTACCGGACACCAGTGAAAATTTCTCAGGATTGCGCCGCAGGCGTGCGCGGGCCTCTTGTTCATCCGGTGCTGCCAGGGTCGTCGTCATTTCAATTTCCTTAATTTGACGGGTTCGGAAACACTTGGCACAAAGAGCGGCAGTTGCGGGTTGGGGGCAGTTTCATCTTCAGGCAGATTCGCGCGCGGCCGGACCGCTGCGGCTGCCACCGCCACCGCCCAGCGCCACCCCCGCCATCGTCAAGGCAATGGCCACCAGCGAACTGCCCGAGAGCGGCTCGTTCAGCACCCAAGCGCCGCCCAGGCCCGTGAGCAGCGGCACCAGCGCGCCGGAAAGTGACGCGCGGGCAGCGCCAAGCCGGGCAATCGCCGCCATGTAAGTCACTAAGCCGAGCAAACCGGCCATCACCCCCTGCCCGGCCGCTTGAATCAACACGTCTGGCCATGGCGCTGTGGCGAACTTCGGCACGCCTGCATACATAGCCAAAGGCAACAGCAGTAGCGCCGACCAGGCGTTGACCAGCGCTGCGCCCTGCCACGGCGTGAGACCGCTTTTGCGAAATGCCAGCGTATAAACCGACCACAACACCGCCGCCAGCAAAAACATCAAATCACCCCGCCAGGTGTGTTCGAGTTGCCCCAAAGACGCCGCGCCAAATACCAGCAGGCCCGCCAGAATCATCAGCAAACCGACCAGGCGCACGCCGGCGACGCGGTCACCCAGCACCGCCCAGGCCATCAGCGCGGTGAACAGCGGCACGCTGCCGGTGAGAAACATGCCGATGTGCGCGGCAGGTGCCCACTGCGCGCCACCGAGCACGACCAGGCCAAAGGGCAAGCCGCCGCCCAGCACCAAAAGCGCCAGCAGAGTTTTGCTCAGGTGCGCGGGCAAAAGCCCCGTTTTCAGCAGCAGAGGCAGCAGCACCAGCGCCGGGACGCCGTAACGCAGGCAGGCCAGCTCCATCGCCCCCAGCGTGGTGGTGACGCCATAACGGGAAGTGAGTTGCCAGGCGCTGCCAATCAAAGCCGCTAGCAGCGCGGCGATGACACCCAGCCACAGGTTCTTGCGGTCGCTCATGACTGGTTGAATCTCAATTGAACTTGGGTCAGATGCCGCTGGGAGGGTGCGCTATGTTTTTTGACGAAATATTGACGTTTATTTTTCATATTATTATGTAGTCAATACTATTTAATGCAATTTAACATATTATTTATATAGCAATATATTCAATAAATACGTGGTCTGAATGCCAAAAACTTTCAAAAGAAAATTTACAAAATAATTCTTCGAAGACTTTCGAAAAATAACTCCGATTGCAGCCGCTCACCGTCGATCTGCGTGGCCACTTTGTCCGCCAATGCCAGCGGCACCGGCAGGAGTTTTAAACCCGTTGACAAAGCCAGCACCTGCAACTGGCATTCACGCTCCAGGTAATACAGATCGTCGTAGGCGTAGTCGATGCGCGCGCCGCACACCACGATGCCGTGGTTGCCCAGAAACGCGACTTCTTTTGCCTTGCTCTTGACCAGCATCGCGCGGGCGATGCGCTCGCCTTGCGCCATGTCAAGCGCCAGGCCGTTGTAGTTTTCATCGACCGCCACGCGGCCATGGAAACGCATCGCCCCCTGCGACAAACGCGTGTCCAGCGCGCGCTGCGCGGTGAGGGTCAGCGCTGTCGCATACGGCATGTGGGTGTGCAGCACCACCGCGTGCCCGGTGATGCGGTGCACCGCCGCGTGAATGAACATCGCGGTCGGCTCCACCGGATGTCGCCCGGCGAGCTGTTCGCCCGCTGCGTTGCACATCACGATGTCTTGCGCCTGCACCTCGCTCCAGTGCAGGCCACGCGGGTTCAGCAGAAACTGGTCGGCCGTGCCCGGCACCATCACGCTGAAGTGGTTGCAGATGCCTTCCGAGAGGCCGTGGTGCGCGGCGGCGCGCAGGGCCAGGGCCAAGTCAGCGCGCAGGGTTTGGGTGGATTCAAAGGAGGTCATCGCGTGATTCTCTGCTGAAACTGCGCCTTGCACTTGACTGCGCCACCCGCCCATGTGATTTGAAATCCTGATTTTGCGGGCGCAATCAGTGAGAATGCGCAGCAGAACAGCACAATTCACGTGGCGAATATCGATCGCCCAATTTCAGGGAGCAGCATGCAAGATCAAATCACTGCCGCAGGCATCGGCCCACTTGCTTCGGCAAATGACGGGGCGGGCCGACAGCGCCAGCTTGGCATCCGCTTCAGCGGCTCCGGCAGTGAATACTTTCGCATCTGGATCGTCAACCTGCTGCTCACCATCATCACTTTGGGCATTTATTACCCCTGGGCCAGGGTGCGCAAATTGCGTTATTTTTACGCCAACACCCTGGTGGATGGCGATGCGTTGGCGTTTCACGGCAACCCGAAGTCGATGTTTCGCGGCTACGCCCTGATCGCCGTGCTGGGCCTGGCGTATTCAGCCTTGTCCAACCTGTCGCCGCTGACCAGCGTGCTGGCACTGGTGGCTCTGTTTGCCGTGGGTCCGCTGCTGTGGCGCGCAGGTTTGCAGTTTCGGCTGGCCAATACCAGCTGGCGCGGCCTGCGCTTTCACTTTACCGGCTCAAGCGCAGACGCGTACCAGACGCAATTGCCGATTTTGCTGCCGCTGTTGGCCGTTACCGTCATTGGTGCCATCGCGGGCTTCAGCAGTGACATGGGTGCTGGCGCAGCCCCGCAGGCACCGGGTGGCTG
Source organism: Rhodoferax sp. (assembly GCA_031365665.1). Classification (GTDB taxonomy): domain Bacteria; phylum Pseudomonadota; class Gammaproteobacteria; order Burkholderiales; family Burkholderiaceae_C; genus JANYCG01. The sequence goes on along the minus strand of JANLYO010000250.1, from coordinate 2,932 downwards.
GCTTCTTTTAGGGCTCGGCCTGGCGCCGTTGGTGCTGATCGCCGGGTCGGCCTATTCGTTTTGGCGCATGAAGCGCTACCAACACAGCAACTATGCGCTGGGCCAGTTGCAGACCCGGTTTGACGCCGGTTTTGGCCTGTTTGTAAGCTTGTTCCTCAAAGGCATTGGCCTGTTTTTGTTGGTCGGCTTTGCGCTGGGCGCGATGGCCGGGCTGGGGGCTGCGGTCTTCGGGCTCGGCATGGGCACAGGAAAAGGCTGGGTGTTTTTTCTGATCGCGCTGTTTTATTTCGTGCTCATGGCCGCACTCTTGAGCACGCTCAAACCCTGGCTGGTCACGCGCCTGCAAAACCTGGTCTGGAACCACACCGGCTGCGACCAATTGCAGTTCCACAGCGACTTGAAGGTCAGCCACTTCATCGGGCTTTCGGTCAAAAACTGGCTGCTGATTTTGTGTACGCTGGGCTTCTATTGGCCCTTCGCGGCGATTGCCACTACGCGCTTGCGGGTCGAAGCCGTCAGCATAGACTTGACGGTAGAAGCCGATTCGCTCAGCGGCAAGCCCTTGGGTAGCAAGGTGGGCGCAGCCGGTGAAGCGGCGGGCGACCTTTTTGGCCTGAATGTGGGTCTGTAGGCCGCATCGAGTCGTTTGAGCCGGTGAAAACAGCAGGTTTCAATTGAGCACTTCTGCCGCCCCGCTTCAGTTGCCAATGTCGCTGCCAGCGCGTTATTTTGATGGCCAACAGGCCAAGGCGCATGAGGTCATCTTGAGCTTGGCTGGCGGCCAATTGCAGATTCGCGGCGACGCGTTTGAGCTTTCCGTCCCGGCGCAGCAAGTCGAGTGGCCCGAACGCACGCGCCACGGCAAACGCATTGCCCACCTGCCCTCGGGCGCCACGCTCGACTGCGCCAACGCGCAAGCCTGGGACGATTGGCGGGCCGCTACCGGCCACCAAGATGGCCTGGTGGTGCGCGCCCAGCAAAACTGGCCTTGGGTGGCCGGCAGTTTTGTCGCCCTGCTGTTGGCGGTGTACGCGATGGTGCAGTGGGGCGTGCCCGCCGCCGCCTCGGCCATCGTCCCGGCGATTCCGTATTCGGTCGATGTGAAAATCGGCGAACGGGTGCTGGACTGGCTTGACGGCCAGATGATGCAAGCCAGCGAGATGGATGCCAACCGCCAGGCGCAGATCCGCAAGGCATTTGAGAGCGCCGTCCTGGCGCTGCCGGCCAACACCGCAGCACCCTACCGGATCGTCTTCAGAAAAAGCGCCATCGGCGCCAACGCCTTCGCGATCCCCGGCGGCACCATGGTGGTCACCGACGATCTGGTCGAAGCCTTCAAAGACGACGACGACCTGATGGTCGGCGTGCTGGCGCACGAGCTCGGCCACCTGCGCCACCGCCACGGGATGCGCGCCGTGGTGCAGGTCAGCGCCGTGGGCGCGCTGATCTCGGTGGTGGTGGGCGACGCCAGCAGCGTGCTGGCCACCGGCGCCGCTTGGCTCGGCCAAGCCAGTTATTCACGCGACGCCGAACGCGAAGCCGACGCCGAATCCGTACGGGTGCTCAAAGCCGCCCGCATCTCCCCGCGCGTGATGGTCACCGCGTTTGCCCGCTTGGCAGCCGCCCATCAGCGCAGCGAAAAAGCCGAAGAAAAATCCATTGGCAGCAGCGCCCTGGGCATCGCATTTGCCAGTCATCCGGCCGACGAGGAACGGCGTGCGTTTTTTGAGGCGGCGGCAGTCGCGCGTTAGTTGACCGTACCAAGGCGCATTTGCCGGGTCAAAAACATAAAGCGGAATAAGATGCATCCCATGACACGAATTGTCGGCAAGCAAAACCGTTCAGAGTTCGTACTTGATCCGCAGGAAGCGCTGCGCAGGGGCGCTTTGCTCGACAAGTTGGGGCCGCAAGTCCTTCCGCCGCGCCCGCATGGGGTGACGCGGGGGAAACACAGCTATTTCAATCTGATCGACGACGAGCGACAACTCGCGCAGGCCCGCTTGCTGAACCCTCCGGGCAAGGCAGCGCTTTGAGCCCAAACGCCCTGCTCGACCTGCTGCGCCGATTCCAGGCAGAGGGCGTCGCCTACGTTTTGGTAGGTGGCCATGCCGTGCGGCTCAACGGCTTTGCCCGCGCCACAGAGGATATTGACATTTTGCTGCCGTCATCGCTGGAAAATGGCCGCAAAGTGATCCGCGCCCTGTCGTTCCTGCCATCTGCCAAAGACCTGCAACCGGATTGGTTCAACCCTCCTTCCGGCGAACCTGAAAACATCCGGGTTGCCGACAACATGCTGATTGACCTGCTGTTTGCCGCCAATGGGCAAACCTATGACAGCCTGATAGACCATATTCGCACCCTGACGGTGGATGGCGTGGACATCAAAACCCTGGATATTGAGGGCCTGCTTAAAACCAAAACGGATTACCGCGATAAGGACCGGATCGACCGGGAGGCGTTGGGGCGGATCAAACGGCAGCTTTGAAATTCTCAAGTTTATACAGAAATCTGTACAATCAATAGAATGAAAACTACACTGAATCTGCACGACGCTCTGCTGACCGAAGCCAAAGCCCTGGCCGCCCGGCAACACCTGACCTTGACACGCCTGATCGAAGAAGGCCTGCGGATGCGCTTGCGCGCCACCAGCCAACCCGTAGCGCCCCGGCGCAGGGCCATGCCGGTGTTCAACGGCAAAACCGGCCTGGCAAATGGTTTGGCGGTTGGCCTGAGCGGCCTGAGCACCCGCGAGATGCTTGACGCCGCCGACCATGCTGCCTGATGTCAACGTTTTGGTGGCGGCCTTCCGGGCCGACCATCCGCATCACAAAGTGGCTGCGGACTGGTTGAAGCGGACGCTCAAAGATTCCAGAAGCGGCCAACACCTGGCCCTGCCGATGCAGGTGGTCAGCGGCTTTTTGCGCCTGGTGAC
>JANLYO010000220.1:0-5955 GCA_031365665.1 Rhodoferax sp. | reverse complement strand
CCGCCGCCAGCGAGGCATTGCGCCGCCGCTCCTCATGGTGCTTAACCCGCGTCACCTTCGGTGACACGGCGCAGAAATCGTCGGGACGGCGCAATGCCTCGCTGGCGGGGAAAGATTGGCGCCGAGTGAAAGCCAGAAGTCAGATGAGCGCCACCGACTTCTTCGGATCCAATATACCTGTGCGTATCAACAGACTATGATGCCAAGCCTATGTCAATATTCCACTTTTTTGAATTCGGCCGGACAGGCTATTTGGCGGGCCGCCATGTTTTTCCATGGATTTGCCGGACATATCAAAGTTGGGCAGACCAAATGCGAACGATGCCACTTCGACTCATGTATACCCTTCTCGTTGCTGTGTGGCTGGTCTGCGGCAGTGAGCGTGCAAGCGCACAGGGAACACAAGCGGATCGCAACGCACGCGCGCTTCGCGCGTACATGCAGCCCTACCAAGTCACGAAGCTGGAGTGGGAGCTACTCCAGTTCAATCTCTCTTGGTCTGGCTCGTACTCGCCATCGGCGAGCTACTTAGCTTCATTCCCGGTAATCTTCGATTACCGCGCAATGCGTTTTCGCACTCTGTTCACCATCTCGGAGAGGCGCGATTACCAAGATCCTGAGCCCTGGTCGCAACTCTCTCGCGTGAAGCGAGAGTCCATTCTACAGGGAGGGGTTGATCAACTGCGAGACCTACTAGGTCAGAGCATCGCCGAAGTGAAATCTCGTCCCGAGTTGCTGCTCATCGAATTCAAGTTCAAACAGACCGGCGGAGGCTTTGTTAACGCTGCCAAGCTTGAAAACGGCACGCTTACTCTGGCCGAGTAGTGCTGACTAGATGACATCGCCCTCTATGGCTACCGAGCTTTCGAACCAGCACTGGATCGAGACCTACAAGTCCCTCATAACCTTGTCGATCGAGGGCTTCAAGTTCGCCGCGCTTGCAAATGGCGGCGCCGCCGTCGCACTGCTCGCGTATCTCACCAACGTTGCGGGCAAGGGTGCGAGCGCACCAGACATGCGCTGTGCAATGGCAGCGTTTCTTGCTGGCCTTGCGTCGTGCGGTCTCGCTATGCTGTGCGCCTATCTCACGCAGCTCAAGCTACTCAACGAGACCAGCACCACCGAGCGTCCCAAGCTCTCGCACGGTTGGCTGTTGTGGTCCGCAATTCTTCTGTTCCTTGGTAGTTTGGTTTTCTTTGGAGTCGGCTCGTGGCAAGCGGTCACCAGGTTCAAGTAACGTGGCCTAACTAGCTGCATATGGATTCCCCCCAACCCGCAAGAGCCTGACCAATAACTTGACTGTTTGGGAGTCGCCTGCTTTTCGTTTTCCGGCGTCTGAAATAGACTCTTTTGTGGTCCGTGCCGACGTGGAATCTGCGTCACCGACGCGCCAGTCTGTGTGGATACAGCTGAACCGGAGCGTTGGTTGCTACAAATTTGGCAGCTTCCTGAGGTTTTTTCAAACGGTCAACAGTCAATTCGACGAACTGGCACGGGGCATAAACGCACGTGGACGACCCAGTCCTGAACCCCCGCAACGCCGCTGGCGATCGTCTGTCGCTGCCTCGAAGCACGTAAAACGACGGGGTCAGGGGGCTGCGCAGCAGACCGACTGAGTCGCGCGCTGTTTGAACGTAGCGAAGCGAAGTGAGTTTGCGCGACGGCCCCATCGTTGCGTACTGCAGATGGTTGCCCGAAGGGCCAGCGACTCCGAGCGTCAGCGTCGCTGCGGAGGTTCAAGCCGACGGCCTATCAAACTCAGCGACGATCCAAACCTTCAGCAGAAACATCTGGCACCTTGGTCAACGCGGCATCAAACTTTTTGCGGCTTCCCCGCTTGCTGCGCAAAGCCAAATAATCTTCGGTGGTCAACGCCGAGAGTTTTTCAGCCAATGCCGTGCTGATCAACTGGTTGACAGAAACGCCCTCTTGCGCGGCATAGACCTTGGCATTTTTATGCAGGGATTCGGGGAGGCGGACACTCAATGCGCTCATGATTTTGACTCCTTCAATCGTTTCATAAACTGATCCGGATGGAAGATGCTGATCCAAATTGAACTAGCGCGAAGCGCCCAGCATGGCGTTACGCAGAATATCGTTCAACCGGCTTTGGTAGCCGCTGCCCTGGCTTTTGAGCCATTCGAGCACGTCTGCGTCTACCCGCACGGTAAGTTGCTGTTTGATGGGCCGATAGAACTTGCCACGCGTTGCGCCTTTCCAGTCCTTGCCTGACGTGGCAGGCAGGTCAGAAAAGTCAATTGAATCCTCGGGCTTGGCAGCCAAAGCGGCCAGCTCTTTGCGAACTGAATCAGGTACTTTGTTCATACGTTTTCCTTTCAACCCTGGTAGCGCGCCGCGCTGAAACAATGCGAATATGCTCGGTGCCATCGTCCTCATCGAACCAGGTGTGAGCCACAAGCAGCACCACACTGCCGGCCACCAAGCCCATGGTTTGCCACCGCTGTTCGCCGTTTTCAATGCGGTCTTGCCTGCTCAAATGCAGCGGATCGTCAAACACCCGCTTCGCTGCCTCAAAACTGATGCCGTGCTTAGCCAGGTTGCTGGCGTTTTTGTCATCATCCCAGGAAAATAGCGGTAGCTTCATTTTTGTAACTACCTAATTGTAGTTCAAAACGATTTACTTGGCAACCGTCCGGGGCTTTCCAGTAGACCAATCGACAAGATTGAGAAATTGGTTCAAGCACCCAACTAGCTCCATCAGCCCGACGTCCCACAACACTCAAACAAGCCCAGATTGAGCCATAATGACCATTATGGTTATAACGGTTCAATCATCATGATTACAGAAACAAGCGCGGTCAGTTTCAGGCAAAACCTGGGTGAAATGCTCAACCAGGTGCAGTACCGGCACGACAGCGTGGTCATCAACAAAGATGGCAAACCCGTTGCCGCGCTGGTGGACGCACGGCTGTTTGAGCGCATTCGCCGGATGCAGGGCCGGTTTGACGCCCTGTGCCAGCGTATTGAAGCAGGCTTTGCGGGTGTGCCGCAAGACGAGGGCTTGGCTGAAATTGACGCGGCTGTCGCCAAGGGACGAAAGAAGGCTTCCACCAAGTCCAAGAAGCAGTAAGCGCCCGTGGCCAATTTGCGCGTGGTGCTGGACACCAATGTGCTGCTCTCGGGCATTGCCTACCCGGCCAGCATTCCGGGCAAGATCATGGCGGCGTGGCGGCACGGGTCCATCGACGTTGTGCTGTCGGACTTCATACTCGCAGAACTTCGCCGCGTGCTGCCGCGCCTGCAAAACCGGCATGGCCTCACAAAAAGCGAGATCAACGACCTGGTGGACAGCCTGGCGCTGCTGGCTGAAATGGTGGAGCCAGATACCAGCGAGGAAACCGCCCTGCGCGATGCCAATGACCAGCCTGTGCTTGGAACCCTTCTGGCTGCGCGCAAGTCATCAGATGCGAGCTACCTGGTCACAGGTGACAAAGACCTGCTGGCCCTGGCAGATCGCTATCCCGTCGTGACGCCAGCGCGGTTTTGGGAAGTGCACGGCAGTCTTTGAGATTTGGTTGGCCATGATGCGACAGGTGGCCGTGTCTGGCACTCGGGCTGAAATCGCATTCGTTCGCATTCAAACAGCTCGCTTGGCCTTTTTGGCTGGCAGTGTCGCCGCAAAACCGGCACACCAGCCCACCCAAGCCTTCAAGTCCTCATCTTCCGCCAGGCCCGGCGCATCGATATAGACATAGCCCTTCATCGGGCGGCCGGTGAAGTCCATTTCGCGGACATGGGGCATGGCCATGGCATCCACATGCCGTTCCGGGCCGACCCGGGCCATCAACGTTGACGCTTGCACGCCCACGAACATCTTGCCATCGCGCAGGAAGGCCAGGCCACCAAACATCCTGCGCTCAGCCACGCCTGGCAGATCGCCAAGCGCTTCGCGTATCCGTTGGGCTAAACCTGGGTCATAACTCATGGCAATACCTTTCTTTGAGATACCCGCAGTCTTGCGCAGGATTCAGCACAGCCACACCCGTCGGCTCAAAATCCGCCACGTTGCGGGTCACCACCGCCGTGCCATGCGCCAACGCGGTCACGCCGAATACGCCTCTAACTGCAAGCCCGCAAAAATTTTGAAATCCACCACATTGCGGGTCAATAGACCAAAGCCATGGTGGATGGCTGTGGCGGCAATCAGGGCATCGTGCGCGCCAGCAGTCTGGTTTTTGGGCAGCGCAGCGATCATGCGTGCGTGGGTGCGCGCCACCGGCAACGAGAACTGCAGCACGGGAACGCTGGCCAACAGGTGTTCGACAAAGGCAGAACGCAAAGCGCGCCGTTTGGCAGTGTTGACACGCTCCACGCCCACTAGCAACTCACTGGCGCTTACGCTGCTGAGGTAAGCGCCCTCGTAGGCGGCCCATCGGGCGAAGTTCGGCGTGGTGCCGGACTTTTCGGCCAGCACCCAGACGTCTGTGTCGATCAGGAGGCCCATGGGTCAGCCCTGCGCAGCATCTTGGCCCGTACAGCGACCACATCTTCGGCCATGGCCACCACATCTTCGGCTGGCAAGCGTGGCCCGTTGGCCAGCAAGGCGTCAAGCTGCGACAGCGGAAACCCGTTGTTGCTTGCCGTCGGCCCCACTGGAACCAGGCGGGCAATAACCCGCTTGCCGCGCTCGATGTCCAACACCTGGCTCTTGTACTGCACCTGGTTCAAAAATTCAGACAAGCCTCTGGAGAATTCGGTGGCGTTGACGGTAATGGCGGTCATGGTTTGCCTCGCTGGAGTTTTGATCGAAGAAATTATCTGATAATCATTTTATCTGATTTTCTGAATTTATTCCAATTTGAGGCTTCCGCGAAATTGTTGATAAGACCGCTTGGCGGATTCAGGTGATCACACTCGGCTCCGCGCGCCCGGTGTGCTGGCGGATCTGGGCCAGCCTTTCGGCCAAGGCTACAAGGTCCGCCAGGGCCTGCTGGGTCGGCAAGTCGTGGCGGCTTGGGTCTGGTTCGAAGTTTTCGATGTACACCCGCAGCGTGGAGCCGGAAGTGCCGGTGCCTGAGAGCCGGTAGACGATGCGCGCGCCGTCGTTGAAAACGATGCGCAGGCCCTGGTGGCTGGAGACGCTGCCATCAATCGGGTCGGTGTAGCTGAAGTCGTCTGCCTGCGCAACGGTGCGACCCGCCAGGTTGGTGCCAATCAGTTTGGCCAGCTTGTCCGTCAGTTCCTGCATCAAGCGCTTGGCGGCGGCGCTGTCTATCTCTTCATAGTCGTGCCGCGTGTAGTAGTTGCGGCCATAAGTGGCCCAGTGCTGGCGGGCGATGGCCCGCACGCTTTCGCCGCGCGCTGCCAGAATGCTCAGCCACAGCAGCACGGCCCACACACCATCTTTCTCGCGCACATGGCTGGATCCGGTGCCGGCGCTCTCCTCCCCGCACAGCGTGACCTTGCCTGCGTCAAGCAGTGTGCCGAAATACTTCCAGCCGGTAGGGGTCTCGAAACAAGGCACGCCCAGCGCTTTGGCGACGCGGTCAGCCGCGCCGCTGGTGGGCATGGAACGGGCGATGCCGGCAATGCCTTTGCTGTAGGCCGGCGCCAGGTGGGCATTGGCCGCCAGCATGGCCAGCGAGTCTGAGGGCGCGATGAAGATGCCACGGCCAATGACGAGGTTGCGGTCGCCGTCGCCGTCGGATGCGGCACCCAAGTCAGGTGCACCGGGCGACATCATCAGATCGACCAGGTCTTTGGCATGTACCAGGTTGGGGTCGGGGTGGTGGCCTCCAAAATCCGGCAGCGGTATGCCGTTGCGCACGGTGCCTGCGGGCGCGCCCAGCTCGCGCTCGAAAATGGCGTGGGCATAGGGGCCCGTGACCGCGTGCATGGCGTCAAAGGCCAGCCGGATGCCAGACTTGAACAGGGCGCGCAAGGCGTCAAAATCAAACAGCTCACGCATCAGGTCGAGGTAATCCGCCACGGGGT
>JANLYO010000204.1:0-11135 GCA_031365665.1 Rhodoferax sp. | reverse complement strand
GCAACGCGGGTCGGAAAGCTTGAAGAAATAATGCTCCGAGCTTTTGAGCACCGGCGTGACACCCGACAGCGCCGAATACGGGTGGATCAGGTCGGTCGGGCTGTACACCGCGCCACAGACCTCGCAGTTGTCGCCGAACTGGTCCTTGGAATGGCAGTTGGGGCACTCGCCCTTGATGAACCGGTCCGGCAGAAACATGTTCTTCTCGGGGTCGAAGAACTGCTCGATGGTGCGGGTTTCGATCAGCCCGGCTCTTTTGAGGTCGAGGTAGATTTCGCCCGCCAGTTGGTGGTTCTCGGGCGCGTCGGTGCTGTGCCAGTTGTCGAAGGCGATGTGAAAGCCGTCCAGATACGGCTTGCGCCCGGCGGCGATGTCGGCCACGAATTGTTGGGGCGTCTTGCCGGCCTTTTCGGCGGCGATCATGATGGGCGCGCCGTGGGTGTCGTCAGCGCCGACAAAGTTCACCTGGTGCCCCTGCATGCGCTGGAAGCGCACCCAGATGTCGGCCTGGATGTACTCCATGATGTGGCCGATATGGAAGTTGCCATTGGCGTAGGGCAGGGCGGTGGTGACGAAGAGTTGGCGCTTTGTCGGGGCTGGGGTGGTGATGGAGGAAGTCATAAATTGGGACTCTGGGGTGACGGACGTGCTGTGGCAGAAGTTCTAAAGGCGGTCGATCAGCTCGCGTGGTGTCAAAACGGTGTATTTTCCCTTGAGTGCCAACACGTCGAGGTCGCCGGAGATGATGCCGTCTGCAAAACCTTGGTCGACCAGAGCGAACAAAAAGTCATCGTCGGGGTCGCGGCAGACGCGGGCAAAGGGTGTTTCCAGCATCGCCATGTCGCAATCTGAGCGAATTTGCGCCAGCAACATGGTGGCCATGGGCCGACCGCCGCGCGACCGTGCCAGGAGCGCTGGCTTGAACAAGGTGTTGCTCATTTCGTCTAGCTGGAACGCGCAGGTCACCCAATTGAAGCGCCGCATCCGCCACGCGGCAATTACAAGCGCGGGCGGGGTGGTTTGGGAGAACTGGGCCGAGACCAACAGGTTGGTATCGACGGCGTACCTCATGTTGCAGGCTTTTTCGCGGTTGCCCTGCGCTCTGCGCGCACCTCAGCCACCATCTCAGTGGCCAGTTGCATTTGCTGGTCTTCGGTGAGGTCGTCAAATCCCTTGGAATATTCGGCCCATAGGCGCTCGAATTCCCCCACGTTTCTGCGCCGAATTTGTTCGTAGGCCACCATGTCTATGATCGCCGCCACCGGCTTGCCCGCCTTGGTGATGACGATCTCGTCGTGTTTGTATTGCACTTCATTGAGCAGCTCGCCTAAATTCTGGCGCACGGTCATCGCGGTAGCTTCACGTTGCATGATTGGACTCCATCAATTGATATGATTATATCAATTGGGGTAGTCGGGGTCAAAGCACGTTCAAAGAAAGCGCGTGAATTCCGCCACCGGCACGCGGTCACTGCGCAATTGGTTCACCGGGTCGGCTGAGGCATAACCCAGCGCCAGGCCGCAATACACCAGTTGATCGGCGCTTAGCGCAAACTCGGTGTGCAGCAAGGTGCGAAAACGCGCCCACGCCTCTTGCGGGCAGGTGGCCAAGCCTTGCTCAGTCGCCGCGAGCATGAGTGATTGCATGAACATGCCCAGGTGCGCCCACTGGCCGCGCCCCATGCGTTTGTCGATCACAAAGAACATGCCCACCGGTGCGCCGAAAAAGGCGTAGTTGTTGGCCACCCACATCAGGCGGGCGGCTTTGTCTTCGCGCGGGATGCCGAGTTTTTCGTACATGTCTTCGCCGATTTTGTAACGGCGGTCACGAAATGGCGACCACAGGCTTTCGGGGTAGATCGGATCCTCACCCTCCTCGGATGGCGCGCCGGCGAGCAGGGCTTGGCGCGTTTTTGCGATCAAGCGGTCTTTGGCCTCGCCCATCAGCACCACCACGTTCCAGGGCTGCAGATTGCCGCCCGAGGGCGACCAGCGCGCGGTGTCCAAAAGGGCGGTGACTTGCGCCTTGGTGACCGCTTGGTCGGTAAATTTGCGCGTGGAACGGCGCGCCGCGAGCGCTTCTGCAACTTGCATTCAGGGTCTTTCGAGGTAGACGGTTGAACTCAGATTGTCCATGAGGACGCGAGTGGATGGCGAGGTGGGCCAGAGCCTTGGCACCTCGCCGCTGGGCACGGGCTACGCCCGTCGCGGGGATGATCGACACCTTTCCTGGCTTTCACGCCCGGCAGGTCGCGGCGAAGCGATGGTTTTCGCGCTTTTGGAGGAGATTACACAGGCCAGCGAGGCCTTGATCAGACGGGTGTCGAAGTGATCAGCGGATGAAAAAAGATAAGTGTTTATTATTAATTTTAAATTAAAATTTGATAAATTTAAATTCAATTATTAATACTAATTAATAGCAAAATATTAAATAAATACGTGGCTTGATGCCTAATAAAAATTAAATATTTATTTAGAATAAACATTTTAAATAGTTTGACGGCTCCCGCCTGCTTAGTCCCGCCGTGAATTTCCACTTCCACTGCGACGCCGAGCGCTCCAAGCTGTCAGGGGAAGCGCCCGGCGCGTGGTTTTTGATGCCGAAAGCGCCCTAGCCGCGATAAGCCGCCCTAAGCCGCCCTAAGCCGCCCTAAGCCGACTTAGGCCGACTTAGGCCGCGATTTTTGCAGAACCCTGATTGGCCGCAGGCGTCGCCAGTGCGCGGATGTTCAAGGTGGCCGCGTCGAGCGCAGCGGACTTGGCCGCGTCACCCATCGAGACACCTTCCGCCCGCACGAAGCGCACGTCCGTCACGCCCAGGAAACCGAACACGGTCTGCAGATAACTCTCTTGGTGTTCCATTGCGCGGCCACCTTCACTGGTGGAATACACGCCGCCACGGCTGGAGACGACGATCACCGTTTTGCCACCGGCCAGGCCTTTGGGGCCATTGGCGTCGTAGGCAAAGGTGCGGCCGGGTTGGGCGATACGGTCGATCCAGGCACGCAACTGGGTGGGAATGGTGAAGTTGTACAAGGGTGCGCCAATCACGACCACGTCTGCCGCCAAAAACTGGCTGACCAAAGCTTCGGAGAGGGCGTTTTCTTCAATTTGGCGCGGCGTCAATGCGACAGCCTGCGGGGGGGCGCGGAAACCGATGGAATGGGCGTCCAAATGGCTGGGCGCGTTTTGCGCCAAATCCAGGTAGTCCACCACGGTACCGGGGTGAGAAGCTTGCCATTGCTCAACCACTTGGTGAGTGAGCGCTCGCGAAACAGAGTGGGTGCCGAGGATGCTGGAGTCGATGTGCAGAACTTTCATGATGAACCTTTCAGTGCCTTTTGGCGGTGTTGAACAATGGGTTTATTGTGAATAAAAGCCTAATGCTTGATAAGTCAGCAATATTGAAACTTATTGTCCTAAATATGGGACAATAAGGGGCTTGAAATCTTCAGTTGGAGCGTTGTCAGGCGTGTTAGCGGGAGCGTAATCAGGAGCATGGGATGGCCGTACAAGACTTGAACGACATGGTGTTTTTTGCCGAAGTGGTGGACCGTGCTGGCTTTGCGGCGGCGGGGCGGCGCTTGGGTGTGCCCAAGTCGAAGTTGTCGCGGCGCGTTGCCGAGCTGGAGGCGCGGTTGGGCGTGCGTTTACTGCAGCGCACCACGCGCAAACTCTCGCTCACGCAGCCTGGGGAGCTTTTTTACCGGCACTGCGTCTCGGTGCGCGACGCCGCCGACGCGGCGAGCGAGGCGATGCAGCAAGCACAGACGGAGCCGCGCGGCACGGTCAAAGTGGCCTGCCCGGTCACGCTGGCGCAAAGCGCCGTCGGGCCGATGTTGGGCGCGTTTCTCGCGCAGTACCCTGGGGTGACGGTGGATTTGCATGTCAACAACCGCGTCATCGATTTGGTGGAGGACGGCTTTGACGTGGCGCTGCGGGTGCGCCGCACGCTCGATGACAGTGGCAGCCTGGTGGTGAAAAACCTCGGGTTCACGCAGGCTTATCTGGTGGCCAGCCCGCTTCAATTTGCCCGCCAGGGCAGACCCCAAACGGTTCAAGACCTGGCCCAGCTGGATACTGTGAACATGTCGGCAGTTGACGCAAGCGCTACCTGGCAGCTGATGGGGCCAGGCGAACAAACCTGGTCGCTGGCGCATCGACCACGCCTCATCGCCGACGATTTGCTGACGCTGAAATATGCTGTGGTCAGCGGCACGGGCATGTGCATATTGCCCGACTACATGTGTGCTGATGAGCTGCGCGATGGCCGGCTGGCGCAAGTGCTGGATGGTTGGGCGCCCGAAAAGGCCATTGTTCACGCCGTTTTCCCCACCCGGCGCGGCATGGTGCCCGCAGTGCGGCGTTTCCTGGATTTTCTGGGCGAGCGCATTCACGGGGAGAAGCAGGCTAATTTGCTGCCCAGCTAAACTGCGCCCCTTCAGGAGTAATCAATGGCAGTGACAGAAACAGCGCTTTTGGAAGCGCTCAAAGCGGTGGTGGATCCGAATACCGGCAAAGACTTTGTGTCTTCAAAAGCGCTGAAGAACTTGACGGTTTCAGGGGCGGATGTCGCTTTTGACGTCGAATTGGGTTACCCGGCGAAGAGCCAGGTTGCAGTGTTTCGCAAGAGCCTGGTTCAAGCGGCCAAGGGCGTAGCAGGGGTGGGCAATGTGTCCGTCAACGTTTACACCAAAGTGGCCGCGCATTCGGTGCAGCGTGGTGTGCAACTGCTGCCCAAGGTGAAAAACATCGTTGCCGTGGCCTCAGGCAAAGGCGGTGTGGGCAAAAGCACCACCGCCGTGAACCTGGCCCTGGCCCTGGCGGCTGAAGGCGCGAGCGTCGGACTGCTGGACGCCGACATTTACGGCCCCAGCATGCCGATGATGATGGGCATCGATGGCCGCCCCGAAAGCGACGACGGCAAAACCATGGACCCGCTGGAGAACTATGGCGTGCAGGTCATGTCGATCGGTTTTCTGGTGGCGCAAGACGAAGCGATGATCTGGCGCGGCCCCATGGCCACGCAGGCGCTGGAGCAACTCCTGCGGCAAACCAACTGGCGCGACCTTGACTATTTGATCGTGGACCTGCCGCCTGGCACCGGCGACATCCAGCTCACGCTCTCACAGCGCGTGCCCATGACTGGCGCGGTGATTGTGACGACGCCGCAGGACATCGCCCTGCTGGATGCCAAAAAGGGCATCAAGATGTTCGAAAAAGTCGGCGTACCGATTTTGGGCATTGTCGAAAACATGGCCGTGCATGTGTGCAGCAACTGCGGCCACATCGAACACATCTTCGGCACCGACGGCGGCAAAAAAATGGCTGCGGACTACAAGATGGACTACCTGGGCGCGCTGCCCCTGAACATGCAAATCCGCGTGCAAGCCGACAGCGGCATGCCCACCGTGGTGGCCGACCCAGACGGCGAAGTGGCCGCCATCTACAAAGCCGTGGCGCGCCAGGTCGCGGTGTCCATCGCGGCGAAAAACAAAGACTTTTCGTCGAAGTTTCCGTCGATTACGATTAGCAAAAACACCTGAAACGCTGGCCTGAGCCTCTTGCCATGACACCCGAGCGCCCCAGTATCGATGTCGCCGTGGTTATGCGCAAAGAGCGCGTGTTGGGGCGTGCGAGCCGCTGGCAGACTTGGCGATGGGTGCTGGCCGAGGTATTGACGGGGGAACTGGCTGCGGGCAACACGCCGCACCTGCTTCTCAAAACCGATGACGAGGAGCGTTGGCTGCACCCAGGCTTCAAAGTCCAGCTATTCAATGACGATGCGGAGGGCTACTACCTGAACGCTACGACAGACCACCCCTGCTGGTTCGTCTTCTGGCGCATGCAGGAGGAGGCGCAAGCGGGTGCTGACGAGCCCATGCCCGTGCCGCAAATCGTCACGCTCAGCTATCACGAAGCCGGGCGCTGGCTGGACGCCCAGGAAACGGTGGAGCAAGTGCCCGCGCCTGCTGACATCGTGCAATGGCTGCGCGCGTTTGTGGAGGACACCCACGTGCAGGAACTCAAACGCCGCAAGCGGCCAGAGAGCTTCAGGCCATTGGCGGACCGTTTTGGCAGCCCAGCGAGTGTCAGCACCGCCAGCAAGACCCATGGCATGATTCCGGGCTCGGGGGCAATTCATGAGTGACCGCGTTGGCCAGAAGGCTGGGGGCGACTCAGAAGGCGGCTTTTTGGGCCGCTGGTCCAAACGCAAAATCGATGATCGGGCGGGCAAACCTCTGGCTGAACCTGTCGTCCCGGCAGCGACTGTGGCGCAGAGCCAGTCCGACAGTGCCAAAGCGGATCAATCGACAGGTGTGACGAATGTCGCGGGCGGCACCCCCGCCTCAGGCCAGTCTGCACAGGAGCCGGTCAAGCTGCCGACGCTGCAAGATGTACAACACCTCACACCTGAATCGGACTTCAAGCCCTTCATGGCGCAGGGCGTCACGGCGGAAGTCAAAAACGCAGCGATGAAAAAACTGTTTGCCGATCCGCATTTCAACGTCATGGATCGGCTCGACACTTACATTGACGACTATTCGCTGCCAGACCCGCTGCCCGAATCCATGCTTCGGAAAATGGCGAGCGCGAAGTTTTTGGGTTTGTTTGACGACGATGAAGAAGAAAAAGAAGCAACATTGACACCAGTGGCAGAAACCGCCAGCCCAGAGGCGCAAGCCCTTATTGCGCGGGATGTTCCCGATACCCCAATAGACGAAGTCGTGGCACAGTCTCAGCCTGCCTTGGAAGCCCCTGAACCACATGACCACATTGATTTGCGACTGCAACCAGACCATGCCGCTGGATCCGAAGGTGTTGGGCGAGGCGCTGCATGAGTCCCTGACCCTGCACAGCACGCTGTGCCGCCGGGAGGCAGGGGCTTTTCAAGCGGCGGCGCGGTCGGGCGATGATCTGCTTGTCGCCTGCACGCAGGAAAGCCGTCTTTTCAACGACTTGGCAGGGCAGACGGAAGGCGTACCCAGCTTGGTTGAGCGGCCGATCAAGTTCGTCAATATCCGTGAGACGGGCGGCTGGAGCAAAGATGCGGCCAAAGCCATGCCCAAAATCGCCGCGCTCTTGGCGATGGCGCATTTGCCCGACCCGGAGCCGGTAGCCACCGTCACTTACAAAAGCAGCGGGCGCTTATTGATCATCGGCGCGTTAGACGCCAGTGAGCGCGTGGCCGCTTTGCTGGACGATGTGCTGGACGTCAGCATTTTTTCCATGGGCCCGGGCCAAAGCGGCGGGGCGCAGGAGCGCCGCTACCCGGTGCTGGGCGGCAAGATCGAGTCGTTGACAGGCTGGCTTGGCGCTTTTGAGCTCGGCTGGTCGCGCGACAACCCGATTGATCTGGATTTGTGCACCCGTTGCAACGCCTGTTTGAACGTTTGCCCTGAAGGTGCGATTGGACTGGACTACCAGATTGACAAAACTTTGTGCCAGTCCAGCCGGGAATGCATCAAGGTTTGCGCCGTGGCCGGTGCGATAGATTTTTCTCGCAGACCCGTCGGCCAAGCCGACAATTTTGATCTGATTCTGGATTTGCGACCTGCTGAGCCCCGTGACCTTGGCAGCGCATTTTTTACCCAACATGCGCCGCCGCAGGGGTATTTCCGTTTGGCTGGGGACGCTGCTCTGGCTGCGGCGGGCCAGTCTGAAACACAGATACTGTTCAAACTGCGTGAACTTGTCGGTGAGTTCGAGAAGCCGAAATTTTTCCAATACAAGCAAAAGTTGTGTGCGCACACCCGAAACAAACAGGTGGGTTGTAAGGCGTGCATTGACGTGTGCTCGGCCGAGGCGATCAGCAGCGACTTGGTGCGTCAGCAAATCAAGGTCAACCCCAACCTGTGTGTCGGCTGCGGCGCGTGTACCACCGTCTGCCCGACGGGCGCGATCACTTACGCCTATCCCCGCGCGAACGACCAGGGTGTGAAGTTGAAAACCCTGCTGGGCACTTACACCAAAGCAGGTGGACAAAATGCGGCGCTGCTGCTGCACAGCCAGGAGGCGGGTAGTCAATTTGTCAGTGCCTTGGGTCGGCGCGTGCAGACCCAGGGGGCAGCGCAGCCGCAACTTCGCGGCATCCCTGCACGTGTGTTGCCGCTCGCGCTGTGGCACACGGCGTCGGCTGGCCTTGAGCTGTGGCTTAGCGCCATCGCCTATGGTGCCTCGCAGGTTTGGGTGTTGATGTCCGACGAAGAGGCGCCGCAGTACCGCGCAGCCGTGCAGGGCCAGATGGACGTGGCCCAAAGCATCCTGACGGGCATGGGTTACGCCGGAAAACACTTTTCCATTATTCAAGCGGGAGGCGCAGTGGGCAGCACGAGCGGCCTGGCATCACTTGACGCAGATCTTCAAATGCCACCGGCAACTGGAGTAGGTCGCACCGCCGGTTTTGCCGTCCAGGCAGACAAACGCGCCACGCTGGAGCTGGCATTGGATCATCTTTTGGGGCAATCACCTCTTAAAGCCAACGCTTTGCCTGAAGAGATTGTTTTTTCAGGGGCTGGCGTCGCAGGGGCGTCGCCTTTGGGTTCGCTGGAAATCAACAAAGACGCGTGCACCCTGTGTTTGAGTTGTGTCAGCGCCTGCCCATCCAGTGCATTGCAAGACAACGCCTTGATGCCGCAACTCAAATTCATTGAGAAAAACTGTGTGCAGTGCGGCCTGTGCGCAAGCACTTGCCCTGAAAGCGCCATCACGCTCAGGCCACGCTTGTTGCTGGCCGGGCACCGAAAAGAAGCTCGCGTATTGAACGAGGCCAAGCCTTATGCCTGTGTGCGCTGTAGCAAACCTTTTGGCACCTTGAAGGCGATTGAAGCGATGCTGGGCAAACTGGCGGGCCACTCGATGTTCCAGGGTGAAGCACTGGAGCGTCTCAAGATGTGTGGGGATTGTCGGGTGATTGATATTTATTCGGCCACCAGTGAAGTGAAGATCACCGACCTATGAATTCCAAAATTGTTTCGGCGTCGCCCCAGGAGCGCAGTTTCAGTTCGGCGGTGGGTATGCGCCCGCCGGTGTCGACGGCCTTGGACGAAGAAACGGCCCGGGCGGAAATTTATGGCTTGTTGGCGACTCTGTATTACGCGCCGCCCACGGTCGAAGTGCTGTCGCAGCTGCGTGTTGCGGCGACAGAAGCCCCAGCGCCAGGGGCGTTTTTGCAGGAATCCTGGGAAGGCTTGGTTGCGGCAGCGCGAGCGCTGGATGACGCTGCCGTTGCGCTGGAATACAACCATCTGTTTGGCGGCATCGGCAAGCCCGAGGTGTATTTGTTTGGCTCACATTACCTCAGTGGTTTTCTCAATGAGAAACCATTGGCGGCCTTGCGCGGCGATTTGGCGCGCCTTGGCTTGGGTCGGGACGATGCGATGAGTGAAACCGAAGACCATGTGGCCTATTTGATGGAGGTCATGCGCTTCCTGATTGCCGGCGATGATGTGGCTGTCTCCAACCTTTCCGAGCAACGCACTTTTTTTGCCGCTCACTTGCAAGCCTGGTTGCTGCTGCTCTGCGATGCACTGGCCGCGCATCCTAAAGCCCGGTTTTATGCTGCCCTGGCAGGTTTTACACGGGCGTTTGTGAGTGTGGAATCGCAAGGATTTGACATGCTGCCCTGAGATTTTGTGTTCGAGTTTTGGAAAATCCGCTCCGGTGTGAAGTGCTGCCTTGAGCGATGTCCTAGTAGTTACCCTTGCTTGTTGAAAATGCCCTGGAAAGTTACATTGCCCAGTGATATGAAGTACAGTCCCCAAGTCAGTAAATCGAGTCGATAAATTCAGGAGATAGGCGTATGACGGAATCAACCAACACAGTTTCGCGGCGCAAATGGTTTGCGGGTGCGTCCACGCTTGGCGCAGCCGCTGCAACCGCCAGTTTGCTGCCAGGCATAACGGCTGGAACCGGCGCCAAGCTGGAGCCGAGCAGGTTGCCCGCCAAGGGCGGTGGTTATACGCTGTCCGAACACGTCAAACGTTATTACAAATCCACGCTGGTTTAATTCATCAACACGTCGGAGACACCCATGTTGTTAACCAAAAAATCAAGTGCTGCAGCTGGCCACGCGGGGTCGCCCTTCGTGCATAGCCTGCGCCGCGGGTTGTCGCAAGCCCTGCCTACGATGGACCGCCGCGCGTTTCTGCGCCGTTCCGGGCTGGGTGTGGGGGTGGGCATTGCAGCGACCCAACTTTCGCTGGTGAAAAAATCCCATGCGGCAGAGGGCAAAGTGGCGATTGGTGCTGGCAAGATTGAAGTCAAACGCACGGTGTGCACCCATTGCTCGGTTGGCTGCGCGGTTGACGCGGTGGTTGAAAACGGTGTTTGGGTGCGTCAGGAGCCGGTGTTCGACTCGCCACTGAACCTTGGCGGTTACTGCGCCAAAGGTGCTGCTTTGCGTGAGCACGGCCACGGTGAATACCGGCTGCGCTACCCAATGAAACTGGTCAACGGCAAATATGAGCGCATTAGCTGGGACACAGCGCTCAATGAGATCACCGCACGGATGCAGGAACTGCGCAAAGCCAGTGGGCCGGATTCCATTTATTGGGTAGGCTCGTCCAAACACAACAACGAGCAGGCGTATTTGATGCGCAAGTTCGTCAGCCTCTGGGGCAGCAACAACTGCGACCACCAGGCCCGGATCTGCCACTCGACCACGGTGGCGGGGGTTGCCAATACCTGGGGGTATGGCGCCATGACCAACTCCTACAACGATATGCAAAATGCCAAGGTGGCGATGTATATCGGCTCAAACGCCGCAGAGGCGCACCCCGTGAGCATGGTGCATATGTTGCACGCCAAGGAAACCGGCTGCAAGATGATTGTGGTGGATCCGCGTTACACCCGCACGGCAGCAAAGGCCGACGAATTTGTGCGCATCCGTTCTGGTTCAGACATCCCGTTCCTGTTCGGTTTGCTGTATCACATCTTCAAAAATGGCTGGGAAGACAAGCAGTACATCAATGACCGTGTTTACGGTATGGATAAGGTCAAAGAAGACATCATGGAGAAATGGACGCCAGACAAGGTTGAGGAGGCCTGCGGTGTGACCGAAGCGCGTGTTTATATGGCTGCCGAGATGATGGCCAAAAACCGTCCATCGACCATCGTCTGGTGCATGGGCCAGAC
>JANLYO010000191.1:0-2667 GCA_031365665.1 Rhodoferax sp. | reverse complement strand
TGGACTCGAAAAGTCTTACGGCATGGGCAGCGACGGCCTGTATCGCCTGTCCGAAACGCAGGCGCTGGAAATCCTGCAAATGCGCCTGCAACGCCTGACCGGGCTGGAGCAGGACAAGATCGTGGCCGAGTACAAGGACGTCATGGCCGAGATCGAGGACCTGCTCGACATACTGGCCAAGCCGCAGCGCGTGACCACCATCATCATCGACGAGCTCGGCCATATCCGGCAGGAATTCGGCCAGACCAAGCTCGGTGCGCGGCGCAGCCTGATCGAACACAGCTCCTTCGACCTGAGCACCGAGGACCTGATCACGCCGACCGACATGGTGGTCACGCTGAGCCATAGCGGCTACATCAAGAGCCAGCCGCTGTCCGAGTACCGCGCGCAGAAACGCGGCGGGCGCGGCAAGCAGGCCACCGCCACCAAGGAAGACGACTGGGTGGACCAGCTCTTCATTGCCAACACCCACGACTACATACTTTGTTTCTCGAACCGTGGCCGGTTGTATTGGCTCAAGGTCTGGGAAGTGCCCCAGGGTTCGCGCGGTTCGCGCGGGCGGCCTATCGTCAACATGTTTCCGTTGCAAGAAGGCGAAAAAATCACCGTGGTGCTGCCACTGACGGGTGAAAAACGCAGCTTCCCGGCGTCGGCTTACGTGTTCATGGGGACTAGCATGGGTACGGTCAAAAAGACCTCGCTCGATGAGTTCTCCAACCCGCGCAAAGCCGGCATCATCGCGGTCGATTTGGACCCGGGCGACTTCCTGATCGGCGCTTCGCTTACCGACGGCGCACACGACGTGATGCTGTTCAGCGACGGCGGCAAAGCCGTGCGTTTTGACGAAAACGATGTGCGCCCCATGGGCCGCAATGCGCGCGGCGTGCGCGGCATGATGCTGGATGACGGCCAGACCGTCATCGCCATGCTGGTCGCCGAAGACGAACAGCAGTCGGTGTTGACCGCCACCGCCAACGGCTACGGCAAACGCACCTCGATCACCGAATACACGCGCCATGGCCGGGGCACCAAAGGCATGATCGCCATCCAGCAATCGGAGCGCAACGGCAAAGTTGTGGCCGCGACGCTGGTGCACGCGGACGATGAGATCATGCTGATCACCGACAAAGGCGTTTTGGTGCGCACCCGCGTGAGCGAAATCCGCGAAATGGGCCGCGCCACGCAAGGTGTGACCTTGATCGGCCTGGACGAAGGCTCCCAATTGAGCGGCCTGCAACGGATTGTGGAAAATGACGCCAACACGGGCGAGCCGGAAGGTGGCACGGACGATGCAATTGAAGGCAAATAATTGTTATTATAGATAAATTTATGATTATTTTTTAATCATTTTTATATATTTTTTAGTAGCAAATTATTCAATAAATACGTGGCCTAAAGTTCAATTTTATTGAATGTAGATATTCATAATTATAAATATTGGAAACAGCGAAGTGAGCGCACTTGGCAAGCCTGTAGACCCAGGCACCGACACATCGGCTGATGCGCTCAGCCTGGGCGCGTTGCGTGGCCAGATTGATGGGCTCGATGCCCAGCTCATCAGCCTTTTGAACCAACGCGCCCACGTCGCCGAACAAGTCGGCGCCATCAAAAAACGCGACGGCTCGCCGTTTTTCCGGCCTGACCGCGTGGCCCAGGTCATCCAGAAAATGCAAGGGGCCAACCGCGGGCCGCTCAAAGGGCAACACATCGAGGCGATTTGGCGCGAGATCATGTCGGCGTGCCTGGCGTTGGAGTCGCCCCAGCGGGTGGCGGTGTTGGGCCCCGCCGGCACCTTTTGCGAACAGGCGGCGCAGCAGTATTTCGGCAGCGCCGCCGAGTTGATTTATTGCGCCAATTTTGACGAAGTCTTCCACGCCACCGAGGCCGGGCGCGCGCATTATGGCGTGGTCGGCGTGGAAAGCTCGGCGGAAGGCGTGGTGACACGTTCGCTGGACCTGTTTTTGCGCACGCCGACCCAAATGGTCGGTGAAGTCAGCCTGATGGTGCGCCACAATTTGCTGCGCCTGACCAATTCACTCGAAGGCATTGAAGTGGTCATGGCGCATCCGCAAGCGCTGGCCCAATGCCAGGCGTGGCTGACGCGGTATCTGCCCGATGCCGAACGGCGCGCTGTCTCCAGCAATGCAGAAGGCGCACGCCTGGCGGCCGACAGCCCCGGCCTGGCCGCCCTGGCCGGCGAGCGTGCCGCCAGCCAGTTTGGCCTGCATATCGCTGCGCCCGCCGTGCAGGACGATGCGCACAACCGCACGCGTTTTGCCGTGATTTGCCTGCCCACCACCTTGCCCGCCGCGCCGCCGTCGGGCAAAGACTGCACCAGCCTCGTCGTCTCTGTGCCCAACAAACCGGGCGCACTGCACGATTTGTTGATTCCGCTTAAGCAACACGGCGTTTCGATGACACGTTTTGAGTCGCGCCCCGCCCGCACCGGCCAGTGGGAGTATTATTTTTATATCGATTTTCAGGGCCATCCGCAGCAACCCCACATTGCCTCAGCGCTCAAGGAATTGCAGGCCCTGTGCGCCTTCTACAAAGTAATCGGCACCTACCCCGTCAGTGAATAATGCCCCGACGCTTGTCACTTCGTGTACTGCGCTGCCCCCCGAGGGGGCTAATTTTTGGCTTCGCCGCTCTTCGAGAACTAGGGGC
>JANLYO010000178.1:0-2740 GCA_031365665.1 Rhodoferax sp. | reverse complement strand
GAAGCCAGCGAAACCCGCCTGGAGCAGAGCTTCCAGGTGGCGGCGCCCCACGCCATCTGCCGCGGATTTGCTGTGGGTCGCTCCATCTTTGCTGACGCTGCCACCGGCTGGTTCTCCAACCAGATGAGTGACGCCGACGTCGTCCAGGACATTGCGGCGCGTTACGCCCGCCTGATCACGCTGTGGGACGCAGCCCGGGCTACCCAGTCCGCGGAAGCCGCCACAGCCACCGTTTGATTTACCCAAGGAACCCCATGACACCAAAAATCGGATTTATCGGCATCGGCATGATGGGCCACGGCATGGCCAAGAACCTGCTGGCCAAGGGCTTCCCCCTGACCTTCAAGGTCAACCGCAACCGCGACAACCTGGCCGACCTGATCGCTGCCGGTGCCAAGGAAGCCAAGACCAATGCCGAGTGCGCGCAAGCCTCGGACATTCTTTTCATCTGTGTCACGGGCTCACCGCAGGTAGAAGAAATTGTTTACGGCGCACAGGGTCTGCTCGAATGCGGTCGCACCGGGTTGATCGTAGTGGATACCTCCACCGCTGAGCCTTCGTCCAGCACCCGCATCCGTAGCGACCTGGCTGCCAAGGGTATCAAGCTGGTGGATGCCCCGCTGGCCCGCACGCCCAAGGAGGCCGAAGAGGGCCGCCTGAACACCATGGTGGGCGCTGAGCCGGACGACTTCAAGGTGCTGGAGCCCGTGCTCAAGGCCTTCTGCGAAAACATCTTCCACGTGGGGCCCCCCGGACACGGCCATGTGCTCAAGCTGGTCAACAACATGATGGCCATGAGCTTTGCTGCTTCCATTGCCGAAGCCTTTGCCGTAGCCGCCAAGAGCGGGTTGGACCTCAACCGTCTGTACGACGTGATCACTGCGGGCGGCGTGAACTGCGGCATCTTCCAGATGATGGCCACCAAAACCCTGAAGGAAGGTGATGTGACCGGCTTCAAGTTCGGCATCTCCAACGCCCAGAAGGACTTGCGCTACTACACCCACTTGGCCGAGATGCTGCCCGTGGCCAGCCTGATGGGCGAGGCCACCCACCAGAGCCTGATCCAGGCCAGCAACGCCGGCTTTGGCGACAAGCTGATTGCGTCCCTTTTTGAAGCGCAAGAGAAATTAAACAACGTAAAAATCGTTCCCCGTTAACCGGTTCCCCACCCCTAAACCACTGCAGGAGACAAACATGAGCGAATCCAAAAACAAGCCTGACACCAGCACCCAATCCGAGAGCTTATCGACCTCGCGTCGTTCGCTGCTCAAGCACACCAGTCTGGCCGTGGCAGGCATAGGCCTGTATGGCGCGGCACCCTTCATGGGCCCCTGGAAACACAACACCGTGTGGGCCCAGGCCGCACAAAAGAAACCCCTGACCATTGGCCTGACCATGGACGCCTCGGGTCTGTACGCTGCATCAGGCGGCATGGAGCGCCTGGGTGCCATGATGGCCATCAAGGAATTTAATGACAAAGGTGGCGTGCTGGGCCGGCGCATTGAAGCCATCCACATCGACACCGAAACCACGCCGGCCACCGGCTCCCGCGTGGCCGAACGCATGATCACCCGCAACGAAGCGGCGTTCCTGGTCGGTGCGGTGCACTCCGGCGTGTCCAACGCCATATCGCAGGTCGCGCAGAAGTACGGCACGATCTTCCTGAACACCAACTCCAGCTCGCCCACCGAGGCGGGCAAGGACTGCCACCGCACCAAGTTTGTCTGGGACGGCAATGGCACCAACTTCTCCAACGCCATCGTGCGCAACGCCATCCGCGCCAACGGCAAAAACTGGGTGCTGCTGACCAACGACTACGTGTGGGGCCACACCACGTCCAAGGCAACGCGCGCCATTGTGGAAGCCAACGGCGGCAAGATTGTTGAAGAACTGCTGGTGCCACAAAACACCCGTGACTTCTCTGCCTACCTGCTCAAGTTGCAACAGCTCAAGCCCCATGTTGTGGCCACCGCCGTAGGCGGAGACGACATCAAAGCCCTGCGGCAACAGGTGGTGCAACTGAAGATGAACCAAACCATGGCCTGGATCAACAACCAGCAAGACTGGCCCGATGTCTATGGCCTGGGGCCTGAACAAATCTTCGGCGTGTTTGGCACCACCTGGTACTGGCGCCTGCAACTGCCCGGCGTGAAAGAGTTCGTCGCGGCCTACCAGAAACAATATCCCGGCATGGCCATTCGCGTCCCCGGCAACGTGTACCACAACGGTTACATGGCGACGCGTGAACTGCTGCGTTGCGTGGAAGAAGCCAGCACCACCAACAACATTGCGGTGATCAAGAAGCTCGAAGGCCGCAAGATGAGCGCCGCGGACCGCATGCAGCACTTCGAGGCGTACATCAACCCGACTACGCACCAGTGCCAGCAGACGATCTACATGGCGAGCTACAACGACAAACCAGCGGAACCGGATGATATTTTCAAGATCCTGTCCAGCGCGCCGCCGCAGGATGTCGAGGACAAGGACGCGATCGCGGCTTGCAAGCTGGAGTCCTACGAAGCGACGCCAAGCTACGAGCAATAGTGGATTGGTTGTTGAATCTCCTCCCTCACCTCCTGAACGGGGTGAGCCTCGGGCTGCTGTTCGCGCTGATCGCCCTGGGGTTCATGCTCATCGTGGGGGTGATGGAGGTGATCAACCTCGCGCACGGCTCGATGTTCGCGCTGGGCGCCTATTTCGCCATCGCGCTACTCGCGTTCAAGGTGGATTTCTATGTCGC
>JANLYO010000160.1:0-11149 GCA_031365665.1 Rhodoferax sp. | reverse complement strand
TCCACCGCTTCCACCGCCGTTACCGTGCTTGCCGCCGTCGCTGTCACGGTGCCAACCCCCGCTGCCAGGCGGCGGAACACCAGCACGTCGTACTGCAAGGTGAAGTCGTAGTGCGAGGGCAGGTGGGGATTGGCCAGGTCGGAGACGTGCAAATCCACCAATTGCTGCCCACACAGCTTTTGCAGGCAGGCCTGCAGCTCCGCCAGGGAGGTCTCAAATTCAGCGCGGGTACAGGCGATCCAGACAAAACCGGTGTCGGGCAATTGCTGCGGCAGGGCGTCCAGCTCGGTGATGCCGGTGCCGTTAAAGCTGAAATTTCTCATTCAATATGCTTGTTATTGATATTTATAAGCATTGGGTCACATCAAATATAAATTGATAGCTACTAAAAATGATCTTAAAAAGCCTATTTTTTTGACAAAATTCTCGCTACATTCAGAGAAAAATAGGTCAAAATGCCATCCGCCCCGGCGCGTTTGAAGGCCAACAGGCTCTCCATCATGACCGCGTCGTGGTCCAGCCAGCCGTTTTGCGCAGCGGCTTTGAGCATGGCGTATTCACCGCTGACTTGGTAGGCAAAGGTCGGCACGCGAAACTCATCTTTCACGCGGCGCACGATGTCCAGGTAGGGCATGCCGGGTTTGACCATCACCATGTCAGCGCCTTCGGCGATGTCGATCGCTACTTCGCGCAGCGCCTCATCGCTGTTGCCGTGGTCCATCTGGTAGACCTTTTTATTGGCTTTGCCCAGGTTGCCGGCGGAGCCCACCGCGTCGCGAAACGGGCCGTAAAAAGCGCTGGCGTATTTGGCGCTATAGGCCATGATGCGGGTGTGGATGTGCCCTTTGGCCTCCAGGGCCTGGCGGATCGCGCCGATGCGGCCATCCATCATGTCGCTGGGCGCAACAATGTCCACGCCCGCCTGCGCCTGTGTGAGCGCCTGCTTCACCAGCACCTTGACGGTTTCGTCGTTGAGGATGTAGTTTGATTTGTCCAGCAGGCCGTCTTGCCCGTGGCTGGTGTACGGATCCAGCGCCACGTCGGTCATGACGCCGAGTTCGGGAAAGCGTTTCTTGAGTTCGCGCACCACTCGGGGGATCAGGCCTTTGGCGTTGACCGCCTCTTTGCCGTCGGGCGTTTTGAGCGAGGGGTCGATCACCGGGAACAGCGCCATCACCGGGATGCCCAGCGCCATACATTCTTCGGCCACCGGCAGCAGAAAATCCAGGCTCAAGCGCTCCACGCCTGGCATGGAGGCCACGGGTTGGCGCTGCTTTTTGCCTTCGACCACAAACACCGGGTAGATCAGGTCATGCACCGTGAGCACGTTTTCCCGCACCAAATTGCGGGTAAAGGCGTCGCGGCGCAGACGGCGCGGGCGCGCTAGGGGAAAAGGGGCGGGCGTCAAAAAGGGCATTTGGGGGCAAAAAATTGACTACGGTCAAGTATTGTCGCTTCAATGGCAAATAGTTGACCTATTCGCTTGAAACATACACCAATGTTTGCTAAATTTGCGCCGGGTGGTTTTCCACCCCCCGCTTTTCCTCCCTGAGCGGGGCCTTGATGTGTGACAGCAAATAGGCTTACCGCCCCGGCTTCGTGCCGGGGTTTTTTTTGGCCTTCTTGGCGAAGGCGAAAGCGGTTAAAACTCCAGACCCCGCCATAATCCGCACCATGCTCTGGGTCAAGTCTTTCCACATCCTCTTCGTCGCCAGCTGGTTTGCGGGCTTGTTTTACCTGCCGCGCATTTTCGTCAATCTGGCGCAGGTGCCTGAAGGCTCCACCGCCGAGCGGGAGCGGCTGTTGCTGATGGCCACCAAGCTGCATCGGTTCATGGGGCCGTTGGCGCTGCTGGCCATCATTTTTGGCGGCTGGCTGTGGCTGGGTTACGGCATCGGCAAGGGGCCGGGCAATTATTGGCTGCACGCCAAACTCTTCGTCGTGTTCTTGATTGGCGGTTACCACAGCGCTTGTGGCAGCCTGTTGAAAAAATTCCAGGTCGGCAAGAACCAGCGCTCCCACACCTGGTACCGCTGGTTCAACGAAGTGCCGGTGCTGCTTTTGTTGTGTGCCGTGGTATTGGTGGTAGTCAAACCTTTTTGACGTGCATAAAACCTCCGCCTGGCCGCTCTCGCTCCTGTACGCGGGCCTGATCGTCTGGGCCAGCCTTTACCCGTTTGGCGAGTGGCGTGACCAGGGCGGGGGCTTGTTTGTTTACCTGTGGCAGCCTCTGCCGAAATACTGGACCGGGTTTGACGTCGGGGTGAACATCCTGGGCTACGCGCCCTTTGGCTTTTTGCTGTCGCTGACGGCGCTGCGCACGGGCCGCGCCCAACAGGCGGTGCTGGGCGCCACCTTGGGCGCGGTGTTGATGTCGCTGTCGATGGAGACGCTGCAAGGCTTGCTGCCAACGCGGGTGTCGTCCAACCTGGATTTCGGGCTCAACGTCGTCGGTGCTGCGCTGGGCGCAGTGGCCGCACGGGCGCTGGAACGGGCGGGTGCCTTGGTGCACTGGAGCCGTTTTCGGGCGCAGTGGTTTGAGGCGAACGCGCGGTATGGTTTGGTGCTGCTGGTGATGTGGCCGGTTGCGCTGTTGTTCCCGGCAGCCGTGCCGTTTGGCGTGGGCCAGGTGGTGGACCGGCTTGAAGGCGTGGTCGCCGAACTGCTGGACGACACGCCTTTTCTGGGCTGGCTGCCGGTGCGTGACCAGGAACTGCGCGCGCTGGTGCCGGGCACCGAGGTTCTGTGCGTATTTTTAGGGGTGTTGACTCCCTGCCTGCTGGCGTTTTGCATTGTCAAAACCCGGCCTCAGCGGGCTTTGTGCGTGATCGGCACGCTGGCGGCAGGTGTGGGTGTCACTGCGCTGTCAGGCGCCATGAGTTTCGGCCCGCAACACGCGTGGGACTGGCTCGGGCTGCCCGCGCAGGTGGGCTTGGGCGGGGCGGCAGCGCTGGCGGCGTTGCTGGCCATGGTGCCGCGGCGGATCAACGCAGCGCTGGCGCTGTTGGCGCTGGGCATCTTTCTGGCGGTGGTGAACCAAGTGCCGATCAACCCGTATTTTTCGCAAACCCTGCACACCTGGGAGCAGGGGCGTTTCATCCGTTTCAATGGCCTGGCGCAGTGGCTGGGCTGGTTGTGGCCGTTTGCGGTGCTGCTGTATTTGGTGACCCTGGTGTCCCGCCCCAGGGATTTCAAAACATGAAAGCGTGCTTTCGCCCCCATGCCCGCGTTGCAAAGCCTCGCCATAGCCACAGCTATGTCTGCGTTTTGCGCCTTGGCCTGAGCGCGAAATCATCACTTTCATTGGTTTTGAAATCCCTGCGTCGAGCCACCGGTCAGTTCGGCGCGGGGGAAAAACTAAAATACGGCATGCAAAACTCAGACCACGCCAACGCCCCCGCTGACACCACTTCGGCTACAGAGCCCGGCACTGTTGCTCCCAGTTATTACCAGCGCCACATCTTTTTCTGCCTGAACCAGCGCAAAAATGGCGAAGACTGCTGCGCCGACCACCGCGCGCAGGCCGGTTTTGACCGCTGCAAAGCGCAGTCCAAAGCGGCCGGCCTCGTGGGCAGCGGCAAAGTCCGGGTGAACAAAGCCGGTTGCCTGGACCGCTGCGCAGGCGGCCCGGTGGCCGTGGTCTACCCCGAGGCGGTGTGGTACAGCTACGTCGATGAACACGACATTGACGAGATCGTCGAGTCGCACCTCAAACACGGCAACGTGGTGGAGCGCCTGCGCATGCCGGCCCATGTCGGGCGCTAGGGGCCTGGGCCAACCTGAGGCTAGGACTGCGGCTCAGACCAAGACGCGGCAAGATTTTATAAATACTGAAAAATCTTTTTTAAATATTTCGTGATAAATTAAAAATGCCATGAAGCCACGTAAATTAATAATATATTGATACATATTTAGTATCAAAATATTGAAAATTTCATTCTATAATTAATTTTAAATTACTAATAAACGAATTGTTTTTGTAATACCTCCACACCCTAACCATCTCGACTGCTCAAAAAAACTGATGAACCGCCCACCCTTCCTGCTCGCTTGGGCGCTCGCCTGCCTGCTGCCGCTGGCTGCCACGACTGTCTTGGCACAAACGCCCCAGCCGCCCGAAATCGCCGCCAAATCGTATTTGCTGCTGGATGTCACCTCGGGCCAACTGCTGGCCGAGAAAGACATTGATTCCCCTGTCGAGCCTGCGTCTCTCACCAAACTGATGACGGCCTACCTCGTGTTTGACGCGCTGCGGGCCAAAAAAATCGACCTGCAACAAACCCTGCCGGTCAGCGAGCGCGCCTGGAAAATGCCCGGAAGCCGCATGTTCATTGACCCGAAGATGAAAGTGCCGGTGGAAGATTTGATCAAAGGCATGATCGTGCAAAGCGGCAACGACGCCACCGTGGCGCTGGCCGAAGGTGTGGGCGGCAGCTACGAACGCTTCGTGCAGCTCATGAACGAGCAGGCCAAAGTGCTGGGCCTCAAAGCCACGCAGTACAAAAACCCCGAAGGCCTCACCGAAACCGGGCACACCACCACCGCGCGTGACCTGAGTGTGCTCTCCACACGCCTGTTGCGGGATTTCCCCCAATACGTGGGCTACTACGCGCTGAAAAAATACCGCTACGAAGGCACGCCCGCCGCCAACGACAACAACCGCAACCTGCTGCTGTTTCGTGACCCGACCATCGACGGCCTCAAAACTGGCCACACCGAGGCTGCCGGGTATTGCCTGATCGCCACCGCCAAACGCGAGGTGGCCGGGCTCGGGCCGGTGCAAGCGGCGGGCGGTGCGCCTGCCGTGCCAGCGTCAGGTGCCGGGGCAGCTTCTGGCGCGGCTGCACAAGGGACCACGGCGGCGGCAGCGACGACCGGGCCGCGCCGCCTGCTCAGCGTGGTGCTGGGCGCCACCAGCGAAAACGCCCGCGCCAACGAATCGCAAAAGCTGCTGAATTGGGGCTACACCGCGTTTGAAGCCGTCAAACTTTTTGACGCCAATCAGGCCGTCGTCTCACCGCCAGTGTGGAAAGGCAAAAGCAACACCGTCAAAATGGGCCGCACCCAGCCCATCATCGTCACCGTGCCGGCAGGCAGCGCTGGCAAACTCAAAACCCAAGTCGCGCGCAACGACCCACTGGTCGCGCCTTTCACCAAAGGCCAAACGCTCGGCACCCTCAAGGTGATGGCGGGTGACGTCGTCGTCTCAGAAGTGCCCCTGGTGGCGCTTGAAGCGGTGGAAGAGGCGGGGTTTTTGGGGCGGGCTTGGGATGCGGTGCGGCTTTGGATTAGGTGACGGCGTTCTGAGGTGAACTTGGGCAAAGGCAGCGATGGCCAAATCGGTCCGTAAAAGTAGGCGTATGGAGAAACGTCTTACAATTCAAAAATCATGACTTCTGTCACGCTTTCTCCCAAATTCCAAATCGTCATACCAAAAGATGTTCGTAAAGCGTTGCGCCTGGTCGCAGGGCAACGCCTGGAGGCCCGCGTGGTCGGAGATCACGTTGAATTGGTGCCTGAATGGCCGCTGTCGTCCATTCGCGGCATGTGCCGGGGCATTTCCACGGATGTGCCTAACGATGAGGAAGGTGTGGACAGCGCGCCTGTCGTTACGCCGTGAATATCGTCGATTCCTGTGGCTGGCTGGAATACATCGCAGATGGCCCCAACGCAGCTTTTTTTGAGCCGGCACTGCTGGATTTGCCCAATCTGGTGGTGCCCGCCATCACCATTTACGAGGTCTGCAAGCGCATTTTGGTGCAACGCGGCGATGCCTTTGCCGCCCGGGCCGCTACCGCCATGAGCCGCGGGCAGGTGGTTCACCTGGACGTGGCCAATCTTCGACTTGCCACCGTCGCCTCTGTGCGTTACAAACTGGCCATGGCCGATGCCTTGATTTGGCAAACCGCGCAGCTTCATCAAGCCAACTTGTTGACGCAGGATGCCGATTTCAAAGACGCGCCAGGTGTGCTGTATCGCCCCAAGACAGTGTGAATTTTGAAACCAGCGCTCACCGCTGAAACGAGGATATTTGCCATGAACGTGCCACCAAGCCTGCGTTTTTTGATCGTAGCCCTGTTTTCGACGGCGGCTTCTACGGCGGCATATGGCGCCGAAGTCAAACTGCGCCTGATGGAAACCACCGACCTGCACATGAACCTGCTGAGTTACGACTACTACCAGGACAAGCCCACCGACCAATATGGGCTGGACCGCGCCGTGACGCTCATCAAGAAAGCGCGGGCTGAAGCGCCCAACAGCCTGCTGTTTGACAACGGCGACCTGCTGCAAGGCAACCCGCTGGGCGATTACGTGGCCAAGGTCAAGCCGCTCAAGGCAGGCGAGGTCCACCCAGCCTACAAAGTGATGAACCAGCTGGGGTACGACGCGGCGAATCTGGGCAACCACGAATTCAACTACGGCCTGCCGTTTTTGCGCCAGGCGATTGCTACGGCGAATTTCCCCTACGTCAACGCCAATGTTTTTCTAGACGAAAAAAAGCCCGCCGGGCAGGAAACCCATGCCTTCACGCCCTACGTGATCCTGGAGCGGCAACTGGTCGATGCGCAGGGCGCGCGGCATGCCATCAAGATTGGGGTGATCGGTTTTGTGCCGCCGCAGATCATGCTGTGGGACAAAGCGCATCTCGAAGGCCGAGTCATCACCAAAGACATGGTCGCCGTGGCGCAAAAATACGTGCCAGAAATGCGCGCCAAGGGGGCACACATCGTCGTGGCGGTGCCGCACTCGGGGTTTGAACGCTCGGCCTTGTCGCCCATGGCTGAAAACGGTGTCTCGGGCTTGGCCGAAATCCCCGGCATTGACGCGATCCTGTTCGGACACTCACACGCTGAATTCCCCTCAAAAGCTTTCGCAGGATTCCCCAAGGTGAATGCCGAACGCGGCACCATCAATGGCGTGCCTGCTGTCATGCCGGGCCGCTGGGGCGACCACCTGGGGCTGATTGATCTGACACTGGCCAACGACACGGGTGCCTGGAAAGTGGCGGCCAGCCAATCCTCGATCCGCCCGATCTTCGACCGTGAGGCCAAAAAATCAGTCGCCGACGCCGACGCCATGGTGGCTGCTGCCGTGGGCCCGGAACACGAGGGCACACTCGCCTACGTGCGCAACAAAGTCGCCTTCAGCAGCGCCCCGATCTACAGCTACTTCGCGCTGGTGGAGGACGACCCATCGGTGCAAATCGTCTCCAACGCGCAGATCGCCTACGTCAAGCGGGCGCTGGTCGGCACGCCGCATGAAAAACTGCCGGTGCTCTCGGCGGCGGCGCCTTTCAAGTCGGGTGGCCGCCAGGGCTGGGCGTATTACACCGACATTCCAGCTGGGCCACTGGCGATCAAACACGTGGCGGATTTGTACATTTACCCCAACACCGTCAAAGCCGTGTTGCTCACCGGCGCGCAGGTGCAGGAGTGGATCGAGATGTCAGCCGGACAGTTCAACCAAATCCAGCCCGCCGCCGCCGGGGGGGCCGCCCAGCAAGGCCTGATCAACAACGCCTTTCCGTCCTTCAATTTCGACACGATTGACGGCGTCACCTACGAGCTGGATTTAACCCAGCCCGCCAAATACGCTGTGAACGGCACGCTGGCGAACGCTGCCGCCAACCGTGTCAAAAACCTGCGTTTTGACGGCAAACCCATCGACAGAGACGCCAAATTTGTCGTCGCCACCAACAACTACCGCGCCTACGGTGGCGGCAATTTCCCCGACGTGAAAGCCGACAAAGTCATCTTCGACGCGCCCGACGAAAACCGCCAGGCCTTGGTCGAGTACCTCACGCTGGCCGACACGCTCTCGCCCAACAAACAGGTCAACCCGCAAGCCGACGGCAATTGGAAAATCCAGGCCGTGCCCGGCGTGACCCTCACCTTCTTGAGCGCCAGCGCCGCCGCGCGGTATTTGCCGAGCCATCCGAATATCAAGATGGCGAAGGATAACGGCGATGGGTCGGCGTTGTATGAGTTGGGGCGGTGATGTCTGCGCAGGTGGCGGTGGCTTGAGGGCTAAGCCGACGAACTCGCACTTCAGCTTGCGGCTTGGCGCATCAGCCGCGAGTCCGTCTCCAGCGGCTCCGGTTTGCCGATCTTTATTTTGACGAAATCCGGATGCAGCGGGTTGATGAGGTAGTTCAACTCTGAAGGCACCACAGCACTGGGAACTGCCAAAACACAGCTTTCGCCACTGGCCAGCCAGCGTTGGCCCATCGCTTGCAAGGCATCGCGGTGTTGGGGGCTGCGCCAGGTGGCTGGCAAATCAGATATCAAGACACTGCTGCGGCTCACCGCCTTCCCGATCACCGCTGGAATCAACACGTAATGGGCCCGCAGTGGTTCGTCTTGCACCAACATTTCCAAGAGTACCAATGAGCGGCTTTGCGCTGCGTAAACCACAGGCATGCCGATACGGTTCCAGCGCCCGCCGAATAGCCGCGCGCCTTCGCCAGTAAAGGCAGAAGCATCGAAACGCCGTGTGGTAATGCGCCAGACGGTCAAGTCGGCAGAGGCGGCCATTCAGGCAAACACGCCGTGTTCGATACGCCCCAGGGTTTGAGTGACGGCAACAGCGCCAATTTCGGTGTCGAGCAAGGAAAGCGGGCTATGCCCACCCAAAGACGGGTTGCCGTGTTTGAGCCAATCCAGAGCGACGGTTTTATCCTCAAACACCTCCACCGCCCGCTCCACCACCTGGGCCAAGCGCACCAGCTTGCCCGACTCCTCGCGTCTGAGCAGGCCTTCTTTTTTGCGGCGAATCATGGTGCGCTCTGGAATGTCCAGCGCTTTTGCAAACTCGGCTTGCCCGAGCCCCAGGGCGGTCAACACGTTGTCCAACGCCTTAACCGGCACGCCATGGCGCACCAGGTCGATCCACTCCAGGTTAGATGACGGCTGCGTTTTCACCATGCGTTTGCCGCCCAGCAGGCTGATGGCGGCAAAGGCGGAAAACGGGTGGGCCAAGGATTGGGATTGCAGGACGGCGGCGGTCATGGTGGGTTTTGCTGGCTTGGTTGATGCCAAATGGCCGTTTGATTATGACATTTTGGCGGCGAGAATACAAATGCCTCCACTTCCATTGCGTTGGCTGACGAAACCACTCCCGCGCGGCGACCGGGCAATGCGCATGCGGTTTTGGTGTGAAAGCACACGCGCCCGGAAAAATGCGTGCGACACGGTGGTCGCCCATTTTTTGCTCTGACCGCCAAAATCCCTTCCGCGCGCCTTCCACACCAAAGCCCGGTCACATTGCCCAATCACCGCGCTCTGTTTGTGCGGTTTGCGTTTTGAACTTCCCCGACCCAAGGAATGGCTACGCCGAGTTCAGCTTGGAAGGCGTGGTCACATAGAGGCAAATCTATAGTCAACGTTTGACGCGCTCTAATTCATGAAGCCGCGCGCTGAGGTTGTTCGCGCGATGGAAAATTTTGGCATCAGTTCCGAAGCTTCCATTCCCTTTCGACCCTGGCGATCTCGTTTTTCAATGTCTCAAGCGGTAGCGACAGAACCTGGCCAACTACAAATGTCCTATTCTGTCCGCGAGCCACCCTGCGCGCCTCTTCTGAAAAAAATGGCTCGAGAGTGATGTAGTCAGGATGAACCTGCAATGCTTCACGTGGGTCGATGTTTCCAATGGCCGTACGATTCACTTCAAGCAGCATTTGCCGCCATTTGTAAATTTGTTCTCACTTCCGCGTCGTCTCAGCTGTGGATTGCTCAAGACGATGCTTGATTACTGGGCCGAAAATCGTAGTTACCACTCCTCCGAATACCGATGAAATGGCCGCCACAATTGCAGTAATGATCTTATCGTCCATGGCATCAGTGTATTTGGATTGCGACTCGTGACATCTGGCCTTGCCAATATGCGACGTGATTCGGGAAGTATCGCCAACACCGTAGGTCGTGGCGATAAGGAAAGGGGACTGAGCTTTGGTTCGGAAGGTGCGTGGAAGCGATCTGTCGGCCATTCACAAAAAATGGCCAAGCGCCAGCTTGACCCATTTTTCGTTACCGCGCGTGCTTATCGATACCAAAACCGCACGCCCCTTGCCTTGTCGCCGCGACCGGGCCAGATAAACGGGCGTCAATCAAGCAGCGCCGAACCCAAAACCGCTCACCCCCCAATCTGCTCCACACACTTCTCCAGCTCATCAAAGGCCTCATCCACATAGCCGCCCAGCCGTTGCAGGTTGGGCAGAGCATCGGAGGCGATCAGGCCGAAGTTCAATGAACCGGCGTAGCTGAACAGGGTGATGTTCAGCAGGTGCGTGGGCGGCAGGGTGCTGACCGGGTGCATTTCTTCGAGGCGAGCGCCTTTGATGTACAGGTGCTCTTTGGGGCCGGGCACGTTGCTCACGGTGGTGTTGCCCATGGGCGCGAGGGTGTTGCTGAGCTTCAGCATTTCGGCGATCTGGCCGAAGATGCCGGTCAGGATGGTGTAGGTCTCGATGGCTTCAGGGGCCACGCTGTCGATCATCTGGCGCACATTGCGCAGGCTGTAGCCGATGTTGCGCAGGCGCACGTAGGGGTCGTCGGTCGGCGCGGACAAATCCACCAGGATGATGCCGATCTTGTTGCCGGCAGCTTTTTCGCCCTCTTTGCGCAGGTTCACCGGCATCTGGATGGTGATGGGCTTTTGCAGCGTCACGCCTTCATCCTTCAGGTAGCGGTGCAAGGCGCCGTCCAGGCAGGTCAGCGCGATGTGGTTGACGGTCGAGCGGGTTTTTTTG
Source organism: Rhodoferax sp. (assembly GCA_031365665.1). GTDB lineage: Bacteria > Pseudomonadota > Gammaproteobacteria > Burkholderiales > Burkholderiaceae_C > JANYCG01. Next base: position 402 of record JANLYO010000160.1, on the reverse strand, counting down.
CCCAGCGCCGTGATGCGTTGCATGGACACCGCCGCCGTGGCCAGTTGCCGCCCCGGTGAAGCCATGCCCGTGAGCGGCGTGCCGCGCGGCGCCATGAAGGGCAGGCTGATGGCGTTTTTGGTGAGCCGCACGCCTTCCAGCGCCAGCATCGCCACCAGGCGGCTGACGCCGAAGGCGCGCTTGCTGTTGGCCGTCACCTGCGCCCACAGCGACTGGGCCAGTTCCTGGTTGCCTTTTTTGCGCTTGATGCCCGAACGGGTGTGGTCCTTGGTCCAGACCGGGGTCAAATCCATGTCGTCGGCGCTGTCCTGGTAACTCTCGGCGCCCCAGCGCGACATGGTCACGCCGTCGGCATAGGCATGGTGCATTTTTTGATACAAGGCAAATTTTCCGTCGGCCAAG
>JANLYO010000277.1:0-2478 GCA_031365665.1 Rhodoferax sp. | reverse complement strand
TGTGGCCTCAGGCACCTCCAACCGGCAAACCAAAGCCCTGGCCGCCAGTGTGCGAGACGCCGTGAAAGCCGCAGGTTTCCCGCACCCACGGGTCGAAGGCGAGTCCAATGGCGAATGGATCATCGTCGATTGCGGCCAGGCTGTGGTCCACATCATGCAGCCGAATTTCCGCCAGTATTACCACCTGGAGGAGCTGTGGGGCGAGAAGCCTGTGCGCCTCAAACTGGGCTCGGCCAAACCCTTTGCCAAGGCGGTGTCCAGCTCCACCAAGGACGATGTGCCAGCACCCGCCGGCAGTTTGCGCCGCTCCAGCGCCGCTAAAAAAGGCGTGCAGGAGGCATTTCCGTCAAAAGCGCAGCAAAAAAAGGCCCAGGCTAGAACGGCTGCAAAAAGCGCCGCCAAAACCTCTGGCAAGCCACCGCCCAAGTCAGCCGCCAAAACCGGCACAAAGCCGGCGACGAAAACGCCAGCCCGCAAAATCGTTGTGGGCAAGCCGCCCGCCAAAAAAGCAGCCGCCCCCAAACGTTGAGGCGTGCCACATCAACAGCCCATCGGCGCTGACCGCGTGCGCGCATGAGATTGATCATCGTTGCTGTCGGATTGCGTGTGCCAGACTGGGCGCAAACGGCGTGGGACGATTACGCCAAACGTTTCCCGCCTGAGATCAAGATTGAACTCAAAGCGGTGAAAACCGAGCCGCGCGGTTCCAAGACGCTCGATACGCTGTATGCAGCGGAACGTGCCCGCATCGAAGCAGCGATCCCCAAGGGCTGCCGCATCGTGGCGCTGGACGAGCGGGGCACGTCATTGGCAACAACCGGCTTGGCAGAGCGGCTCAAAACCTGGCAATTGGGGGGCGATGATGTCGCCCTGGTGATTGGCGGGCCGGATGGCCTGGAGCCTGGGTTCAAACGCCAGGCGCAGGAGCGGATTCGCCTTTCGGACATGACGTTGCCGCACGCTTTCGCGCGGGTGTTGTTGATCGAGCAGTTGTATCGGGCCTGGTCGATCAACGCCGGGCACCCCTACCATCGTGAATAAATATGGCCCCCACGCTTGTCACTTCGTGTCCTGCGCTGCCCCCCGAGAGGGTGAATTTTTCTAAGGGCGGCCCGTCGAAAAATTGCTTCATCTACCTTGCCTCACAAAGTCCGCGCCGACGCCAGTTGCTTGAGCAATTGGGCGTCCGGCATGAACTGTTGCTGGCGGGGCAGGAAGAAGACGCAGAAGGTTTGGAAATTGCTCTGAAAAACGAAGCGCCAGCCGCTTATGTAGCCAGGGTGACTGGGCTTAAACTTGATGCGGCGCTGGCGCGCCTGAAACAGCGGGGGTTGCCCGCCCAACCGGTTTTATGCTCTGACACCACGGTGGCATTGGGCCGCACGATTTACGGCAAACCCGCCGATGAAGCCGATGCCAGGCGCATGTTGGCTGGGCTTGTCGGCCAGACCCACCGTGTTCTGACTGCAGTCGCCGTGGGCACCGCGCGCCAGCGCTGGCAGGCTTTGAGCGAATCGAGGGTGACGTTCGCGCCCTTGAGCCGCGCGCAAATCAACGCCTACGTCGCCACCGGGGAGTCCATGGGCAAAGCCGGCGCTTATGCGGTGCAGGGCGCTGCGGCGGCGTTCATCTCGCACATCAGCGGCAGTTACTCTGGCATCATGGGGTTGCCGGTGTTTGAGACTGCGAAGCTGCTCAAGGCCATTGGATTCAAACCCTGATTTGTGCACCCGCCATCCCCAACATGCTAGAAGACATCCTCATCAATTGGTCCCCCCAGGAAACTCGTGTGGCGGTGGTCGAAAACGGCGCTGTGCAGGAACTGCACGTCGAACGCACGCTGGAGCGCGGCCTGGTCGGCAACGTTTACCTGGGCAAAGTGGCGCGGGTGCTGCCGGGCATGCAGTCGGCCTTCATCGACATTGGGCTGGAGCGCGCGGCATTTTTGCATGTGGCCGACGTCTGGCACCGGCCCGCCGAGGGCGAAACCGTCAGCGCCGCGCGCACCGCAGCGGCCCAAATTCCGATTGAGCGCCAGGTGTTTGAAGGCCAGTCTTTGACCGTGCAGGTGATCAAAGACCCGATTGGCACCAAAGGCGCACGCCTCTCGACGCAGATCAGCATTGCAGGCCGTTTGCTGGTGTTTTTGCCGCAGGACGACCATGTGGGCGTCTCGCAAAAAATTCCGTCTGGCCAACGTGATGAGTTGCGCACCCGCCTTCAGGCACTCACCCAGCCCGACGGCGGGGGTTTCATCCTGCGCACCAATGGCGAAGACGCCAGCGACGCCGAACTGGCCGAAGACATCGGTTACCTGCGCAAGGCCTGGGCGCGTATTCGGGATGCTTCGGTGCGTATGCCCCCGACCTCACTTTTGCACCAGGACCTGAATCTGCTGCAGCGGGTGCTGCGTGACCTGGTGAGCGACGCGACCCAAACCATCAAGGTTGATTCGCGCGAGCAGTATGAGCTGCTGGT
>JANLYO010000118.1:0-16974 GCA_031365665.1 Rhodoferax sp. | reverse complement strand
GATGCGGTTGGCGATGTCGATCAGCTCTTCCCTGGGCGTGAAATCGACGAGGCGCTTGACGAAATTAAAGCGCACGCCGCGCACTCCGGCGGCATGCAGTGCCTGCAATTCTTCATCGGTCACGCTGCGCTTGACGGTGGCGACGCCGCGCGCCTTGCCACCGGAATTGAGCAGCGCATCGACCATGGCGCGGTTGTCGGCGCCATGGCAGGTCGCCTGTACGACGACGTTGCGGGCAAAGCCCAAGTGGTCGCGCAGCGCGTAAAGCTGCGCCTTGGAGGCGTCGCACGGCGTGTACTTGCGCTCGGGCGCATACGGAAACTCAGCGCCCGGGCCGAACACATGGCAGTGCGCATCGACGGCGCCAGCGGGCAATTTGAATGTGGGTTTGGCCGGGCCGGTGTACCAGTCCAGCCAGCCGGCGGTTTTTGTAAATTCCACTCAGTTTCTCCTCATGTCAATCAGGTTTGATGTTGGCGTCGCGCACCAGCTTGTCGTAACGCGCACGCTCCGAACGGATCAGCGCGCCAAACTGTTCTGCGCTGCCAGGGGACACTTCGCCACCTACTGCGGCCATGCGCTCGCGCACTTCAGGGGTTTGCAGGGCTTTTTGCACCTCGGCATGCAGGCGAACCAGCACCGGTTTGGGGGTGGCCGAAGGGGCTACAAAGCCGTACCAGACCGAGGCTTCAAACCCAGCAAAGCCGGATTCGGCGATGGTCGGCACGTCCGGGAAAATAGGGCTGCGTTTGGAACTGAGTACCGCCAACACCTTGAGTTTGCCACTCTTGAAATGGGGCAATACTTCCAGCGCGTTGACCGCCAGCAAGGGCACCTGGCCGCCAATCACGTCGGTGATGGCCGGCGCGCCGCCCTTGTAGGGAATGTGCTGGAACGACACACCGGCGGCGCGGGCGAACAATTCAAGCGCCATGTGCGGTGTGCTGCCGTTGCCGGGGGAGGCAAAGGCGATGTTGCCGGGTTTGGCTTTGGCCGCTTCAATGAGTTTGCCCACGGTCGCGAAAGGCGTGTCAGCCCGGACCGCAATCACCACCGGCACGCTGCCCACCAGGGCCACCGGCGCCAGGTCACGCTCTGCGTCAAACGGCGCGGGTTGGTACAAGGCCATGTTGGCCGCCAGCGCGTTGGCCGCCAGCATCAAGGTGTAGCCATCGGCGGGCGCGTCGATCACGGCTTTGACGGCGATGTTGGTGCCCGCCCCCGGTTTGTTTTCGATGACGAAGGCTTGGCCCATGCTGGCTGTCAGGCTCTGCCCGACGGTTCGCGCAATGATGTCCACTGCACCACCAGCCGCGTAGCCCACGACGATCTTGACCGGTTTGGACGGGTAGTTTTGCGCGACAGCCTGATTTGCCGCACATCCGGCAAAAACAGCCAGCAAGCCTGCGAACAGGCGGTATCCCACGCGGACAGGAATGAAAGACCAGGTCAAGGGTGTTCCAGGAAGAGCTTGTGGTTGCGGGTGCTCAGTCGCGTTGCAAGGCGCCACGCAGGCCTGATTTGGCAACCATGTTTTTGAGCAATCCGCTGGCCTGCGCGTCGCTGGCGAATTGGCGCAGGAAGGGCATGCCCGCTTCCCGGCCTTTCGGGATGGCAATGGCCATGTGTTCTTCGCCCCAGCGGCCATCCAGTATTTTGAACCCCGGCAGGGCTGGCAACATCTCAAACAGGATCCCTTTGTTGGTGGCATAAGCCTGCACTTGCCCCTGGCGCAGCAAGTCCTGCGCATGTTTCAGGGATGTCGCCGGGGTCAACGTCGCCTGCTTGTACAGGCGGCCCAGGGTGGCCTGTGAACTGCTGCCTTGCGTCACCCCGACCCGTACACCCGGTCGGTCCACCTCATTGGCGTGGGTGATGCTTGATTGAATGGGGACGAGGTAACCCAGCTCCAGACTGAGCATCGGCTCGGTGAAATCCACGTCGCGCGCCCGCGCTGCGGTTGCATTGGTGAAAGTCATGTCCACCTGGCCCGATTTCACGGCATCCACCACCTGCGCCACCCGTTCAAATTCGACCACCCGCACTGGCACACCCAGCCGCGCCGCCAGGGCATGGCCCAAATCCAGCGCGACGCCCGAGCGCTCGCCGGTTTTTGCGTCTTGCACCAGGGAGGTCGGGCTGCCCGGGTAGACACCGACGCGCAGAGCGCCGGCCGGCGCCAAGGCGCTTTTTGCGGCGGGATCAACCGCCGGGGGTAGCGCGCCGCAGCTGGCCAGCAGCCACGCAGCGGTGACAGCCAGCGCAAGCAGGTTCCGGCGCAACGGGTTCATGGCTGCTTGACGCTCAGTCAATGTATTTCAGGCCCAGTTTGGCCAGCGGTTCCCGCATGCTGTACATATCCAGGCCCAGGATGCCCTGCGCGAGTTTTTCGCGCTTTTGGCCTTCGTTGGCTTCGCGGGCGGCAGCAGCAGCAGCCACGCGCTCGGCCCACGCGGCGGGCACCACCACAACGCCGTCGTCGTCAGCGATGATGGCGTCGCCGGGGTTGACCAGCGCGTCCGCGCACACCACCGGAATATTCACCGAGCCCAGCGTCGCCTTGACGGTGCCCTTGGAACTGATGGCCTTGCTCCAGACCGGAAAGTTCATTGACGTGAGTTCTTTTACGTCACGGCAGCCGCCGTCGATCACCAGCGCCCGTGCGCCGCGCGCCTTGAACGAGGTGGCCAGCAGGTCGCCAAAAAAGCCGTCTGTGTTGGGCGACGTGAGGGCCGCGACAACGATGTCGCCGGGCTGGATTTGCTCTGCCGCCACGTGCAGCATGTAGTTGTCGCCGGGGTGCAGCAGCACAGTCACCGCTGTGCCGCTGACGAGGGCGCCCGCGTAGATGGGGCGCATGTAGGTGGCCATCAGGCCAACGCGGCCCTGCGCCTCGTGCACCGTGGCCGAGCCAAAACGGCCCATGGTTTCGACGGCGGCTTTGTTGGCGCGGGTGATGTTGCGTTTGACGATGCCTAATTCGTACATGTTTAACGTCCTTGTTGTTTCAGTTTTGCGTCCAGGCGCGGGAACACGCGGCGCGCGTTGCCTTCATAGATTTGGAACCGGTCGGCGTCGCTCAGTATCTTGCTGGCCTGCACATAACGTTTGGTGTCGTCAAAATTGAAGCCGGTGCGTGGGTCGATGCCGCGCACGGCGCCAATCATTTCCGAACCGAACAGCACGTTTTTCACGGGAATCACGGTATTGAGCAGGTCAATGCCGGGCTGGTGGTAGACGCAAGTGTCGAAGTAGACGTTGTTCAGCAAATGTTCTTCCAGAATCGGCTTCTTGAGCATGTCGGCCAGGCCCCGGTAACGGCCCCAGTGGTAGGGCGCGGCACCGCCGCCATGCGGCACCAAGAGGCGCAGCGTCGGGAAGTCCTTGAACAGGTCGCCTTCGAGCAACTGCATGAAGGCCGTGGTGTCGGCGTTGATGTAGTGGGCACCGGTGGTGTGGAAACAGGCGTTGCAACTGGTCGAGACATGCACCATGCCGGGGATGTCGTACTCGACCATTTTTTCGTAGATCGGGTACCAGTGTCTGTCGGTCAGCGGGGGCGACTTCCAGTGGCCGCCGCTCGGGTCGGGGTTCAAATTGATGCCGACGTTGCCGTATTGCTCGACACATTTGACGATCTCGGGGATGCAGGTGGCCGGGTCAACCCCCGTGCTTTGCGGCAACATCGCCACGGGCACAAAGTGGGATGGAAAAAGTTGTGCCACGCGGTAACACAACTCATTGCAAATCGCCGCCCAAGCCGCCGACACCTGGAAATCACCGATGTGGTGGGCCATAAAACTCGCGCGCGGGGAAAAGAGCGTGACGTCGCTGCCGCGTTGTTTCATCAGTTTGAGTTGATTGAGCTCGATGGATTCCCGCAACTCGTCGTCGCTGATTTTCAAATCGGCGGCTTTGGGCATCTTGCCAGGGTCTTTGATGGCGGCAATTTGCGCATTGCGCCAGGTTTCCATGGCCAGGGGCGCTGTGGTGTAGTGGCCGTGGCAGTCAATGATCAGGGGGGTTTGTTGGCTCATGGTCTCTTCGGGTCTTGTGTGGGTAGCGTGGGCGAAAGCCGGTTCCATGCGATCCGCATTGCAATCCGGCTGACGTGTCATTGTGCCCCTGCACCGGGTGCCAAGCTAGGCGCAGGCACGGCTAGCAGATATAACATTATTTGATAACATAGAAGTAGCTATGCCACAATTGCCGGCGTGGATATCAGGCAACTTGAATACTTTGTACGCGTCGCCGAGCTCGGCAGTTTTACCCGCGCGGCGCTGGCGCTGAACCTGGCGCAACCGGCGTTGTCACGCCAAATACGCTTGCTCGAGGTGGAATTGCGGCAAAACCTGTTGACCCGCAACGGACGCGGCGCGGTGCCCACGGAGGCGGGCCTGCTGCTCTTGGAACATGGCCGTGGCATCTTGAACCAGGTGGCACTCGCACGCGAAGAACTGGGCGTGACGCGCAGCTCGCTGGCCGGGCGGGTGTCGATCGGCCTGCCGCCCAGCCTCTCCAAACTGATCACGGTGCCGCTGACGCTGGCGATCCGCCAAGCCCTGCCCCAGGCGCGTTTGACGCTGACCGAAGGTTTCTCCATGTTGATGTACGAGGGCTTGCGCGTGGGCAACCTGGACATGGCCGTGTTGTACAACCCCGATGCCTCACCCGATCTGGAGATGCTCATGCTGCGTGAGGAAGAACTGGTGTTGATCTCGCCCAAAAGCGCCTTGAAACCCAGCGCCTTGAAACCCAGCGCCTCGAAACCCAGCGCCTTGAAGTCCGGCGTCCGGAACCCCAAGATATTGAAATCAACTGCGCTGTCCATCAGTCTGGCCGATGTGGCCGCATTGCCCTTGATCCTGCCGAGCCGTCCCAACGCGTTTCGCCTCTTGATCGACAACGAAATGGCCAGCTTGGGCCAACGCCCGCAGGTCGAAATGGAGGTCGATGGCCTGAACGCCATCTTGAGCCTGGTCGAAGAAGGCATGGGGCACGCCGTGTTGCCGCGTTACACCCTGAGCAATTTTGACGACGTCACACCGTTTGCCGTGCGCGCCATCCACAGCCCGCGCATTTTGAGCCGCCTCGATTTAGTCTGGTCTTCACGCCGCCCCGCCACGGCGACACAAAAAAAAGCCCTCGAAGTGGTGCGCCAAGTGGTGCTGGCGGCGATCCGTTAGGCGGCTGGCAACAGGTTTCGACCGACCCAGGTCGCGCGGGCGGCATCCGGCCGCAACAAATCCAAGGGTTAACACCCCTCAATTTCCCTTACAAACCGTAACAAATTGACGGAAACCCGCAATATGTAAACTCCCGGTCCTGCCCCAGCTATGGATTTCGATATATTCGGGCCATATCCCGGTTCGCTGGAGTGTCCAAAACAAAGGGGTTTCGGGCGGCGACCCACCTGAACTCGATGACCCGCCAAGCCTCTCGTTGGTTGAAAAAGACAAGTTGGAAAACAGATTGATTGATCCTGAAAAGTTAGAACGACGTTCGCCCGGGCTGCGCGCTGACAACCTGATCATGCGCATGCTCAATTCGCATGGGGCAGACGTCCCTCATTTGCACGAGCCCGCGCCTGCGCCCGAGGCGGCCCTGCCGAAGGGCCACACCAGTCACACCAAACATGGCAAACGCTCGTTGGTGGTCGCAGGCGAGGGTTCGCCGACGGTGGTCTTTGAATCCGGTCTTGGCAACGGCAAAGACGTGTGGAAATCAGTCTTTGGGGAAGTGTCTGCCGTGACCCGCGCCGTGGCCTACGATCGCGCTGGTTACGGCGACAGCGACCGTGCCACCGCCATGCGCGACCCGCTGCAAATCGTGCGTGAGCTGCGTGCCTTGCTCAAGGAAGAAGACATTCCGCCGCCTTACGTGCTGGTCGGCCATTCGCTGGGCGGCACCATCGTGAAGCTGTATGCCCGCGCATTTCCCGATGAAATTGCCGGGGTGGTGCTGGTCGATGCCCGCCACAGCGATTTCGCGCGCCGCTGCAAACAGGTGGGCGTGCCGCGCATCCTGTATGAACCGCCCGCCGCCCTCTTCCTGCTGGCCCGCGCGGCGATGCGTGGTGAGTTGAAATCGTCGGCCGCGAGCGCCTACCAGGCGCGTAAAGTCGGGCCATTTCCGGCGGTGCCGCTGGTGGTGCTGACGCAAAACGACGCCGTCGCCCGCTGGCCCAAAGGCCTGGGCCGGATGTGGGCGGCCAGCCAGCGCAACATGACAAAGATGTCCAAATTGAGCCGTTTGGAGGTTCTCGACGACAGCGGCCACAACGTCCACAAAGACCGGCCAGACGCCGTTGTCAAAGCGGTGCTGAACGTTGTCAAGGCGGCGCGTTTCCTCCAGGAAAAAAGCCGAAAACGGCTGTATTGACGGCGGGATTTGACAGCGCAATTGCAATGTTAACACCCATATTAACATTTTCCTTTAAAACGTCCTTCGAACCGAGAATTTAAGTTTTTTCCGACTCTAGGCCACGTATTATATGATTGTAAAGCTATTATTTATATAGCAAATTAATTTAATACGACAGCCCGCGCAGGACCCGCACCCCGGCGCAAATGGGAATCTGGTGGCCGACTATTCCAAATTGCAAACTGGCAGCGCCATCCTGCACATCCTGAGGGCTGACTGAAGCAGAGACAATGCAGACATGACCGTCCGCGTGCCTTTCAACCCAGATTCCGCCTCCCGTGCAGACCCTGGCGTCTTTCCGGCGAAGGCCGATTTTTCGATTTACGCAGAGCCCAAAATCGACTGCCACTGCCACATTCTGGATCCCGCCAGCTTCCCGTACGCGCCTGACGTACCCTACCAACCTAGCGGACAGGAGACCGGCTCGGCCGACTATTTCACCCACGTCCACGCCGCATACGGCGTGCGCCACGCCCTGTTGGTAGAACCCAACTCTGGGTACGGGTTGGACAACCGCGCGCTCTTGGCGGCCATTGCCCAAAGCTGCGGGCGCTTCAAGGGCGTGGCGATGCTGCCCTTGGACGCATCGCTCGCGCAATTGGAGGACTTGAAAACGCAGGGCATCGTCGGCGTCGCATTCAATGTGTCTTTGCTCGGCTTGGATTTTTACGCTGGCATTGCGCCGCTGCTGGACCGCCTGGCCGCGCTGGACCTGTTTGCCAACGTGCAGGTGCAAGAGGACCAACTCGCCGGCATTGCACCCGTGCTGCGCGCCTCGGGCGTTCGCATTTTGATCGACCATTGTGGCCGGCCCGATGCCGCCGACGGCCCGGCCACGCCGGGTTTTGCAGCGCTCTTGGGCCTGGCGCGCGAGCGGCGCACGGCCGTGAAGTTGTCAGGTTTCTCCAAGTTTTCGCAAGGCCCGTTTCCGTTTGCCGATGCCGCGCCTTTTGTCAATGCGCTCCTGGCTGAGTTCGGCCCCGACAACTGCCTGTGGGCCTCTGACTGGCCGTTTCTGCGGGCACCCTCGCGCCTGGATTACGGCCCCTTGCTACAGTTGTTTGCTGCTGCCGTGCCAGACAGCTTGGCGCGCCGAAAAATCCTGTGGGAGACGCCGATGCGCCTGTTTGGATTCGCGCAAAACGATTGAAATTTTCCGTTTTTATTTCATTTTTATATAATATATGTATACTTTTTGCCAATTTTCATTACTAATATGAATAGCACAATATACATATACTACGTGGCCTAAGACCTTTTTTTATGGTACGCCTATTTATAAAAATATATTCCTGAGTTCAGCACAACCCCGCCCTGGAAGGGCTTGCAGACGATAGGCCAGGGCGGGCAGGCCCGCCCGCCTCTGACTCCGCATTCAGGTCAATCAGCCTGGATGCCGAACTCTTTGATCACCTTGGCGTAGCGGGTGTGGTCCGCCGCGTTGACACGCGCCAGCACGGCACCCTCACCGCCGGTCACTTCGGTGTAGATTTTGGTCATGCGGTCAATCACATCGGGCTGCTTGAGAATTTCGTTCATATGCCGGTTCAAGGTGGCCGTAACTTCGGGCGGCATGCCTTTGGGACCCATCAGGCCCTGCCAGGCACCCACATCAGACTCTTTGTAGCCCAGTTCCGAGAGTGTTGGTACATTGGGCGCCAAAGGTGAGCGTTTGGGGTCGGCCACAGCCAACACGGCCAGTTTTCCGGCCGCGATGTGCTGCGCCACCGGGCCTAGTGTGGTGTACATGAAGGGGATGTGGCCGCCAATCAGGTCGATGACCGCCGGGCCGCTGCCCCGATAAGGCACCTGTTTGATACTGATGCCGGCGGATTTGTTGAACATCTCACCCAACACATGCATCGGGCTGCCGCTGCCAGGGCTGCCGTAGGTATTGACTTTGTTGGCCTTGGCAGCAGCGACCAGGTCTTTCACGCTGGTCACGCCGCTGCCCGTGTTGACCACCAAAAACAGCGACTGCGTGCCCACCTGAATGATGGGCGTGAAATCGTTCAGCACATCATATTGCGCACCCGTGCCGGCTTTCAGAACCAGGGTGGCAATGGAGATCGTGTTGGGCGTAAACAGCAGCGTGTGGCCATCCGGCGTGGATTTGGCGACAAAGGAATTGCCGATGGTGCCGCTGGCGCCAGGCTTGTTTTCCACAATGACGGTTTGGTTCAAGCTCTTGGTGAGTTTTTCGGCGTACAGGCGCGCCAAGGCGTCGGTGTCGCCGCCCGGCGGGTAGGAGACGATGATGGTGACCGTTTTGCTGGGGAAAGCCTGGGCCTGGACGGCTGGGCTGAAAACAGCGTTGGCAAACAAACCCGTGGCCGCCAGGGCCAGTGCAGTGCGACGCAACAACTTCATGGAAGATTCCTCGGCAGGTAGTGAAACAATGGGGTCAGTCTAGCGATCCGGCCCTCAATTGACCATAGCGTAAGCCACTATCTCAAGTTTCATCCTTGGAACGACCAAGGCTGCCACCACGGCGCTTGAGCGGTTGGGAAACGGCGCCTTGAAAAACTCTTGGTACACCGCGTCGATGGCGGGCATGTCGGCCACATCGGTCATGTAAATCAGCACCTGGCAGACGTCGTCCATCGAACCGCCCGCCGCTGCCATCGTCATCTGCAAATTGGCGAAGGTGAGCCGGGCCTGGCTGGCAATCGGGCCGGTGTCGATGCTGCCGTCTTTGCGCACCGGGCCATGGGCAGTGAACAGCATATGGCCCGAGCCTTTGACCGCCCAGGAAAAAGGCTGCTTGAGAGGTGGCAGGCCCACGTCAATGGCTTGTTTCACGTTGCGCTCCAGGTGGAAGGTCAGGGTTGGGGTCGAGGTGATGACGCCAGCAAGCGTTGCAAATGGCGGTACCAGGGATGCACCGCGTCTGCCAAACTGGTGTGCGCTTGAAAATGATCCTGTCCCGGCATCTCCTGCAAGCTGCAGGGCGCCGCCTCGGCCTGCAGCGAACGCTGCAACTGCTGGTTGGAGTGGCGCACGCGTTCACTGTCGTGTTCACCCACCGTCAACACGAAGGGCAGGCGGTTGCCTGCTGTCCAACTCAGCGGACTCAGTTCAGCGTCTTGTTCGGGGCCTTGCAACACCATTTCGTAGACACGTGCCTCCAGACTGCCAGGCACAGGGTTGGGATGGTGCAAATCCATGATGCCGCTGATCGGCAAGCAGCCACGCACCGCCACCTCAGGTACGCCTGCCGCGACGCGGTCAGCAGCCCGCAAAGCCACCAGGGCCGCCAAATGCCCACCCGCAGAATGACCCGCCAAATAAATGCGCTGGCCCAAGTCGCGCTGCCCGGCCACGTGTTGGTGCACATGGGCCAACGCCGCCAAACAATCCTCAAAAGCCGCTGGAAACCGCGCCTCAGTCACCAGACGGTACGAGGGCGTAACCAGCACACAGCCCAGCGCCGCCAGGTGGCGCGCCATGAAATGGTTGTAGGCGCGGTAACCATTGGTCCAGCCGCCGCCGTGCCAAAACACCAGCACCGGAGCGTCAGCGTTTTGGGCGCCTCGGGCGTCTCGCGGGCGAAACACGTCATAACGGTGCAAGCGATGCGGGCCATAAGCCACGTCTCGGATAGCCGTCAAACCTTCAGGCATTGGCTCGCGGGACCACGCCATCACCTGGCGTGCGTAGGCGTCAGCCGCTGCAAACGGCATCGGGATTTGCTGGTCAGGGTCGTCTTGGAGGTCAAGCGGCATGGTGCCGCAAATTATGACGGATGCAGCCCTATTCCATACATGTAGGCGCGTGACCAAGGTGTAGGGTTCAGCGAGGCCCCCTGCCCCGCTTTGCACCCCAGCACTTGGTACAGCGAGACCCAGTTTTTCAAAAAGGCGTAGGCGCAGCCGGCCAGGTAAATCCGCCAGATGCGCCAGGTTTTTTCGTCCACTAAATGGCGCAGTGTGCCGGATTGCATCTCGAAATTGTGGGACCACTGCGCCAAGGTGCGGGCATAGTGGCGGCGCAGGCACTCGACATCGAGAGCTTCGATGCCGCCAGCTTGCATCTCGCCCAGCGCGAGGCCGATATGGGGCAACTCGCCATTCGGAAAGACATATTTGTCGATGAACTCGGCGGCGCCCAAGGGCGTGCTGCCGCTGCCGGGATCGGTCGAGGTAATGCCATGGTTCAGCACCAAACCGCCATCCTTGAGCACACTGGCCATCTTGCCAAAATAAGCGCCCAGGTGTTTCAGCCCGACGTGTTCAAACATGCCAATGGACGTGATCTTGTCAAACATGCCGTCACGTGGGCTGAGGTCGCGGTAGTCCATCAGGCGGATGTCCACGCGCTGCTGCAAACCGGCGCGCGCCACCCGTTCCGTGGCCAGTTCATATTGGTTTTGGGATAAGGTGATGCCCACAACACGGGCCCCAAAAGTTTGCGCAGCGCGAATCGCAAGCGCCCCCCAGCCACAGCCAATATCCAGTAGGCGCTCATTTTTTTGAAGCATCAGTTTTTTCAAAATGTGGTCGATTTTGGCCACTTGCGCATCGGCCAAAGCTTCATTGCCCAGAGGGTAATAGGCGCATGAATACACCATCCTCTCATCCAGCCACTGCTGGTAGAACGCGTTGCTGACGTCGTAGTGGTGCGCAATCGAGGATTTGTCGACGGTTTTGTTGTGCCGTGCGGCTTTGAGCAAACGCGCAAATCGGCCCTGGCTGGATTCATTGGCAACCGCCAAGCCCATGGCCACCTCCACAATGTCGTTCACATCGCCGCTGAGGTCAAAGTGGCCGTTGACATAAGCTTCGGCCAGGTGGTTGATGCTGGGTTGGCGCAGGTAGGCCATCGACTTGGCAGCAGCCAAACGCAGGCTGACCTTGGGCTTGGGGCCCAGGTCGATCTGCTGGCCGTTCCACAACACCAAGCGCAGAGGCATCTTGAGGCCGCGCGGAAGCCTGCCCAATACCCCCGCCACCATGCCCGCTGCCAAGTCGCTCCCCTGCCCGTCCAAATTGGACGCATTTTCCGAAACAAAATCCGCTGCATCTGCTGGTTGGCCCATGCCGCGAATCCTAGTGACATTCCTGTCGTAGATCAATAGCTTGGGCATTGGCGAAGCGACGCCAGTTGATCTAAATCAATTTGGGGCGCAAACTCAGAGCGCATCATGACAAATGCCGCTGGGTTGACGGTCGTCACCCTTGTTCAATTTGCCAAAAGGAGCCCGCCATGTTCAAAAACATCTGCATCGCCACCGACGGTTCAGCCGCTTCCGAACACGCGGCCTCCTTGGCGCTGAACCTGGCGCGCATCCACGCCTGCAAGGTGACCGCCGTGTATGTGATCGACCCCTATCCGTTCCTGATGGTCGGCGACACCAACCCGATGGGTTTTCAGTCTTACATGGCTGCCGCCCAGACCTTGGCCGCCAGCGCCAACGCCGCGGTGGCGGCGATGGGGAAGGCAGACGCCAGCCCCATCGATGTGCAAACCCGCATCGTCGAAGAAGCCGGCGCCGCTGCGGGCATCATGCTGGCCGCCAAAAATGAGGGCTGCGATTTGATTGTGCTGGGGTCGCATGGGCGCTCTGCCATCCGGCGCCTGATGTTGGGCAGCGTCGCGGCCCGTGTGGTTGCAGAGTCGCCTATTCCGGTGCTGGTGACGCGCTGACGGCGGTTTGGGCTTGAAGCCGGTTGCAACGGCCCGCCCTACTGCGGTTCGACGCCGGCCTTCTTCACCAGGGCGGCGTATTTCACCAGCTCTGTCTTGAAATGCGCCAGTGCCACCTCAGGCGTGGTGATGTTGATGCTGTTGCCCTGTTTGGCCATCGCCTCCTTGACTTCAGCCGTGGCAAAGGCGGCGGCAAACGCGGCGTGCAGGCGCTTGACCTGGTCTGCGCTCAAGCCTTTGGGGCCAACAGCGGCGATCCAGCCTTCCACCAGGTATTTCGGGAAACCGGCTTCGGCAGAAGTCGGAATGTCCGGCGCCGCCGCGATGCGCGCAGGTGCCGAGACACACAGCGCCCGCACATTGCCGGCCTTGATTTGCCCGGCCACCGCCGGCAGGGCGCCCACGCCCCAGTCAACCTGGCCGGCCACGATGTCCTGCAACATTGGGCCGAAACCGCGGTACGGAATATGCGTGGAGAACGTGCCGCTGACATCTTTGAACATCTCGGCCGCCAAGTGCAGGATGGTGCCGTTGCCGCTGGAAGCAAAGTTGTATTTGCCGGGATTGGCCTTGAGCAGGGCAGCGAACTCCTTCAGGTCTTTCGCCGGCAGCTTCGGGTTGACCACCAGCACCAGCGGCGTCGCGCCGATGATGGTGATGGGTGTGATGTCGGCCACCGGGTCAAAGGGCACAGACTTGAGCACGGCGGGGTAGATCACATGGTTGTTGGAGACCATGCTCAGGGTTTGCCCATCGGGCGCTGACTTGATCATGGCGGCCGTGCCAACCACACCGCCCGCGCCGGGCTGGTTTTCAATCACGACGCCCTGGCCCAGGGCTTTGGCGAGTTGCGCGCTGGCGGCGCGGGCGATGCCGTCCACACCGGAGCCAGCCGATACCGGCAGGATGAAACGCACGGGTTTGTCGGACTGGGCGAAACTGGCGCCCGGAAGGCCCAGCGCAGACAGCAGCGCCAGGGTTTGGCGGCGTCTCAGGCCGGACGCTGGATGGGGTTTGATCAGGTTCATGGGAGTCTCCTGCGGTTTTGGTTTTTGAAATGAAGGGATCGCGCCGGGCTTGCCAGCTCGCTGTTCAGGCGTTGGCTGCGATGGCGCCTGAGGCCTGCAAGGCGTCGATTTTTACCGGCGTGTAGCCCAGCCCCGCCAGCAACTCCCGCGTGTGCTGGCCCATGCGCGGCGGCTGTAGGCGCACACCCAGGCGCTGGCCGCCCATCGTGAAGGGGAACAGCGTGGTTTTGGCGGTCTGCCCGGCCTTGGGGCCGTCGGTAAGCGTCACGTCGGCCAGGCCACCGGTGGCGATCAGGTGTTCGTCGTCATACAGCTCTTCAGGCTTGCGGATGGGCGCGAAGGGCAAGGCGTGTTTTTCGAAGATGGCGGAGAGTTCTGCAGCGCCGCGATGGGCCAGGCGTTCGCGCAGCACCGGCAGCAACTCGGCACGCAACGCGACCCGCGCATTGTTGGAGCCATAACGCGGATCAGCCTTCAAATCGGCAAAACCCAGCACGTCGCAGAACACGTCCCATTGCGCGTCGCTCACGGCGCTCAGAAAAATCTGCTCGCCGTCTTTCACGGTGAACACGTCATACACCGCCCAGGCGGAGATGCGGTCGGGCATGGGGGCGGCGGCTTGCCCGGTGATGGCGAACTGCAACATGTGCTGGCCCACCAGAAACACATTGTTTTCAAACAGGGCGCTTTGCACCTCCTGGCCACGCCCGGTGATGCCGCGCTGGATCAGCGCCCCCAGCGCTCCAATCGCGCCAAACATGCCGCCCATGATGTCGTTCACGCTGGAGCCCGCGCGCAGCGGGTCGCCCGGGCGGCCGGTCATGTAAGCCAGCCCGCCCATCATCTGCACCACTTCGTCCAGCGCCACCCGGTGTTCATAGGGGCCGGGTAAAAAACCCTTGTGGCTGACGTAAATCACCTTCGGGTTGACGGCAGACAGCGCGGTGTAGTCCAGTCCGTATTTGCCCATGGTGCCGGGCTTGAAGTTTTACAGCACCAGATCGGCGCCGGCGCACACCGCGCGCGCGGCCTGCGCGCCGTCGGCGTGGCGTAAATCCAGCGCGATGCTTTTCTTGTTGCGGTTGAACATGGGGAAGAAGCCGGCGCCAGAGCCGAGCAAATGCCGGGTGCGATCGCCGTCGATGGGCTCGACCTTGATCACTTCGGCCCCCATGTCGGCCAGCACCATGCCGCAGGTCGGGCCCATCACCATGTGGGTGAATTCAACGACTTTCAGGCCGGTGAGTGGGAGGTTTTTGGAAGAGTCCGTCATCTTGCCTGCCCTCATTGCGCGGCCCGTTCACCCTGAGCTTGTCGAAGGGCTTCGACAGGCTCAGCCCGAACGGACACGGGGGACTTCAAAGTTTTGGGCAGGCCCGCCCGCCACAAGGTGCCATGTAGGGTTTCGCCCTGTAGCCAGCCCGCCACCTGGGCGCGCAGGGCCATCAGCTTGTCAAAATCAATGCCCGTTGCGATGCCCATGGACAACAGCATGTGCGCCAGGTCTTCCGTGCTCACGTTGCCGCTGGCACCCGGCGCGTGCGGGCAGCCGCCAATGCCGGCCAGGCAAGCGTCAAACCGGGTGATGCCCAGTTGCAGGGCCGCATACACATTGGCCAGGCCCAAGCCCCGCGTGTCGTGGAAATGGCCGCAGTTGAGTTTGTTGCCTGAAGGTGTTTGCGCAATCGGCAGGCACAGCTCGAACAGATTTCGAACCATCGCCGGGTCGGCGTAGCCCACCGTGTCGGCCAAGCCGACCTCGTCAACACCCGCGTCGATCACGGCCTTGACCAGGCGCTGGACCTCAGCCGTCTCCACCTTGCCCTGAAGGGTGCAACCAAAGGCGGTGCTCAGGCCGATTTCGATGCGCGTGGCCGAACCCCGCGCGTCACGCAACCTGACGATGCTTCGGATGATGTCAACCACTTCGTCAGGCGTCTTGCGCAGGTTGGCTAGGCTGTGCGCATGGCTGGCCGAGAGCGGCAGCAACATCGAATCGGCCTCACACGCCAGCGCGCGCTCGGCCCCTTTGAGGTTGGGCACCAGCACCGAGGCCTTGAGGCCCGGCAGCGTCTTGGCAAACACAACCAGCTCTTCGGTGTCGGCCAGTTGCGGCAACAGGTGCGCGGGCACGAAAGAGCCAACTTCAATCTCGCGCTGGCCGGCGTCGTAAGCGCCCTGGATCCACTGCAGTTTTTGCGCCGTGGGCAAAATGCGTTTGATGCTTTGGAGGCCGTCGCGCAAGCCCACCTCGCGGATGACGGCTTGGCGGGGCAGGGGTAAAGGTGTCAGGTTCATGCGCTGATTTTAGTTATTCCAAAAACAACATTCTTGTCAATTTTGGAAGCTTTAAAATTCCAATCTGGAATACTTCAAAAACTGCTAATAGCAAGTTCAAACATACCACCCAAGGACCACCATGCGCGACCTTGACCTCACCTCGCTGCGCCTCTTCGTGTCGGTCTGCGAGACCCGCAACATCGCCCGCGCCGGCGAGCTGGCCAACCTGGTCGGCTCGGCCATCAGCAAACGGCTGGCGCAACTCGAAGAAACCGTGGGCACAGCCCTGCTGGTGCGCCGCCGCCATGGCGTAGACCCGACACCTGCCGGTGAAACCCTGCTGGAACACGCCCGCTCGATGTTGGCCAGCAGCCAGCGCATCGAGCGCGACATGGCGGCTTTCGCCTCGGGGGTCAAGGGGCAGGTGCGCGTGCTGGCCACGGTCTCGGTGCTGGCCGAGTCGCTGGCCGACGATGTGGCGGCCTTCCTGCAACGGCCTGCGCATGCGGACATCCGCGTGGATATGGAGGAGCAGATCAGCGCCAACGTGGCGCGCGGCATCCGCCAGGGCAGCGCCTCGCTAGGCATCTGCTGGGCCAGCGAACACGGGGCTGATTTGTCAGGCTTGCAGACGCGGCCTTACCGGTGCGACAACCTGGCCATCGTTGTCCACCGGTCGCACCCGCTCGCGGCGCGCAAGTCGGTGAGGTTTGAGCAAACTTTGGATTGCGAACACGTGAGCCTGCCCGTGGCCAGCGCGGTGCAGGTGATGTTGCAGCGCACGGCCGCGGCGCTGGGAAAAACACTGCACCAGCGGGTGATCGTCTCCAACTTCGAAGCGGCATTGCGGGTGGTGCAGGCGCGCCTGGCCATCAGCGTGGCGCCGCGCGAGGTGGCGCAGTTCTACGCGGCCACGCATGACCTGAAGGTCATCACACTCGACGAGCCCTGGGCCGAGCGGCAATTCGCGATCTGCTTCAAGGAGGAAGCGGCGCTGCCCGCAGCGGCCAAACTGCTGCTGGCGCACCTTGAGGCCTGCAGCACCGGCGCTTCAGGTTGTTCAGCTTGAGTTGATTTAAATTAACACCTATGTTAATTATTTGCCAAACTTGGCGAATTTCAAGAAAAAATCGACCTCAAGTCTCGTGGAATATCGATTTAATGCTATATTTTTAATAGCAAATGAAAACTGTGGAGAAAAAAACAGGCGCAGCTAGATTTGCACCCGCGTCCCCAGCTCGATCACGCAGTTGTTGGGCAGCCTGAAAAAATCCGCCACACCGCCGGCGTTGCGCGACATCACGGCAAACAGGGCTTCACGCCAATGGGCCATGCCGGGTGCTACGCCTTTGCGCCGCGTTGGCACGATGGTTTCGCGGCTCAGGAAGTACGAGGTCTCAAACAGGTTGATCGCCAGGCCCTGCCCCCGGCACAGTTCCAGCGCCTTGGGGATGTCGGGCGTGTTCTTGAAGCCGTAGTTCACCTGCACCTGCCAGAAGCCTGGCACCAGCGGGGTGACCTTGATCCGTTCATCAAACGCGATCCACGGCACTTCGTGAAACGCCACGGTGAGGATCAGGTTGCGTTCGTGCAGCAC
>JANLYO010000049.1:0-14222 GCA_031365665.1 Rhodoferax sp. | reverse complement strand
CTTTGAAATTGTCATACCGCAGCTTGATGCCGATGGTCTTGCCGACGTAACCTTTGCTCTGCAAGTCGCCCGCAAGGCCTTCACACAGGCGTGTGAAGATCTGGCCCAGCTCGACTTTGTCTGCCACAGCGTGCAGGTCGCGGTCAAACGTGGTTTCGCGGCTGATGCTTACGGGTTCGCTCTCGGTGGCGACCGGGCGCTCGTCGTGGCCCCAGGCGGCGCGGTGCATCCAGGCGCCGGTGGCCTTGCCGAAGGTGCAGACAAGCCATTGCTCGTCGCGCGCGGCGAGTTCGCCAATCAGGCTGATGCCGTGCGATTTGAGTTTTTCATCGGCCTTGGGGCCAATGCCATTGATTTTGCGGCAGGCCAGCGGCCAGATTTTTTCCTGCAGGTCTTCTTCATGGATGACCGAGATGCCGTTGGGTTTGTTGAACTCGCTTGCCATTTTGGCGAGCAGTTTGTTGGGCGCCACGCCAACCGAGCACGTCAGCCCGGTTTCGTCAAAAATGCGCTTCTGGATCAGCCTTGCGAGCACGCGCCCGCCCTCGCGCTGGCCACCAGGCACCTCGCTGAAGTCGATATAAACCTCGTCCACGCCGCGGTCTTCCATCAGCGGCGCGATGTCGAGGATGATGCTTTTGAACTGGCGCGAGAATTTGCGGTACTCGTTGAAGTCGACCGGCAGCAAAATCGCCTGCGGGCAGAGTTTGGCGGCTTTCATCAGCCCCAGGGCCGAGCCCACGCCAAACTGGCGCGCCGCGTAGGTGGCGGTGGTGATCACGCCACGGCCGGTGTAGCCGACCAGGCGCGGGAAGGAATCGACCGGAATGTCGGCCAGGGTGTGGCCCTCCCACGTCTGGCGCAGGGTTTCGTCTTCAGCGCGCCGGCCGCCGCCAATCACCACCGGCAGGCCCTTGAGCTGCGGGTAACGCAGCAACTCGACCGACGCGTAGAAGGCGTCCATGTCCAGATGCGCGATCCGCCTGATCGGTGTGTCCATGGGGCTCTACAACTGGGCGCAGATCACCACCAGGCCGACGGTGACCAGCAGCAGGCCCAGGCGTTCCGCGCCGCTGAGTTTTTCGTCAAACAGCTTGCGCGAGACGGCGTAGCTGAAGATCACCTCGATCAGCCCGAGTGTCTTGACCTCTGCGGCGGGTCGCAGCGCAAACGCGGTGAACCAGCCGATGGATGCGAGTGCGCCCATGGCGCCCGCCACCGCGGAGATGCGCCAGGCGCGGGCGATTTTGGCCAACTTGCCGGGCTCGCGAACCGCGATCCAGCCGCCCAGCAAAACTGTTTGCAGGATTTGCGCCAACAACACGCCACTGGCCCCGATCAGCCAGGGCGACACGCCCGGCTGCGTGAGCGCGGCGCCTCTGTAGCCCACACTCGCCATCGCAAAACACGCGCCCGAGGCCAACCCGGCAACGGCCGCCTTGCCCTGCCAGCCGGACGCGCTGAAGGCATTGCCAAGCCCGCCCTGGGGCATGGAGATCAACACCACACCCACCGTGGCAGAGGCCATGGCCAGCGCGG
Organism: Rhodoferax sp.; assembly: GCA_031365665.1. Taxonomy (GTDB): domain Bacteria; phylum Pseudomonadota; class Gammaproteobacteria; order Burkholderiales; family Burkholderiaceae_C; genus JANYCG01. The sequence continues at coordinate 12,683 of JANLYO010000049.1, read as the reverse complement.
CCCAGGGCCCCGGAAACTCCAGCAACAACACTGCGCCCAGCACAGCCGCCTGCAAAACCTCGGTTTTGGCCAATGCCACGCCAATCACGAAGTTGCGCTCTTTCATGGCCAAGAGCAAAAACGCAGTGGCCAGGATTTGCGCGACCGCGCCCAGCGCGAGCCAAACCCAATAAGACCAATTGGAGATGCCTATCGACAGGCTTGCGCCACCCGAGGGCAACACCTGCACAACGAAGAACAGCCAAAGCACCGCAAATGGCAGGCCGTACAAGAAGCGCACCAGCGTGGCCGAGAGGGTGCCCAGCTCGGCCACCAGCGAGCGCTGCGCCGCGTTGCGCACGGTCTGGAACCCCGCAGCAGCGATGACGATGGGTATCCAGGCCCAGACGGTCGGGGAGGGCAATTGCATGGGGGAGGCTGAAGGCAAAAACTGCGTGGCTGGCTTTGCGCCGGGAAATCTACGTTGGGTAAGTGCCCGGCAGCAGGATGGACTTGTCCACTGCGTCGATCTGCGTGCGCCCGCAAAAGGCCATCGTCAGGTCCAGCTCCTTGTGGATGATCTCCAGCGCCTTGGTAACCCCGGCTTCACCCATGGCGCCCAGGCCATAGGTGAAGGCGCGGCCAATATAGACGCCCTGCGCGCCCAAAGCGCGGGCCTTCAGCACGTCTTGCCCGCTGCGAATGCCGCCGTCCATGTGCACCTCGATCTGTTTGCCCACCGCATCCACAATCGGCGGCAAGGAGCGGATGGAGGAGAGCGCGCCGTCGAGCTGGCGGCCTCCGTGGTTGGAGACGATGATCGCGTCGGCGCCGGTCTGTGCGGCCAGTTTGGCGTCTTCCACGTCCTGGATGCCCTTGAGGATCAGCTTGCCGCCCCAGCGCTTCTTGATCCATTCCACATCGCCCCAGTTGAGTGTTGGGTCAAACTGCTTGCCAGTCCACTCCATCAGGTTGCCCATGTTTTCGATGCCCTCCACATGGCCGAAGATATTGCCGAAATTGTGGCGGCGCGTGCCCGCCATGCCCAGGCACCAGCGTGGCTTGGTGGCCAAGTTGATCAGGTTGGGGATCGTCAGGCGTGGCGGCGCGGTGAGCGCGTTTTTCAGGTCTTTGTGGCGCTGGCCGATGATCTGCAAGTCCAGTGTCAGCACCAGCGCGCCGCACTTCGCGGCTTTGGCGCGGTCGATCAGGCGCTCGATGAAGCTCTTGTCCCGCATCACATACAGCTGGAACCAGAAGGGTGCCGTGGTGTGTTCGGCAATGTCTTCGATCGAACAGATGCTCATGGTCGAGAGCGTGAACGGCACGCCAAATTTCTCAGCGGCGCGTGCCGCCTTGATCTCGCCATCGGCATGTTGCATGCCGGTCATGCCCACGGGTGCCAGCGCCACTGGCATGGCCACGTCGCGGCCTATCATTTGCGTGCGGGTGCTGCGGTTTTCCATGTTCACGGCGACGCGCTGGCGCAGCTTGATGGCCTGGAAGTCGTCGCAATTGGCGCGGTAGGTGCTCTCGGTCCACGAGCCCGAGTCGGCGTAGTCGTAAAACATGCGCGGCACGCGTTTTTGCGCCAGCACGCGCAGGTCTTCGATGTTGGTGATGACGGTCATCGGGGGCTTTCGGGAAAAGGTTCCCCCAATGGTAAAGCAGGGCGGCGCGGACGGACGCCGCGCCGCGCGGGATTTTTAGCCCGGCTAGAGCTGCTTTTGGATCAGGGCGCCCTTGAACAGCACCGGCCCGGTCGGCCCGCCCGCGCCGGGTACGCCGCCCTTGGGCTCCAGGCTGATGGCAAGCAGGGGCACCTCGCGCACATCGTTTTCACCGGCGGTGAGGCGCAGCACCTTGTCGCCGCCCAATACGCCCAGCGACCTGGGCGCGCCCGCAGGTGGCAGCGCCCACAACTGCAGCGAGCGGTCGCCGGCCTCCTGATAGTTGCCCACACGCTGCAAGGTCAGGCGTTTGTTTGTCGGGTCAAAGGTGACCAGCATCGAAGCCTGTGATTTGTCGTCGGCCAGCACCGCGACGTAGGCGATCTGGGGCGTAGCCTGCAGGCGGGCCTGCAACTGGCCAATCTCGCCGCCCAGTTGCTCGCGCAAGTTCAGGCCCAGCACGGTCGCCAGCAGAGTGGCCGCCACGCCTGCTGCTGTTGCGCCGCGCCACAACAAAAGACTTTGCCACCAGCCGCCAGAACCAGGGGTGGGTGTCAAAGCGGCTAGCTGTGCGGTCGCGCGGGCCGCCTGCATGGCCTGTGCCTGCTGTTCGCCCTGCACCAGGTTGTTGATGCGCGTCCACACCGCCGGGCTGGGCGCAGACCGGGGCTGCAATTCATTCAGGCTGGCCAGGCGCGACTGCCAGACTAGCGCAGCGGCGCGCAGGGTCGGGTGCTCGCGTGCCAGTGTTTCGAAGCGCCTGCGTGCGCCGCCACGCAGCGTGCCCAGGGCATAGGCCTGCGCCAGGCGCTCCAGCAATTCGGGGTGTTGTTGGAAGTTCATGGTCGGTGCATCAGGCAAATTGGGCCATGCAAAGCCGCAACTGGTCCAGGCCGCGGCGGATCCAGGTTTTGACCGTGCCCAGCGGCAGCTTGAGCTGGCTGGCCAGCTCGGCGTGGCTCAGGTCGCGCATGTAGGCCAGGCTGACCACTTCACGTTGCCGGTTGTCCAGCTTGCCCAGGCACTGGTGCAGCGCCCAGGCCTGCTCGCTGGCCTGCGCGGTGTCCATCGGTGTGGGCAAGTCGGCGGGCAGGGTGTCGGCCAGCACCTCGTCGAGTTCCTGGGTGAGGTGGGTGCGCTCGGCCTGGCGGCGGCGCAAAAAGTCCAGCCCCCGGCTGCGCACGATCAGGCCCATCCAGGCCATGGGTGGGCTCAAACTGGCGCGGTAGTCGGCAGCGCTGCGCCAGATGGTCAGGAAAGCCTCCTGCAGCACGTCCTCCGCCCATTCGGGCTTGCCCACCACGCGCATCGCCAGGCCGTAGAGCTTGCCCGAGCACAGGTCGTACAGGCGCTTGAGCGCTGCCGCGTCACGGTGCGCGAGCTGATCCAGCAGCGCGATCAGCGGCGCGTCGGCGCTGTACAGGCTGGGGGCTTGCGGGGTGTCGTCAGGAACGTGCATGGCTGGATTGTCATCCATCGCAGCGGGTTGTTCTTTGGCCATACCAAGGCTACGCAGCAAAGCCGCTGCTGGATTCAAACCCGGCTTTGCCCTGCCACGCCGTGGGGACAAGTTGAATCCATTCTCAACCTTGCCTGCGTATTGGGATCACCGGATGGCAGCGTCCGGCTCCTTCAGGTTTTCAGCATTTTGCCAACTCTTTGAATAGGGACACCCTCATGAACCACATCATCCAGACTTCCACCGCCCTGGTCACCCCATCCACCCTGGCCGCTTCGCGCCGCAGCTTCATGGGCCGCACCGGTGGCCTCTCGGCCGTGGCCATCGCCCTGCTCGCAGGCAAAGACGCGCTGGCCCAGGGTATGCAGGGCGACATGTCCAAAGACGTGAGCATCCTCAACGTGGCGCTGGGCCTGGAGCACGAGGCCATCAATGCCTACCAGCTAGGCGCCGGCAGCGGCCTGCTGCAAAAGCCGGTGCTTGACATCGCCGTGCAGTTCCAGGGCCACCACAAGGCGCACCGCGACGCGCTGACCGCCACCATCCAGAAAATGGGCGGCGCGCCGGTGATGGAGAAAAAGCTCGACGACTACGCCCTGGCCCTCAAGGCCGACACACTGAAAAACCAGGCCGACGTGCTGGATCTGGCCGCGCGGCTGGAGCTGGGCGCCATCAACGCCTACCTGGGCGTGATACCGGCCTTCGGCAGCAAAGACCTGGCCAAAGTGGCCGCCCGCCTGGCGGCTGACGAAACCCTGCACTACACGATTTTGACCAACGCGCTGGGCCGTCCGCTGCCCGCCGGGGCCCTGTCGTTCGGAGCCTGAGGCATGCGCAAGCTGGCACATCTGGTCGGCGCGCTGGGGCTGGCCGTGACGGCCAGCACCGCGCTGGCCCAGGCGGCTGGCGCCTCGCCTGAGCGCGGGCGGGCGCTGTACGAGTCCCGCTGCGTGGCCTGCCACAGCGTGGACGCGCACCGCGTCGGCCCCGCGCACCAGGGCGTGCTGGGCCGCAAGGCCGGCAGTGCACCGGGCTACGCGTATTCCAAAGCGCTGGCCGACAGCAAGCTGGTGTGGACACGCGCCAGTCTGGTGGCCTGGCTGGCCGGGCCTGAAGCCGTCATTCCGGGCCAGGGCATGAACTACAGCCTGGGCGACCCAGGCGAGCGCGACGACGTGGTGGCTTACCTGGCCACGCTGGGCGCGCCCGCTGCAAAACACTGAGAGCAACACAAGCATTTTCAACAAGGAGAATCACATGAGGCATCACATGACAATTTCCACACCGGTTTCAACTGCAGCTGCACTGCTCGCCGCGCTGGGCCTGAGCGCCTGCGCCAGCATGGGCAATGCGCCGATGTTTTCGCAGGCCAGCCTGCCGGATGCCGTCAAGGTGCCGGCCGGCCACATGGTGGCGATGGAAACTGCCGCCGCCGGTGACATCACTTACGAGTGCCGCGCCAAAGCCAACATGGCAGGCCAGTTCGAGTGGGTCTTCGTCGGGCCAGACGCCGGGCTCAAAGACAGGAGCGGCAATACCGTGGGCAAGTACTACGGCCCGCCCGCCACCTGGGAAAACAAAGATGGCAGCAAAGTCACTGGCGCCCAAGTCGCGGTGTCCCCAGCCGCTGTCGGCAGCATCCCGCTGCAATTGGTGAAAGCCAACCCGGCGATGGGCGCGGGCGCGATGCAGGGCGTGAGTTACATCCAGCGCGTCAACACACAAGGCGGTGTGGCACCCGCTGCGGCTTGCGCCGGCGCCAATGCCGGGCAAAAACAGATCGTGAAATATTCAGCGGACTACATCTTCTGGCGGGCGGCTTAGTTTCATCCCACCGGGCTGTCGCCACCCAGCAGCCAAAGCTGTGTGGTGCCGGTTTTGCCGCCAGGGAAGTTGCTGTCGGTTTTCTTTTGGCGCTCGAATTCATCAGGCGTGCAGACGGTGACGGCGATGCGGCGGTCCAGCGTGGTGGCGGCTTGGGCCAGGGCGCTGGCCAGGTCGTCGTCGCTCAACTGGCGGCTGACCACCAAGAGCGCGATGTCGTCAGCGGCGGTGTCGCGCAGATCGTCGGCTGAACCATAGGCGAAAGCCGAATCAATTTGCCCGGCAAGCCCCGCCAGCGCGGCGCCCAGCACACCCGCGAGGCTCATGGTTTTGCGCACCAGCGCGTAGATTTCGGCGGCGATGGCAGCGTCTGGATTCGCCTGAAAGTGCTTCTGGTTGCCCTGTCGGCTCACCCGCAGTAAACCCGCATCGGCCAGCGACGCCAACTCACGTTGCGTGGCGCCGGTGCCGACCCGCGCCAGGGCGATGATTTCGTTGGCATAAAAACTGCGCTGCGGGTTGCCAAACAGCACCGTCAATACACGCTGACGCCCTCGGGAGAAGAGCGCATCAATCGGCCGCGCCGCCGCGATGGCCTTGGCTGCTTTGGCAGATTTGGCCGAGGCCGCAAGAGGTTTGACGAGTTTTTTGCCCATATCGGTTCCCATCTTTTAGAAGTTGAAATCTACGGGCCAGACGATTGCGACCTCGGTCGCTGCATCAATCATACCCATATTGGGTTTTATTATAGCCCCAAAATGGGTTCTCACGAAATTTTATAAAAAATTTGCCACCAGGCCACGTGAAATATGGTGTTATAGCTATTATTAGTATAGTAAAATCGACACCGCTGATTGACTTGTCAACGCCGCACCAGGGCCTGCGCTTCAATCTCGACGCGGTAATCGGGGCCGATCAGCGCCCCGGCCTGCAACATGGTGTTAGCCGGGCGGATCTCGCCAAACACGCGGCCGTGTTCACGGGCCACGCCTTCCCAGTCGGCCACGTCGCGCAGGAAAACCTGGGTGCGCACCACGTCGTTCAGCGAAGCGCCCAGGGCCTGCAGGCTGGCGCTTATTTTGTCGAGAATCCAGGTGGTTTGCGCGGCCGCGTCGCCAGGCGCCACCACCGTGCCGCTGCCGTGGGTGGCCGTGGTGCCCGATACAAAAACGTGCTCGCCGTCACGCACCGCACGGGCGTAGCCGGCCAGCGGCTCCCACACGCTGCCGGAGTCCACGCGCCAGCGGCCGGCGTGGCCAGACGCTGGCGCTTTCGTGAAAGCGGGGGTCAGAGTGGCGAGGTGGTGGCTTAAGTCGCCTGAGGCGGTGAGGAAGGGTGGCTTGCGGTACTCGTCGCCGCAGTCGCCGGGGATGCTGCGCGTCGCGGCGAAGGCTGATTCCAGGCGGGCCAGGTCGGCGCTGTCGAGCTGGAACGAAAACACGCCCCGGTTGTCAGCCCTGTGTTCGGATTCACCCAATCGCGCGCCGACGATGGCGGCCGCTACCGCAGGCTGGTCCAGCGCCCAGCGCGTGGCCACATTGGCAATCGAGACGCCATGTTTTTGCGCGATGGCGTGCGCCGCCTGCAAGACGCTCTGCAAGGCCGCCCAGCCGCCCACGGCGTCGATAAAGCGGCGGTACTTCATCTTGCTCCAGTCGCCAATCTCCTCAGGCTCGGGCTGGTTAAGCCAGCGCTCAGACAAAAAGCCGCCGCCCAGGGTGCCGTAGGCCAGCAGTTTCACGCCCTTTGCCAGGCACAAATCGCTCATCGCGCCCGTGGCGCGGCGGTCCAGCAGCGAGAGGCAGACCTGGTTACTGGCAATCGGCAAACCGTGGGCCAGCAACACACGCAGATGCGCGGTGTCGAAGTTGGTCAGGCCGATATGCTGGATCGCCCCTTCAGCGCGCAGCCGGGCCAGCTCGATGACGGCGTCAAGGTAGCCAGGGTGGTCGAATGTCCACCAGTGGAACTGCATCAGGTCGATGCAATTGGTTTGCATGCGCGACTGCGCCTTGGCCACACCCGCACGCACTACATCGGGCGTCATGGGGCCGGGCTCGGGGCACCATTTGGTGAAGGCATGCACTTTGGCACCTTGGCGTATCAAGTGGCCTGTGATGACTTCGGAGGAGCCGTAGTGATCGGCCATGTCGAAGGCGTCCAGGCCCGCCTTGGCGTATTCGGCCATCCAGCCAGCAGCTTGGGCGGGGTCGAGCAAAGCGCCGCCGCGCTCCATGTCGGCGATCTGCCACAGGCCTGTGACGATGCGCGGAATCTCCAGGCCCGCCGCGAGCAGCGTGCGTTCAATCATGCTGCAAGGCCTGCGGGCTGCTTGCGCCAATGCGCCCGCTCAGCGCGGCAACTTCGCCTGCACCGCCTGCACTTCTTCGGTGCTCATCTGGCCGGTGGTGGTGACTTCACCATTTTGCAGGCGCCATAGGCGGAAAGGGCCGACGATGTCACCGTTGCGGTCAAATTCGACGCCCCCAATCACGCCCACATACCGCACGGCCTTGCGCTCGCGGATCAGCTGCAGCGCGCGTGCAAAACCCTCGGGCCCGGCATGCACCACTTCGCCGCCCGGTTTGGTGATTTCCCGGATGGCGTCACGAATCGCGGCGGCTTCAAACTTGCCCGCGCGGGCGATGGCCAGGCCCATGATGGCACCGGCGTCGAAGGCGCGGTCGGCGGCAGGGGCTTTGGAGTCGAATCCGCCGCTCATGCCGGGGTAGGCGCGGTCGAAATAATCGGTGCTGGGGCTGCGGTTGGTGCCGGACGAGGTGCCAAACGCGTTGTTCAAAAACTGCGCGCCGACGCCTTTGATGAGATCCGCCGAATTCAAGCCATCATTGAGCAAAAAGCGCTGTGGGCCGCCCTGCTGGATCCAGGTGCGCAAAATTGTGGTGCCGTCGCCGGGGTAACCAATCAGGTACAGCGCGGGCGGGTCGCCTTGCAATGCTTTGGTGATCTCCGGCGCGTAGGAAGCCTGCGCCGGGTTGTAAGGCGTGGCCGACATGATCTTGCCGCCCAGCGCCTCGTAGGCTTTGCGGAACTCGGCCAGCATGTTCACGCCAAAATCGTTGTTGACGTTGATGATGGCAAGCTGGCGCAGGCCTTGGTCCATGGCGTATTTGGCAGCCGCCGTGCCTTGCAGCGCATCGGAGGTGATGGTGCGGAAAAACCAGCCTTTGCTTGTGCCCTCATTGCCCATGCGGGTCAATGTAGGCGAGGTGGAGGCGGGTGAAATCTGCACCACACCGGCAGGCGCGGTGACTGAAGTCACGATCGGGATCGACACCGAGGAGATGATGCCGCCAATGATGGCCGGCACTTTTTTCAGGTCCACCAACTGGCGGGCCTGGTCCACGGCGACTGCTCCCTGGCTTTGGGCATCGCGCAGGTCAAATGCCAATTGGCAACCCGCAATGCCTTGCGCGCCAGCGGCAGCGTTGAGGTCACGAAAGGCCAGCTCGACAGACTTTGCCGCCGCCTGGCCGAAGCGCCCGGCCGCGCCGGTGAGTGATACGACCATGCCGACGGTGTGTTTGCAGTCGGGCGTTTGGGCGTTGACGGGCAAAGACGCCGTTGCAGCCAATGCCAATGAAATGACGGGAATGAGTTTGCGCATGTCTCGTGGCTCCTGGTTGATGAAACGAGTGAAACTGAGGAAAACTATACCTTGGCTTGGCCGGGCAGCGCCACGGCGGTGGTTTCGTGGTGTTGGAAGCGGCGTTTTCCCAGGCGGGTGATGCGAAAACGCGTGGGGCAATTCGGGTCGGGGCAGGCGACTTCGGCATCGGTGCCCATCCAGTCATGCGCGTGGGTGGCGCGCTGCTTGGCGGGCAGGAGCGGAAGCAAAGCTGCGAGGGAATAGATCGAAAACCCCTGGCCCGGCGGCAGGTGCATCATTTCACCGTGCAATTCGAAATGATCGCCGGCCTTCGCGCCGCACATCACGCGAGCGCCCGGTGGGGCGACGACTTCAACGCGCAGGTCGAACAGTTCAAAGCCGTCGTCAGACGGGAGCGCGGCCTGGGTGGCTGTGGGCGAAGGGGAAGGAGTTGGGGGCATGGTGCTGAGGCTCGGGTATAAACGATGCAAATGCTCATTTTGAACGAAGTTGCCAAGACTTTTGGCGGACACCGCGCGGTGGACGGTGTGTCGGGCACGGTGGCGCAGGGCTGCATCACCGGGCTGATTGGCCCCAATGGCGCGGGAAAAACCACGCTGTTCAACCTGCTGTCGGGCGCGCTCACGCCCAGCGCAGGCAGCATCACGCTGGATGGCCAGCGCATCGGCGGGAAGCGACCTGACCAGGTGTTTGCCGCCGGACTCGCGCGCACCTTCCAGATTCCGCGCCCCTTCCCGCAGATGAGCGTGCTGGAAAACGTGATGCTCGCGCCCAAGGGGCAAACCGGCGAGAGGTTTTGGACCAACTGGCTGGCACCGCAAGGTGTGGCCGCACAGGAGCGCGAGGTCGCCGAGCAGGCCCTGCATTGGCTGAATTTTGTGGGCCTGGGCAAACTCGCTGCCGAACCGGCGCGGGTGTTGTCCGGCGGGCAGAGAAAACTGCTGGAGCTAGCAAGGGTGATGGTGGCCAAGCCCAAAATTGTGCTGTTGGACGAGCCCGGCGCCGGCGTGAACCCAGCCCTGTTGGACATCATCGTGGATCGGATCCGGCAACTGCACGAGCAGGGCGTGACGTTTTTCATCATTGAACACAACATGGATTTGGTGGCCTCGCTGTGTGAGCCCGTGATGGTGATGGCGCAGGGGCGATTGTTGACCTCGGGCCGCGCCAAAGATGTGCTGAGCGACCCGCGCGTGGTGGAGGCGTATTTGGGGGATGCCGCAGTGGACGCAGCCGTGGATGCGGCGTCATGAGCGCCGCGCTGGTGATCGACCAGCTCGAAGCCGGCTACGAGCCGGGTCTGCCGATTGTCAAAGGCGCTTCCTTGACGGTGGGGCAGGGCGAAATTGTGGCGGTGCTCGGCCCCAACGGCGCAGGAAAATCCACGCTGGTGAAGGCCGTGGCGGGTGTGGTCGCCATCAGCGCCGGGCGCGTGAGCCTGGGCGTCGATGGTGCACTACAGGACATCACCCACGTGCCCGCGCATCAACTCTGCGGGCGCGGCCTGGCCTTTGTGCCGCAGTCTGGCAACGTGTTCGCCAACCTGAGCATTGGCGAAAACCTTGAACTGGCGGCGGCCTTGCAAAAGGTGGACAGGCGTGAGCGATTGCCTTCGGTGTACGCGATGTTCCCCGATTTGGAGCGCCAGCGCACACTCTTGGCGGGGCGTTTGTCGGGCGGGCAGCGCCAGATGTTGGCCATCGCCCGCGCCTTGATCCGTTTGCCCTCGGTCTTGATGCTGGACGAGCCCTCTGCTGGCCTCTCGCCGCGCCTGGTTGCCGAGGTGTTTGACAAATTGCGCGAGATCCGCGACAGCGGCGTCTCGGTGCTGTTGGTCGAGCAAAACGTGAAGGCGGCGCTGGCGCTGGCTGACCGTGCAGCGATTTTGGTGGAGGGGCGCGAACGTGTGGTAGCCAGTGCGGCAGAACTGAAAAACGACACGCGCCTGGCCGAGCTTTATTTGGGCAAACACGTGGCGTCCGGCACCACGGCCACGCAAAGTTTGGGGGCCAGGCCATGATGATGCAGGTGATCGCCGATGGCTTGATCGTGGGCTCGGTCATTTCGCTCGGTGCGATTGGTTTGACCATCACCTTCTCGATCCTGCGGTTCTCCAACTTCGGCCACGGCGAGTTGCTGGCCTGGGGTGCATACATCGCACTGAGCGCAGTGGCCTGGTTTGCCGCCATGGGCGGCGGCGCTGGGGGTGCTGCTGCTTTTGCGCCTTTGTCGTTTGGCTGGCCGCTGGTGCTGGCCCTGCTGGCCGCGATGGGCGGCACGGCCTTGATCGCGTTGGCGCTGGATTGGCTTTTGTTCAAACGTTTGCGCGTGCAGGGCTCCATCACCCTGGTGGTCGCCAGTTTTGGCGCGGCCTTGGCGATGCGCAATCTGTTGATGTTTTTTTACGGCGGCATTCCACAGTATTACGGCACGGAACTGCAAATCGCCGTGGCGCTCGTGCCGCGCGGCGTGGGCGGCGGCTTGCGCATCACGCCGGATCAGATGTTTGTATTGGCACTCACGGCGGTCACCGTCACGGCCTTGCATATTTTTTTGAGCCGCAGCACACTGGGCCGGGCCATGCGCGCCACCTCGCAGAACCCGCAGTTGGCGCGGGTCAGCGGCATCGACCCTGAATACGTGATGCGCGCCACCTGGGTGCTGGGGGCCATGTTGGCCGCGCTGGCGGGTGTGTTTGCCGGGCTCACGGTGCAACTGCGGCCCACGCTGGGGCTTGATCTTTTGCTGCCACTTTTTGCCGCCGCGATTCTGGGCGGCATTGGTTCGGTGTGGGGCGCGGTGATTGGCGGCTTGGTGGTGGGCTTGGCCGAGAGTTTTGCGGTGATGTGGATCGGTGCCGAATACCGCGCCGCCGCCTCCTTTGCCGTGCTGATTGCCATTTTGCTGGTGCGTCCGACCGGCCTTTTTGCGGAGAAGACCGGATGACATCCTTCACCGATCTTTCTGGCTGGTTGTCTGGGCTGTTGTCTTACGGCAGCTTCTTCCTGGTGTTCGCCAGCGCCTTTGCCATCATCGTGCTGGGCCTCAATCTGCAATGGGGCTACACCGGCCTGTTCAACGTGGGTGTGGCCGGTTTTGTGGCGATTGGCGCCTACACCTCCGCGCTATTGACGACGCCTGAAGTCGCGGGCCGTGCCGGCGGTTTTGGTTGGCCGGTCGCCGTGGGATGGCTCTGCGCCATGTTGACCACCGGCGTGGCCGGGCTGCTGGTGGGCACCGCAGCCCTGCGTCTGCGGCACGACTACCTGGCCATCACCACCTTTGGCATCGCGGTGACGGTGCAACTGGTGGCGCTCAACGCGCAGTGGCTCACGGGCGGGCCGTTTGGCGTGCAATTCATCCCGAAACCCTGGCAAGGCATTTTTGGCACGGGCCTCGCGTGGACGCTGGTATATCTGGCGCTGGTGTCGGCGCTCTTGTGGGTGGTCTATGCAGCGCTGGAGCGCCTGGTGCGCAGCCCCTGGGGCCGGGTGTTGCGCGCCATCCGTGAAGATGAAGAAGCAGCGGCGTCACTCGGCAAAAACGCCTTCAAATACCGCCTGCAGTCCTTTGTAATTGGCAGCATGTTGATGGGCCTGGGTGGCGCCGTTTATGCGCATTTTGTGGGCTACATCGCGCCCGAAGACTTTTTGCCCATCCTCACCTTCCAGCTCTGGGCCATGCTGATTGTGGGTGGCTCGGGCAACAACCGGGGCGCCGTGCTGGGCGCCTACCTGGTTTGGGGTTTCTGGGCCATTTCAGGCAACCTGCTGCGCGGCCTGGTGCCGCAGGCTGAACAGGCCCGTGCCGCCGCGCTGCAAGTGGTGCTGATCGGCGTGCTGATCGCCCTCATGCTGGTGCTGCGCCCGCGCGGCTTGCTGGGGGAAGAAGTCAGCGTTTCGCGGTACGCGGGGAGTCAGTCTTAAAATCATACCCATATTGGGTTTTATTAGAGTTTTAGCGGTGATTTTCCGGGAAATTTGTAACTACTCAGCTCCCTTCCAGTTGCGCAGCAAGGGCGACTCACATTTGAGGCTGGGTAGGTTGCCCTTTGAATGTGAGGGTGAGGCAGTGCAACAGGTTGGCATTTTGTTTCTTCATCGTGGCCAAGTAGGCGCGG
>JANLYO010000047.1:0-2173 GCA_031365665.1 Rhodoferax sp. | reverse complement strand
AGGATCGCAGCGAGGGAGGCTGAGGCGATTCCCTTGCCAAGGGAAGACACCACACCGCCGGTGACGAAGACAAATTTGGTCATGTCAGAGGGAGTTTTGATGCTCCGTGGGTGGGAAATTCCGATTATACGGGCGCGGCGTTTCATTACACTCGCTGCCATGAACGATCTAGCAGGAAAACACATTGTTTTGGGTCTCAGCGGCGGCATCGCCTGCTACAAGGCGGCTGAACTGTGCCGCGCCCTCATCAAAGAAGGCGCCACCGTACAGGTGGTGATGACCGAGGCGGCGGAGCAATTCATCACGCCGGTGACGATGCAGGCGCTCTCCAACCGCACGGTGTTCACATCTCAGTGGGATGCGCGCCCAACGGGTGATGTGGCCAACAACATGCCGCACATCAACCTCTCGCGCGAAGCTGATGCGATTTTGATCGCGCCTGCGAGTGCTGATTTCATGGCCAAGCTGCTGCATGGGCGCGCTGACGATCTCTTGAGCCTGATGTGTCTGGCGCGGCCCATTGGCACAGTGCCGCTGTTGATCGCCCCCGCGATGAACCGCGAGATGTGGGCGCATCCGGCCACGCAGCGCAACATGGCGCAGCTCAGGGCGGATGGCGCGACGCTGCTGGGCGTGGGCACGGGCGACCAGGCCTGCGGCGAGACCGGCGACGGCCGCATGCTGGAGCCGCAGGAACTGCTGGAAGACGTGATCGCCTTCTTTCAGCCCAAGCTGCTGGTGGGGCAACACGTACTGGTCACGGCGGGGCCGACGTTCGAAGCGATAGACCCGGTGCGCGGCATCACCAACCTGTCCAGCGGCAAGATGGGTTTTGCCATCGCCCGCGCGGCACGCGAAGCCGGCGCAGAAGTGACCCTGGTGGCCGGGCCGGTGCATTTGCCCACGCCGCGCGGGGTCCGTCGCATCAATGTGGATTCTGCGCTGGAGATGCAGCAGGCGCTCGTCCAACCAGCGCAGGCAGCTTCTATTTTTGTAGCAACGGCGGCGGTGGCCGACTGGCGGCCTGCCAACGCTTCGGATCAAAAAATCAAGAAAGATGGTTCCGGCACCGTGCCGGCTTTGAAGTTTGTAGAGAACCCGGATTTGCTCGCAGCGATTGCGTCGTCAGACCGAGCCAAAAGCGGCGAGCTGTTCTGCGTGGGTTTTGCCGCCGAAAGCCACGATCTCTTGAAAAACGCGCAGGCCAAACGCCTCAAAAAAAACGTGCCGCTCCTTGTGGGCAACATCGGCCCGGCCACGTTTGGGCAAGACGACAACGCGCTGATTCTGGTAGACGCCCACGGTGTGACCGAATTGCCGCGCGCATCGAAACTCGTACTTGCTCGCCAATTGGTAGCAGACATCGCACGCCGCTTGTCGGCCAGCCGCTAGGGCTGTGCCGTGCCTCGGACCGGCCAAGCGCTGGAAAAATTCAAGGCTATCCCGTTTAATCCCATTCATTCAAATTCAAAAGAAGAAACGTAGCCATGAAAGTCGATGTCAAAGTCCTGGACCCGCGTCTCGTCGACAACCTGCCCGGCTACGCCACACCTGGTAGCGCAGGCCTGGATTTACGCGCTTGCCTGAGCGAGCCGCTCACCCTGCAACCCAACGCCTGGCAACTCGTGCCCACCGGCATCGCGATTTACCTGGCCGATGCGAATTACGCCGCGCTGATCCTGCCGCGATCGGGCCTGGGCCACAAACATGGCATCGTGCTGGGTAATCTGGTCGGGCTGATTGACAGCGACTACCAGGGCCAACTGATGGTGAGCGCCTGGAACCGCAGCGGCAAGGCCTTCACCATCGAACCCATGGAGCGCATCGCGCAACTGGTGATCGTGCCGGTGGTGCAGGCACAGTTCAACGTGGTTTCGGAATTTCCCGTAAGCGTGCGGGGCGAGGGCGGGTACGGGTCGACGGGTAAGGCCTGAGGCTGTTGGATTCAATCGCGGGAACGCGGGTTGTTTTAACCCCATGTTGTTAACATGGAAGTTAACATTTTGATGGAATTCTCTGCTTTACCCGAGGTTTGGTAACTACTCAGCTCCCTTCCAGTTGCGCAGCAAGGGCGACTCACATTTGAGGCTGGGTAGGTTGCCCTTTGAATGTGAGGGTGAGGCAGTGCAACAGGTTGGCATTTTGTTTCTTCATCGTGGCCAAGTAGGCGCGG
>JANLYO010000046.1:0-15129 GCA_031365665.1 Rhodoferax sp. | reverse complement strand
CTGATGGCCGGTGTCAGCGCCATCGACGGCGCCGAAGCCGAGATGCAGCAGATGATGTTGCGCCTGCGTTATGCCAGCGTGCCCGTGGTGTCTGCGGTGCGTGGTCTGGCCTTGGGCGGCGGCTGCGAGCTCGCCGCCTATTCGGCCAAACGCGTGGTGGCGATGGAAAGCTACATCGGCCTGGTGGAAGTGGGCGTGGGCCTGGTGCCGGGCGCTGGGGGACTCACCTACATCGCCCGTCGCGCTGCCGAAAACGCCAACGCCTCCACTGGCAAAGACCTGTTGCCCTTCCTGACCGAAGGCTTCACTGCGGCGGCCATGGCCAAGGTCGGCACCAGCGCGCTGGAATCGCGCAAGCTGGGCTATCTGCTGGACAGCGACGTGATCGTTGCCCACAAGGATGAATTGCTGTTCACAGCCATCCATGAAGCCCGGGCCCTGTTCACCAGTGGCTACCGCGCGCCGCACAGGCGCCTGTTCCCGGTGGCGGGCCGCAGTGGCAAGGCCACCATCCTGGGCCAACTGGTCAACTTGCGCGACGGCGGCTTTGCCAGCGGGCACGATTTTCATATCGCCTCGCTGATAGCCGGTGTGGTGACCGGCGGCGACGTGGATGCGGGCACGCTGGTGAGCGAAGAGTATCTGATGGCGCTGGAGCGAAAGGCCTTCTGTTCCTTGCTCACCCACCCCAAGACGCAAGAACGCATCATGGGCATGATGAACACTGGAAAGCCGGTGAGAAACTAATAAGCTTGCGGAAGTTTTATGAAACAAATTCAAGACGCCTACATCGTTGCCGCCACGCGCACACCCATCGGGCGCTCGCATCGCGGCCATTTCAAAAACATGCGGCCTGATGACCTGCTGGCTGTGGCACTGCGGTCCGTCATGGCGCAAGTGCCGGGGCTGGACCCGAAAGCGGTGGAAGACATCATCTGCGGCTGCGCCATCCCCGAGGCGCAGCAGGGCCTCAACGTGGCGCGCATCGGTGCGATTCTGGCCGGGCTGCCCAATTCCGTGGGTGGCATCACCGTCAACCGCTTCTGCGCCTCGGGTCTGAGCGCTGTGCAGATGGCCGCCGACCGCATCCGTGTGGGTGAGGCCAATGTGATGATCGCCGCAGGCGTGGAGAGCATGAGCATGGTGCCCATGATGGGCAACTCGCCCAACCTTTCGCCAGCCATCTTCAGCAATACGGACGACGTCGAGAGTTACGGCATCGCCTACGGCATGGGCTTGACAGCAGAGAAGGTGGCCACTCAGTGGAAAGTCAGCCGTGACGCGCAGGACGAGTTTGCCTATGCTTCGCACATGAAGGCGGTTGCGGCGATGAAAGCCGGCGAGTTCAGCAACGAGATCACGCCGGTGGAGGTGGCCGACCGCTCGGTGAACCTCGATTCCGCGGAAATCAGTGTCAAAAGCCGCACGGTCAATCTGGATGAGGGCGCACGGCCCGACACCACTGTGGAGGGCCTGGCCAAACTCAAGACTGTGTTTGCAGCGCGTGGCTCCGTTACCGCCGGCAACAGCTCGCAAACCTCGGACGGCGCGGGGGCGCTGATCCTGGCCAGCGAGGCCGCCGTCAAGCGTTTTGGCCTCAAGCCGTTGGCGCGTTTTGTCAGCTACGCCAGCCGGGGCGTGCCACCGCACATCATGGGCATTGGCCCGATTGAGGCCATTCCCGCTGCCTTGCGTTATGCCGGGCTGAAGCAGGACGACATCGACTGGTTTGAGCTGAACGAAGCCTTTGCAGCGCAGTCCCTGGCGGTCATTCGCACGCTGGGTTTGAACCTCGACAAGGTCAACCCGATGGGCGGCGCGATTGCCCTGGGCCATCCGCTGGGTGCAACAGGTGCGATTCGCGCCGCGACAGTGGTTCACGCCTTGCAGCGCAAGAATTTGAAATACGGCATGGTGACCATGTGTGTCGGCATGGGCCAAGGCGCAGCCGGCATTTTTGAGCGTGTGTAAATCGTCTTTAGCCGCTTTGCCACCGGTTGCAGGCTTGCTTTAGCTGTTTTCACATCCATGACGACACATCCCTTTGATGACGCCATGCGCGTGCCGATTGGCACGGTTTCCATGGCGGTGTATTTCCATGCCGACGCTGGGCAAATGAACACGACGGGCGCGGGCTACCTGCTCGGGCAGGCACAGGGCCAGGTTTTCCGCAACGGCTTCTTTGACCAAACTGCGCAAATGTGGAATGAGGCCGGCCAATTGTTGGCGACCTCCCGCCAAATTGTGTATTTCAAAGAATAATGTGCCGGTAAAGCCCACCACCATCCCATTTTCGGAACTGGAACCATGACGAAAACAGTCGACTTTTATTTTGATTTTGGCAGCCCGGCGGCTTACCTCGCCTTCACCCAGTTGCCCAAAATTTGCGCCGCTGCTGGCGCAACACTCAACTGGAAACCGATGTTGCTCGGGGCCGTGTTTCAGGCCACTGGCAACCACTCGCCAGCCACCGTGCCTGCCAAAGGAAAATACATGTTTGGCGATCTGAACCGGTTCGCCGCGCAGTATGGCGTTCCGTTCAAATTGAGTCCGCATTTTCCCATCAACACTTTGACGCTGATGCGTGCGGCCGTCGGTTTGCAGATGCGCAACGATGCCCGGCAAATGGAATTTGCCCAAGCCGTCTTCGAAGCCATCTGGGTCGACAGCAGAAACTTGAACGACATGTCGGAAACCGGGGCGATGCTGCACAGGGCCGGTTTTGACGCAGCAGCCATGCTGGCGCTCGTGAGCCAACAGAACGTGAAAGATCGATTGAAGATGTTGACCCAGGAGGCGGTAGACCGGGGCATTTTTGGCGCGCCCACCATGTTTGTGGGAGACGAGATGTTTTGGGGCCAGGATCGCCTGGACTTTGTCAAGGAAGCCTTGAAATGAGCGAAATCCTGACCGACTTTGATGCGGGCGTCGCCACCATCACGCTGAACCGTGTAGAGAAAAAGAACTCCATCACCGTGGCAATGTATGCGGCAATGGCAGACGCATTGGTGCAGGCTGCCCAAGACGCCGCCACCCGCGTGGTGCTGATCCAGGGCCACGCCACCATCTTCAGCGCCGGCAATGACATTGCCGATTTTCAGAAAGGCCCATCAGGCTCCCAAGAGGAATCATCGGTGTTCCGTTTCCTGCGCGCCATTGCCTCCTTCCCCAAACCCCTGGTGGCGGAAGTGTGCGGCCCGGCGGTCGGCGTGGGCACGACGATGTTGTTCCATTGCGACCTCGTGTACGCCGGCGACAACGCGGCGTTTTCGCTGCCCTTTGTCAATTTGGGCCTGTGTCCAGAAGCGGCGTCAAGTCTGCTGATTCCGCAAATGATGGGTTACCACCGCGCCGCCGAAGCGCTCTTGCTGGGCGAGCCTTTCATGGCCGAAGCGGCCCTTGAAGTGGGTCTGGTCAATCGCATCGTGCCACCCACCGAAGCCAACGGCGTCGCCCAGACGCAGGCCCGCAAACTCGCGGCCAAACCTCTTAACGCGCTGGTCGAAACCAAGCGCCTGATGAAGAAAGGCCAGGCTGCGCAGGTCGCCGCCCAGATGGCAGAAGAGGGCCAGAGTTTTCGCCGCCTGATGGGTGAACCGGCGGCACGCGAGGCATTCACGGCGTTCATGGAAAAACGCAAACCGGATTTCACCAAGGTGTAAATTTTATCATACCCATTTTGGGTATGATAAATTGATTTTGCATCTAAAAATAGAAAATTCAAGAAAAATACGCGCTTAGGCCACGTGTTTATTAGAGTTTATGCTACGTATAGCATAGCAATCTGAAACTCACGCGGACTTGGCAAACTGCGAATTCCAGTCTGCCAGGCCAGTTTCAATCGCCGCTTGCAGCACGGCCTACACCTGCGCCTTGAGCTTTTTCTCGGTTGCACTGAAAACGTCTCGGTGGAGTTTAGACAGATAGACCGCGCCGGCCAGGATCGATGTTTGAGCTTGAGCGTGATGCTAGTTGGCCAGGCTACAAGCCATCAAGATGCGCCATCATCTCGCGAGCGCGCCCGCGTACTTTGCCGCGCTCTTCGTCTGGCATGCGCTGCAGGTTTTTCACCATCAGGGCTGTGCGCGGGTTGTTGGCAAAGCTGGCCTCATGCTGGTCCAAAAAGTTCCAGTACAAAGTGGTCATGGGGCAGGCATCGGCACCCGTGCGGTTTTCGGGCACATAGTGGCAGCCGCTGCAATAGTTGCTCATGCGCTTGACGTAGGCTCCGCTGGCCACATAGGGCTTGCTGGTAAAACGCCCGCCATTCGCAAACAGTGCCATGCCGGCTACGTTGGGCAGCTCTACCCATTCCACCGCATCCACGTAGACGGCCAAGTACCAGTCACACATCTGCTGTGGGTTGATTTGCGCCGTGACGCCAAACATGCAGGTCACCATCAAACGCTGGATGTGGTGCGAGTAACCGTTGTCCAGCGTCTGGGCAATGCACTGGCGCATGCAATTCATGCGGGTGTCGCCCGTCCAGTACCATTTGGGAAGAGGGTTTTGGTGGCCGAAATGGTTGGCGGTTTTCAGGCCTGGCATGTCTGAAAAATACATTCCGCGCATGAACTCGCGCCAGCCCAGCACCTGGCGGATGAAGCCCTCCACGCTGGCCAAATCCAGGCCTTTTGCATGGTAAGCCTGCTCTGCTGCTTGCACCACCTCCAGCGGGCTGATCAACTTCAGGTTAAGTGAGCTGCTGAGCAGTGAATGCCAGCCAAACTCCAGCCCCGTCCACATCGCGTCCTCATGCGGGCCAAACCGGGGCAGGCGGTTCTCGATGAAGTCAGCCAACGCGTGAAGTGCCTGGGTGCGGGTGGTGGGCCAGTTAAATTTGTCCAGGTGGCCAGGGTGGCCTGGAAAGTGTTGGTTGACGAGTACGATCACGTCTTGGGTGATTTGGTCGAGCGGGTACACGGGAGGTTGGGGCACCTGCTGCGGCCCAGCTTTGCCAAAGCTTTTGCGGTTTTCAGCGTCAAAGTTCCATTGGCCGCCGACTGGCTCCGCGCCGTTCATCAGCACCTTGCATTGCTGGCGCATTTTTCGATAGAAAAACTCCATGCGCAAGCTCTTGCCCGTGCCCGCCCATTGGCGAAATTGCGGCAGACTGCATAAAAAATGCTGGTCTTCACGCCATGTAATGCCGGTAGGGGCTGCAAAACCCATCTTGGCAATCGCATTTTCAAGCTCCTGGCGCACCCGCAGATCGCCAGGTTCGATCCCCACAATGGCTTGAGGCCGGTGCGTAGCGAATGCGTCCAGCAGGCCGCTGGCCAGTGTCAGGTCGCCATGTGTGTCAAGTGCGCGGTAATCTACACGCAAGCCTTTGGTCCGAAGTTCCGCTGCAAAGTGGCGCATGGCCGACAAGAAAAGTGCGCTGCGCATTTTGTGCGACCACACATGTCGGGACTCTTCAAATGCTTCAATCATCAGCACCACATCGCGTGAGGGATCGATGTCCTGCAAGGCAGCAGAATGTGCATCCAACTGATCACCCAAGATCAATATCAGGTGTCGGCAAAACGTCGGCATCGGTGCTACTTTTTGCCCTTGCGGCAAGCGTCTGAACAGTACTTTACTTCCGCCCAATTTTTAACCCAGCTCTTTCGCCACGCCATCTCTTTCCCGCAGGCTACACAGGGCTTGCTGGGCAAGTTGGATTTGTTGCCCCTAAAGCCACGGAGTGGGCGAAACATGGGTGGCGCTGAAAAGAGCCGTGTGGAAAAGGCCGCTTGGCGTTCAAACCGGGTTATGCTTTTTTAGCCCATGCGCTGCACCAGCCTTTACCCGCAACTTGCTTGCCTGCAAACAGCGGGCAAGCGGCTGCGGCATCAGCCGCTTTGCCTTGGTAAAGAGCGCAGTTGCTGCATAACTGCTCTTTGGCGTATTTGGGGTATTTGACTTTATCGGTTTTGCCGGCGTCGGCAGAGTAGCCTAGCGCTTTGGCCGTGGCATCTGCTTCAAGCAACATGGGCGCTTGTGCAAACGCTGTTTGGGCAAGGGTAAAAGCAGCTGATCCCACGCTAAGGTGAACGATAAATTGGCGGCGGCTGGTCATGGGGAGTGTCCTGGAGACGGTAGGTAGCGATGCACTGGCCACGATAGGAAGCGCATCGGCCAATAATGTAGTTCAGGTCGCGTTGCCATGCTTGCTGGCTATGCAATGGCCGAGTAAACGCCAAGGGATAAGCTTTCCTCGTAAATTGGCCAATTTGCCAACGCCTGAGGAAAACATGGCGGTGGCCGGGGGGTAGATCAAAAAACACAGCCCCGGCGTGGGGCTTGGCAAGTTGCGTAAACTGCATTTGTGAATTGTGTCGTTTGGTTCAAAAAAGATCTCCGATTGAGCGACCACGCACCGCTGGCGTGGGCTGCTGCAAACGCAGATGGTACAGAGCCAATCCAAGCAAGTGGAGCAACCCACTTGGGCCCGGCGCGGCTTTCGACCATTCGCCAAGCGCAGGACGAATGGGCCTGTACCCACCTGGGCTCAAAAAATTTCCCTAATCGGCTACCGCAGTTAAAGTCTTGTTTAACATCGGCTACACCGAATTCATTTCCATTCCCCAAATAATCCAAAATCAGGAGTACAACGATGTCGGCAGCAAAATCAAAAATCATTTACACCCTCACGGACGAGGCGCCACTGCTGGCGACCTATGCGTTCCTGCCGGTGATCCGCGCGTTTGCCGCGCCGGCCGGCATCGACGTGGCCCAGAGCGACATCTCGGTGGCGGGTCGCATCCTGGGCGAGTTCCCCGAGTTTCTGGCGGAAGCGCAGCGCGTGCCCGACAACCTGGCCGAACTCGGCCGCCTGACCCTGCTGCCCCAGACCAACATCATCAAGCTGCCCAACATTAGCGCCTCGCAAAACCAGCTGATCGCCGCCATCCGCGAGCTGCAGGGCAAGGGCTACAAGCTGCCCGACTTCCCGGAAAACCCCAAAACCGAGGAAGAAAAAGCCATTCGCGCCCGCTACTCCAAATGCCTGGGCAGCGCCGTGAACCCGGTGCTGCGCGAGGGCAACTCCGACCGCCGCGCGCCCCGCGCCGTCAAGGAATACGCCCGCAAGAACCCGCACAGCATGGCCGAGTGGAGCCAGGCTTCACGCTCGCATGTGTCGCACATGCATGGTGGCGACTTCTACCACGGCGAAAAGTCCATGACGCTGGACCGTGCCCGCGACGTGAAGATGGAGCTCATCACCAAGAGCGGCAAGGCCATCGTGCTCAAGCCCAAGGTCTCGCTGCTGGACCGCGAGGTGATCGACAGCATGTTCATGAGCAAGAAAGCGCTTGTGGAGTTCTACGAGAAAGAGATCGACGATGCCTACAAGACGGGCGTGATGTTCTCGCTGCACGTCAAGGCCACCATGATGAAGGTGTCGCACCCCATTGTGTTTGGCCACTGCGTGAAAATTTTCTACAAGGATGCCTTTGCCAAACACGGCAAGCTCTTTGACGAGCTGGGTGTGAACGTCAACAACGGCATGGCCAACCTGTACGACAAGATCACCACGCTGCCGCAAAGCAAGCAGGACGAGATCAAGCGCGACCTGCATGCCTGCCACGAAGGCCGCCCGGAGCTGGCCATGGTCGATTCGGCCAAGGGTATCACCAACTTCCACTCACCCAATGACGTGATCGTGGATGCGTCCATGCCCGCCATGATCCGCAACGGTGGCAAGATGTGGGGTGCAGATGGCCGCCTGAAAGACGTGAAGGCCGTCATGCCTGAATCGACGTTCGCCCGCATCTACCAGGAGATCATCAACTTCTGCAAATGGCATGGCGCGTTTGACCCGCGCACCATGGGCACCGTGCCGAATGTGGGCCTGATGGCCCAGCAGGCCGAAGAATACGGCTCGCACGACAAAACCTTTGAAATGGCCGAGGGCGGCACTGCCAACATCACCGACCTGGCTACCGGTGAAGTTTTGCTCAGTGAAGAAGTGGAAGAGGGCGACATCTGGCGCCTGTGCCAGTGCAAGGACGCCGCCATCCGCGACTGGGTCAAGCTGGCTGTGACGCGCGCCCGCAACTCGGGCATGCCCGTGGTGTTCTGGCTCGACCAGTACCGCCCGCATGAGGCGCAGCTGATCACCAAGGTGAAGATGTACCTGCACGAGCACAACACGGCCGGCCTGGACATCCAGATCATGAGCCAGGTGCGCGCCATGCGCTACACGCTGGAGCGCGTGGTCCGCGGGCTCGACACCATCAGCGCCACCGGCAACATCCTGCGCGACTACCTGACCGACCTGTTTCCCATCATGGAGCTAGGCACCAGCGCCAAGATGCTGTCGGTGGTGCCGCTGATGGCTGGTGGCGGCATGTATGAAACCGGCGCCGGCGGCTCGGCGCCCAAACACGTCCAGCAACTGGTGGAAGAAAACCACCTGCGCTGGGATTCATTGGGCGAGTTCATGGCCCTCGCCGTGTCGCTGGAAGATCTTGGCATCAAGACCGGGAATGAGAAAGCCAAAATACTGGCCAAGGCGCTGGACGATGCCACTGGCAAGCTGCTGGACAACAACAAGGGTCCGTCGCCCAAGACCGGCCAGTTGGACAACCGTGGCAGCCAGTTCTACCTGGCGATGTACTGGGCGCAGGAACTGGCGGCGCAGACGCATGACAAGGCTTTGCAGGCCCATTTCACGCCCCTGGCCAAAGCGTTGACCGAGAACGAGCAGAAGATCACCGACGAGTTCAAGGCCGTGCAGGGCAAACCCGTGGACATAGGCGGCTACTACATGGCCGACCCGCAAAAGGTGACCACCGTGATGCGCCCAAGCCCGACCTTCAACGCGATTTTGGACGCTGCGCAAGCCTGACTGCAGGGCCAACCCTGCTCCTCGGTCCCTCAAACCCTCTTCACCGCTGCGTCAGCCCTGCTTCAAAAACCGCTCGGTCCACGCCGCCACATCGGTGCGGATGGCGGCCTCCAGCGCTTCGATGGCGGGCTGTTTGAGTTTCTGCTTGGTCGCCGTAAACGCTTCCTGGTGCAGCTTGCTCAGGTACAGCGCGCGCTCCTGCACGCGGGCGGCGAACTGATCGGGCGCGGCCACTTCGTCCATGAAACCAGCCTGCACCGCCTGCGCTGGGGTGTAGGGCCAAGCGGTGGTGCAGGCCAGGCTGTAGTGCGCGGGGGTCAGGCGCTGGCGGCACAGTTCCAGCGCGAAATAGGGCAGCGTCATGCCAATCTGCACTTCAATGGCGTGGATGCGGAAGTTCGGGCCGGTGCCGACCTGGCCTCGGTCCACACCCAGCCGGTAGTCGGCCCCCAATAGCAAAAAGCAGCCCATGGCCACCGCATGCCCGCTGCAGGCGATCATGACCGGATGCGGGTGGCTCAAGAGCCGTAGCGCCAGCCGCGCGCCGCCTTCGAGCATTTGCACCGAAGCCTTGGGGTCGGTCTTGAACACGTTCAGATCAAACCCGCCTGAAAACATGCCGGGCCGGCCGGTGATGACCACAACGGCCTTGTCCGCCAGAGCGCGATCCAGCGCGGCGTTGAGGGCCGCCTGCATGGGCAGGCCCATCACGTTGGCCTTGCCGTCGTCCAGGGTCAGCGTGGCGATCCCGGCATCGAGCGAGTAATGGATCAATTCAGTCATATCTGTTTGAAATTTAGCGGTTGTGCTGCGCTTCATCGTATCCGCAAAGAGGCGGCCGCTGGGTTTCAGGCGCCCAGCGCTGCATACACAGCCGCTTTGTACTCAAACCAGAAGGGGTTCCAGAAGCCAAAATGCCGTTGTGCCATCTGCACGATCGTGACGCCTTGGGCCGGGCTGATGGACCAGTGTGTGCCGCCCAGGCCACCCCACTGGAACTCACCGGCAGGCGAGTTGGGTTGCAGGTCTGACGCGCTGCGCGTAATGGCGCCCCCCAGGCCAAAACCAAGATGCGGCATCGGCCCGCTGCGCATGAACTGCACGCAAATGTGGGGTGGCAACTGGTCACGCAACATCTCGGCCAGCGTTGCGGGCTTGAGCAGGCCAGGTTGCCCCGTCGCAGGCGCTTGCAGTTGCAGCAGGAAGCGCAGGTAATCGCCCTGGGTGGACACCAGGCCGCCTGTGCCGGCTGTGCGCGGCACGGGCCGGATATTGGCCTCTGCCCATGGCGTGTCTTTGGCGATCTGCGAGAGCGGCTGCTGCGCATTGACGGGGTCGTCGCTGCGGTACAGCGTGGCAAAACGCGCCAACTTTTCGGGTGGCACCACATAGCTGGTATCCACCATGCCCAGCGGCCCGAAGATGCGTTGCTGCACTACCTCGGCAAAGGGCTTGCCGGTGATGATCTCCACGATACGCGCCAGCACGTCGGCGCCCATCGAGTAGTCCCAGCCCGTGCCCGGCTGGAACGACAGTGGTAAGGCCGCCAGCACCGGCATGGCCTCTGCCAGCGTCAACTGCGGCGAGCGCACACCCGAGGCGACATAGGCCTTGTAGATCAGTGTGCCGGGGTCAAACACGCCGTGTGACAAGCCCGAGCTGTGCGAAAGCAGGTGGCGGACGGTGATGTCGGTGCGCAGGGCTTCGGTGTCGTCCGCCGACGTGGCGCCTGGGCGCAGCACCCGTACCCGGCCCAGCTCGGGAACCCAGTGTTTGACCGGGTCGTCCAGTCCGAACCGGCCTTCGTCCACCATCATCAGCACCAGGGTGGAGGTGATGAGTTTGGTGTTGGAGAAGATGCGGCAGATGGGGTCATAGCCGAAGGGCTCGCCGCTTTCGAGATTGGCCAGACCGGTACAAAACGATTCGACCACCTGGCCGTGCTGCATCACGACGCTGGAAAAACCGGCCAGCAGGCGCTTGTCGACCGCCTGCTGCGCCAGCGCGCGCGATTTTGAAAAGTCGGGCATACGGCGTTGATCCCCTGTCGGCTCAGGGTGGGCAGATGTAGCCGGTGCCGCTCGGGGACTTGAAGCAGCCTACAGATTCAGGAATCAGCTGTTTGGGCAGCCACAACACGACTTCTGGAAACAGCACCACAAACGCAATGGTCAGAAAAAACACGACATACAGCGGCAAGGAGCGCACCACCGCGCGCCCAAACCCAACGCCCACATATTTTGACGCCACCAAAAGCGACAAGCCGTAAGGCGGCGTGATCAGCCCGAACACCAGCGTCGTGATGATCACCACGCCCAGGTGCAGGGAGTTGATGTTTCCCACCTCCGACAATTTGTTGATGATTGGCATGAAGATGATGATGGCCGGCACGGCGTCCAGAAAATCGCCGACGATCACGAACAGCACCACGAGAGAGAACATGATCATCGGCCCGCTGGTGCCGGCAAAGCCGGTGATGTAGGTCGAGACGATGTCTGGCCCGCGCAGGTAGGCCACCATCCAGCCAAAGGTCGATGCTGCTGCCACCGCCGCCAGCGGCAATGAATACAAAAGCCCGGCATTCATGAAGTCGCGCGGCAACTCGAAGACGTGCCTTGGCCGGTAAATCGGGATCAGCACCAGCAGGATGTACACCGCCGCCACCATGCCGGCTTCGGTCGGCGTGAAGCCGCCGCTCAAAATGCCGCCCATGATGATGACCGGGATCACCATCGGCAAGGCCGACGCCTTGGCGGCCGAGGCAAACTCCGCAAACGAAGCGCGTTGTTTCTTGATGCCCACCGGACCCCAGATGTAGCTGTACACCATGAGGCCAATGCCAATCAACACGCCTGGCACCACGCCGGCGAGGAACAGGCCGCCAATCGACACGTTGCCGGTGGCGCCGTACACGATCGCCATGATCGAGGGCGGAATCAGGTTCGCCATGGTGGAAGCCGAGGCGATCAGTGCGGCGATGAAAGCGCGGTCGTAACCTTCGGCGTCCATCTTGGGCGCGACGGTGCGGCTCAAGACCGCAACGTCGGCGGTTGATGAGCCCGAGATGCCCGCAAAAAACATGCTGAAGAGCGTCACCACCTGCGCCAGCCCGCCGCGCAGATGCCCGACCATGGTTTGCGCCAGGCGGATCATGCGTTGCACCACATCACTGGAGGCCATCAACTCGCCGACCAGCAGAAAAAACGGCACAGCCAGCAGCGCTTCTGAATCAATGCCATGGAAGAGTTGCCCGACCATGGACTGCATCGATATCGGCGTGAACTGCACCGCCACAAACACGCCTGCGATCAAGGCGAACGACACCGGCACGCCCATGTAGCCAAAGCCCAAAAACAGGCAAGCCATCAAGACCAGCACGCCGCCGTTGCTCAAGTAGCCGATCATTTGGCCGCTCCTGCGGGCAGAGGCAACACCGGTTCAACCACTACGTTTTCCATGTCTTCAGGGCCCTCAAAGCCGCGCTGCCAGCCATTGACCAGCTGCTCCATCGTAAACAGGAAAATCAACACGGCAGACAGCGGCACCACGGCGGTGTACCAGGTCAGCGGGATGAGTGAGGGCATGCGGAAACTGCCCAGATCCAGCATCGCGTTTTTGTAGCCAAACCAGATCAGGAGCAGGGCTACCACCAGCACCACCAGGCGGTTCAGGGTTTCGATCACGCTTCGGGACAGGCCCTTCATGCGTTTGGTGATTTCCGTCAAATAGAAGTGGTCATTGCGGCGCGTGGCCGCAGCCATACCGATGAACACGCCCCAGGTGAAAAACGCCGTGGTGGCCTGTTGCAGCCAGACCCAGGGTTTGCCCAGGGCGCGGGTGGCCACATCACAGGCGACCGACAGCGTGAACATGAAAATGCACACGCCGCACAACACCATTAGGGTGGCTTCGAGTTTGTCAAAACCCTCCCAT
This sequence comes from Rhodoferax sp., assembly GCA_031365665.1. Lineage (GTDB taxonomy): Bacteria > Pseudomonadota > Gammaproteobacteria > Burkholderiales > Burkholderiaceae_C > JANYCG01. Next base: position 2,357 of record JANLYO010000046.1, on the reverse strand, counting down.
TTGAGGTGGCGGTGGCGTTGCAGTACGAGCGAGCGGTGATCTTCAGCCATGCCGTGATCAGTCCATCACTTGATGTCGCGAACCAGCTTGAGAATCTTCACCGCGTGGGGGCCCAGCTCGGCGGCGAGCTGGTCCTGGATCGGCGCAGCCGCCTTGATGAAACCGGTCTTGTCAACGTTCTCAACCACTTTCACGCCCAGTGCCTTGAGCCGGGTGGCGGAGTCTTTTTCAAGTTGCAGGGCCATGGCGGGCTCTTTGCTCGAGACCTCTTCAGCTGCGGTCTGCACCCACTTTTGCTGCTCGGGCGTCAGGCTGTTCCAGGTTTTTTCGCTGACCCAGATGCAGTTGTTGTTGGCTTCGTGCTCGGTGATCGACAACACCGGCGCTACCTCGTAATGTTTATTGGCCAGGAACACGTTGACGCCGTTTTCGGCCATCTGCACCACGCCGGTCTGGATGGAGGTGTACACGTCGCCAAACGGCATGTGCACCACCTGCGCGCCGTAGGCGGGGAAGTGCGTGTCTTCGGTCTTGGTGGCCTGCACGCGGATTTTCACGCCCTTCATGTCCTCGACTTTCGTGACTTCCTTCTTGCTGTACATGTTGCGCATGCCCATGGTCATGAGGCCCAGCACCCGCGCGCCTTGCACAGACTCTTTGACCATGTCGCGAAACGCCGTGGCAACGCCGGGGTCTGCCAGGGTTTTGATCAAATGCGATTGGTCACGGAACAGAAAATGCAGCGAGAAAACACCGGCCTGCGGCGCCAGTGTGGAGGCGTTGGCCGTCGAGGTGATGACAAAATCGATGTCGCCCGAGCGCATCTTCTGCAACATCACCGGCTCTTGGCCGAGTTGCGCGCCAGGGAACTGGTTGATGCTGAATTTGCCGCCCGAAAGCTCCTTGAGCTTCGCGTCAAACATGTTGGCGGCCACGCCGTACGCGGTGCTGGGCGGCTGGTCATAAGCGAAGCTGAAGGCGCGGTTTTGCGCGAGGCTGGCGCTGGCAAGCCCCAGGCCCATGGCGGCGAGCAAGGCGGCCAATAGGGTGCGGCGCAAGGTGGATGTCGATGTCATGGGTGAGTCTCCTGTGGCTGACGGATGGGGTGGAAGGGGATGAATATCGAACCGGCTAAGGTAATACGATAATACTTTTACCAAAACCCCCGACTAGGGCAAACCATAGGCTTTTGCCGCTTTCAATCACCCCAGACGGTTTTCGCAGTAGCATGGTTGGCACGCCCACATTTTGCGCAACCCCTTCAATGGAGCCCCGCCATGCCACGCTTGACCGCCCAGGATTTCGACCAGGAGCTGTTGATTCTTTTTGACGCCTACGTGCATGGCAACATCGACCGGCGCGGCTTTTTGGAGAAAGCTCAAAAATTCGCCGTGGGTGGCCTCACGGCGGTGGGCCTTCTGGCGGCGCTCAGCCCCAACTTTGCGCTGGCGCAAGTGGTCCCCAAAGACGATGGGCGCATCAAAACCGAAACCCTGGAATTCCCCGTGCCGGGTTACGGCAAGATGAAGGGCTACCTGTGCCGCCCGGCCAACGCCGCCGGCAAACTGCCCGGCATTCTGGTCGTCCATGAAAACCGGGGCCTGAACCCGCACATCGAAGACATTGCGCGCCGCCTGGCCGTAGACGGCTACATGGCGTTCGCACCCGACGCGCTGACGCCTCTGGGCGGCTACCCTGGCGACGAAGATAAGGCGCGTACGCTGTTCGCGCAGCTAGACCAAACCAAAACCCGCGAAGACTTTGTGGCGGCAGCGGCGCTGCTCAAAGGCCGCACCGACTGCACCGGCAAAATCGGCACGGTGGGTTTTTGTTACGGCGGCGGCATGGCGCACTTCTTGGCCACGCGCCTGCCTGATCTGGCAGCAGCCGTGCCGTTTTACGGCAACCACCCCGCCAATGAAGATGCTGCCAAAGTCAAGGCGCCGCTCTTGATCCACTTTGCCGGCGTGGACGAACGCATCAACGCCGCCTGGCCCGCCTATGAGGGCGCGCTCAAAGCGACGGGGGCCAAATACGCCGCCCACCAGTACGCCGGCACGCAACATGGCTTCAACAACGACACTACGCCAAGGTTTGACGCCCCCGCCGCCAAACTGGCCTGGGAGCGGACGATGGGATTTTTCAAACAGACGCTACTATAATAATAGCTAAATAGCGCCATTTCACGTGGCCTAAAGCCTTAAAAATCTTAAAAATTGGTAACTACTCAGCTCCCTTCCAGTTGCGCAGCAAGGGCGACTCACATTTGAGGCTGGGTAGGTTGCCCTTTGAATGTGAGGGTGAGGCAGTGCAACAGGTTGGCATTTTGTTTCTTCATCGTGGCCAAGTAGGCGCGG
>JANLYO010000045.1:0-11789 GCA_031365665.1 Rhodoferax sp. | reverse complement strand
AATTGGCGCTGACGGCCTGCATGCGAAAACTGCTGACCATCCTCAATGCCATGGTGCGCGATAGCCTCCCGTTCAACAACGCATTGCATGGCTTAGTCCATCAAAACGCTTGACTTCTAAGACAGTTGCTGACCCCAATTTCGACGTGCTTCCTGCCGCGCACATGGTGCGCGCGGCACCTATCACGGGCTTGGTCGTCATCGACACCAACATCGTGCTGGACATGTTTGTCTTCAATGACCCGGCGTCAGTCACCATCAAAACCAGCCTGGCAGCGGGCACCTTGCAGTGGATTGCAAGCTCCGTGATGCGTGACGAGCTTGAGCGCGTGCTGGCCTACCCGCACATCGTGCTGAAACTCGACTTCTACAAAATCTCAGCCGAATCCGTGCTTGCGCAATTCGACCTGGGGGCGCGCCTAGCGCCAGTCGCGGCGAAAGCGACCGCCATTTGTAAAGACCCCGATGACCAAAAATTCATCGACCTCGCCGTGGCGCACCAGGCCCTGCTGCTGAGCAAAGACAAGGCCGTGCTTTGTATGGAAAAACGGCTTCTTGGTCTCGGTGTGATTGTGCAAGTAGCTATACATTAAATAGCGATTTCAGGCATTTTCCGAGCGCAAAACCTCAACCTTGGGCAAGTTGCTCATCCCTTTGTCAAACGTCACCGTCGTGTCGCAGCCCAAACGGGCATTTTGCGCGGCGATCAGGCAATCTGAAAAATCTGCCGAGCTACTGGCGAACTGCTCTGTAGCCAGGGCAACCGTCGCCCGGTCTTCAAAACCAAAGGTTTTGGCAGACAAGAGTTGCCCGAGCAAACCCAACAATGCCGCGCGCTCAAACTGGTAGACCCTGCGCAAAGTCCAAAGAGTCTCTACCAGCACAATGTTATTGAGCAGAACCGACTCTGCCAAGTTGTCCAGCGAGGCCAGACGTTTGCGCACGGCAGCGGCCTGTGCGGCGTCATCTTCTACCAGCAGCCGGATCAACGCATTGGTGTCCAGGCCAATCATGACTTGCGCGCAGCTTTTGCGGGCTTTGCCTTCTTATTTTTGGACGCGTTCAGCTCAGCTGCCGAAGCCTCCACCGCCTCAGCCATCGCCTCCACGCTCACGGCCTCCTGCCCTGGCCTGCGCAGCAAGCCAGCCAGCCCCAGCGCCGTGTTGTTCACTGGGCGAGCCAGCAGCCAGCCCTGTTCGTTCACTTCGAAATCCAGCCGACTGCCCGCGCCCAAACCCAGGCGTTCCCGAATCCCTTTGGGTAAGGTCAATTGCCCCTTGCTGGTAACGACTGCAAGCATAAATATTCCTTACAAAATTGAATTTGAAGTGAAGTTTTAAAGTGCATTGATTGTATCTGGAAGAATGAAAGTATCAAGTTTGGCGAATGCGTCTCGTCTTGCCTCTGGTTTTTTTCAAATTCAATGGGCTGCGCAAGGGCTTGGCTTGAACACCCTCCCGGCGTCAACGCTAGGTCAACGCAACATTAGCCCACGCGCAGCTCAGCGGGTCACCACGATGGAGTAGGTGCCGGATCCTGCCGCCTTTGCTTGTTCGAACAACTAGCGGCACTGCCGCAAACACGCGTTCAACGGGTTTTCATGTAGGAGTGTTACTTGTAGTCAAATTCTTTCTGATGGCGCACAGCCAAGATGACGATTTCATCAATGCTTTCATCAAGATCATAAAGCGCCAGATAACCGCTGCTGCCGAACTCTATGACCAGTTCACGCAACCCGCCTTCCACAAGCCTGCCAATTTTTGGCATGCGCGTCAAAGGGATGAGTGACGCTTGAATTTCGTCAATTGCCTTGCTGGCGATAGCGGTGTCTTTTTCAGCGAGGAAGCGGTGCAAGCGTACCAAGTCAAGTCGGGCGCGTGCCGAGAGCCTTACGTGTGGCATGCGGGCATAGGGGCTTTAGGATTTTTCTTGATGGCTTTGGCCCAAGCGCCGAACTCGTCCAGCGTGATGTGTAGTCCGGTTTTTTTGTACGCTTTGAGGGAAGATTGGGCTACAGCAATAAACCGTTGCTCAGCCTCTTCTTCTGCCAGGTACTTGTGCAGCGCCTCGCGCATGATGAAGTGAGGTGTGCGGTTTTTTGCGATGGCGATGGACTTCAGGCGTTCGCGTTCTGAGTCTTCCAGTTTTACCGTCATATTGGCAGTGCGTGGTTTCTCGAGCGAGATGGTTGGCATGGTAGTTACCTGTTGATGAAAGGTAGTACCTATTCTAATTCACGCGTTGCTAATCCGCGCGTTGAAGTTTGGGCATGCCAGTCGAATCGTCCGGCACCAGAGCCGTTGACGCCAAACTCTTCGCAACCATGCATAGCGTCACCCTCGCAGGTAAATACAAGTATTGCCCCAAATTACCCGAAAATAAGCCCATGACCGAACCCACCTCAGCCCACGGCGAATCAGCCCAATCTCAACCCCCGCTGCCCGACCACCTCTCGGTCGACCCGCGCAGTCCGCACCATGTGCCTGCGGTGTTCCAACACAGCATTGGCATTCGCCTCAACGGCAAAGAACGCGGCGATGTGGAAGAGTACTGCATCAGCGAAGGCTGGGTGAAGGTGCCTGCGGGCAAAACGGTGGACCGCAAGGGCCAGCCGCTTTTGATCAAACTCAAAGGCGCGGTCGAAGCGTTTTACCGCTAAGGCGCTCGTACCGCGACGAAGTTTCAACCGACGACTTGCTGCGCAGCGCTTGCCCGCCGGGCGCCACCCCAGCCGTCACGCGTGGCTGGAAACGCCCGCCTGATGTGCCAGCGCCTCGGCTGCCCATTGGTTCAAGCTGACGCCCGCCATCTTGGCTGCAATGCTGGCCTGGGCATGCACCTCGGGCGGCACGCGCAGCAGCATGCGCCCGGAAAAAGGTTTGTTGGCAGGCAAACCAAGTTTGGCGCAATGGGCCAAGTAATCATCAACGGCCTCATGAAACGCAGCCTCCAGCTCGTCCACACTGCTGCCGTGAAACCCCACGATGTCGCGGATGCCCGCCAAATGCCCCACAAAAATGCGGTCAGCGTCGTCAAACTCGATGCGGGCGTTGTAGCCCTTGTACAGCATGGTGTTCATAGAGTGACTCCTATCTCTTGCAAAAATCGGCGGGCGTCTGCCACGCGGTACCGCAGCGCCTCGCGCTGCGGATGGGGCCGGTGGAAACGCACCGTGACCCCGCTGTGGGAGAAGGCGACCGATGAGCCAGAGCCTTCGGTGCGCTCACAACCCACCGCTATCAACAGCACTTCAATCTTGCGCCATTCCAGCGCGCCATTTACTGGGTTGGCGAAGACCTGCCCCAGTGTCTTGCGCTGCGCGTTGTTCATGGCTGAATGCTATCATATAATGATATCAAATGGTTTGTCATACGACGGCTCTCATCCAACATTCTGCTTTGGCTCTAATGGCCAGTTATCGCGCCAAGGCGCTTCGCCTTCGCCTTCGCCATCATCACGCTGTTTGCCATCGCGGTTGCTTGGGCCTGCGTCGGTCCTATTGACTTCGTTGCCGAGGCCCCCGGCCGCATCATCGTGAATGAGCCCACCAAATTCATCCAGCCCTTAGAGGCCAGCATCGTGCGCCAAGTACACGTCAAAGACGGCGATAGGGCGCGGGCGTTTCGCTATCTGCGAAACGGGTGTCTCTAGTCGTCAGGGCGCCCAGGCGCATAACGGGCTGCGCAAAGGCTTGGCTTGACCCCCTGGCTTCCACGCAAGGCCAACCCACGCGCAGCTCAGCGGGTCACCACGATGGAGAAGGGACTGGTGCCTGCCGCAACCGCCGCACCCACGGCCGTCAGCGCGCCGGTGCTGGCGTTGATGCTGTAGGCCGAGACGTCGTTGCCGTTGCGGATATGGGCGCTGAGTCGCCCTGCTGACTAACTGGCCAAAGCGCGCTGCGGCAATTCGGATACCGACGGTTCGGGCAGCATCTTGAAACTCTCCGCCGACGCCTGGGGCCAGGTCTGCCGGAAGATGACCGGCAGGGCTTGCAAATCGCTCTCCAACAAGGCGCGATCAGGCATTTGGGTGAGCAGGGCCTGCGCGAGTGATTGCACTTTTTGATCACTCCCCCGGCGCACGATGTGGTGGGCGGTGATGTCGCCTGGGTGGGCCACGCCAGCGGCCTGCACCAGCTCTTGCAGGGCGTGCATGGTTTGCGCGTGGAAGTTGTAAACGCGGTCGGCCTTGTCGCCCACCACCAGCGCTTTTTGGCGCACCGGGTCTTGTGTGGTCACGCCGGTGGGGCAGTGGCCGGTATGGCAGGTCTGCGCTTGCAGGCAGCCCAGGGCAAACATGAAGCCGCGCGCGCTGTTGCACCAGTCGGCGCCCAGGGCCATCATGCGGGTGATGTCAAAGGCGCTGATGACTTTGCCGGCGCAGCCGATCTTGATGCGGCTGCGCAGGCCCACGCCGCGCAAGGTGTTGTGCACCAGGCGCAGGCCCTCTTGCAGGGGCGCGCCGACGTGGTCCGTGAACTCCAGCGGCGCGGCGCCGGTGCCGCCTTCAGCGCCATCGACCACGATGAAATCGGGCGTGATACCGGTGACCAGCATGGCCTTGACCATGGCAAACCACTCCCAGGGGTGGCCGATGCACAGCTTGAAGCCAGTCGGTTTGCCCCCTGACAGCTCGCGCAGGCGGGCGATGAACTGCATCATCTCGATGGGGGTGGAAAACGCGCTGTGCGTGGCCGGTGAAATGCAGTCCACACCCGCTGGCACGCCGCGTGCGGTGGCGATCTCAATCGTCACCTTGGGGCCGGGCAACACGCCGCCGTGCCCCGGCTTGGCGCCTTGGCTCAATTTGAGCTCGATCATCTTGACCTGCGGGTCGCGCGCGTTGGCGGCAAATTTTTCGGGGCTGAAGCTGCCGTCGTCGTTGCGGCAGCCAAAATAACCCGAGGCCACTTCCCAGATCAAATCGCCGCCATGGACGCGGTGGTGTTGCGAGATCGAGCCTTCACCCGTGTCGTGCGCAAAATTGCCGCGTTTCGCACCTTTGTTGAGCGACAGGATGGCGTTGGCGCTCAAGGCGCCGAAGCTCATCGCCGAGATGTTGAAAATGCTGGCCGAATACGGCTGGGTGCACACGCCCACACCGGGCTGCGGCTGGCCCGGCTCGCCGCCGATCCAGACGCGGAAATCATGGTCTTTAAGCTTCGTGGGGGCGACGGAATGGTTGATCCACTCATAACCTTCGGCATGCACGTCGAGTTGTGTGCCAAAGGGCCTTTTGTCGGGGTCGCCTTTGGCGCGCTGGTAGACGAGCGAGCGTTGCGAGCGCGAGAACGGGTTGGCGTCGCTGTCGCTTTCGATGAAATACTGGCGGATTTCCGGGCGGATGAATTCCATCAAGAACCGCAAGTGCCCAATGATCGGGTAGTTGCGGAGAATCGAGCGTTTGGTTTGCTGCAAATCGTAAATGCCGACGCACACCAAGAGCAAAAAGAGCAGAAAAAGCAGGCCGCCCGCGCCAAAGGCAACCAGGGCGAAGCTGCACAGCAAGAGGCCAAACACGCATAAAGCAAAGGCGGTGTAACGGATCGGAAAAGCGGAAGCTGCGGCTTTTGGCATGGTTGCGGGCGTCCTCGTTATGTTTTGGGCGGCTTTGGGTAACTTTGGGTAGCGTGCCAAACAATAACAGGTTGAACGGCAATCGTCGATTTGGGTCGGTCAAGCGTGGCCCAGTCGCACCGGAAGTCGCCGAGAATCCGGGCATGACGGTCGAAACACAAGCGCTGACCCCCGAAGAATTCGATGAACTCGAAGATATTCTGGAAGACGTGCGCACCCGGATGGACGAAGCGCCGCAGTGGGAATTTTGCGAAGGCTTCATCGCGGCGCTGGTGTGTTGCCGCGAGCCGATCCCATCGCGCATGTACCTGGCGCTGCTGCTGGATTTGGGCATGCAAGAGCTTGACAGCAACGAGCCTTTTGCCAGCGAGGAGCAACTCACGCGCTTCCTCGGCCTGTGGCAGCGGCGCTGGCAAGACATCGAGTTGGCGCTGGATGCCGATGTGGAAAACCTCGACGACCCGCGCGCCTACCATCCCGAGGTGTGGGATGTGAAGGGTGCGATGGTGTCCATGCCACCCGAATCGCGCGAAAGGGTGGTGGCTGAGCTGGGCGACGACCCCACGCCCGCCTTTGGCCAAGTCTGGGCCTTGGGGTTCATGTACGTCGTGGAGGCCTGGGCCGAGCACTGGCAGGCCCCCAAGGCCAAAGAAGACGCCCAATGGTTTGATGAGTCCATGCAGGCCATCGTGGCGCTGACCGAGCCGGACACCCACCCGCCTGTCTTGAGCCTGCACGACGAAACCGGCCCGCCAAGCATCAGTCAGCAGCGGCTGGACGCTTTTCTGGACGCGATTTGGGCGGTGTATGACCTGCGCCAGTTATGGCAGAGCTTGGGCCCGCGCGTGGCGCCCATGCGCAAAGAGGAGACCCCAGGCCGCAACGACCCCTGTTTTTGCGGAAGCGGAAAGAAGTATAAAAAATGTCATGGAGCCTAAATGTTGATTGCATTTCGACTTTAGGCCACGTGAAATATGAATATTTAGATATTAAATTTGAAGTGAATTTGATTTAAATATAGACATAATATTTTTATAGATATGTAATTTATGCTTGTATTATCGCCTTAGACCGACCTTAAGCCTGCCTTCAAAACGCCTTTGGCAAGGCCTCCGTCAAAAAATCAAACACCGCCCGAATCCGCTGGCTGGTGCGGATCTCGCGGTGCACCGTCAGCCATATCGGCAGCTCAGGCAGGGCCAGCATCGGCAACACGCGCAGCACATCGACGTCGGCCTTGACCACGTAATCGGCCAAAAACCCCACGCCCAGGCCCGCGCGCACCGCCTGCGATTGAACGATCATGTCGTCGGTGCGCAGCGCAAACGCCTCGCGCGTCACCGGTGCGCCAAAGGTGCGAAAGCCGCGCAGGATGTCTTCGCCCTTGTCGTACCCAATCAGTTCGTGCGTCAGCAGGTCCTCGGGCTTGAGCGGCATGCCGCGCCGGGCAACGTAGTCGCGCGAGGCAAACGCACCCAAGGGGATCGCGCCAATTTTTTTCGCCACCAGGGTCGCCTGGTCGGGCCGCACCATGCGCAGGGCAATGTCGGCCTCGCGCCGCAGCAAATTGCTGACGGCGTTGCTGGATTCGAGTTCGACCTGGATGTCGGGCAGCGCGCGGCGCATCTGCGCCAGGATCGGCGGCAGCAAAAAACACGCCACTGGCTGGCTGGCCGTGATGCGCACGCTGCCGCTGGCCTGCTTTTGCGCCCCCGAGACCTGGCGCGCCAGCTGCAGCGCCGCAGCGTCCATTGAACGGGCGGCGTCGGCCAGTTGCAAGGCCGCGCTGGTGGCGACCAGGCCTCTGCCGGTGCGCTCAAACAGCAACAGGCCGAGCTGTGACTCCAGTTCGGCAATATGCCGCCCCAGCGTCGGTTGGCTGGTGTTGAGCCGCTTGGCCGCGCCGAGCAAGCTGCCGGCCTCCAGCGCGGCTAAAAAAGAACGGATCAAGCGCCAGTCAAAACTGGGGCCGGTGGGTGTTTTCATAAGTCTTCAAAGGTTGTGACGGGTCCAATTGTGGCGTCGCACATTGCAAATGAATATTCAAAATAGCTATTCAAATTTGAATATCTGGTAGGCACATTTATGCAATTGTGTATTGGCGCGGTTGTTTTGACAATCCACTTGCCTCACTAACTTCAGGATGCCGCAACATGACAAACGTGACCAAAACAACAGGCTCCACCGTTTTAATTCTTGGCGCACGCGGCCGTTTCGGCCTGGCCGCTGCACGTGCCTTCAGCGCTGCGGGCTGGCGGGTGCTGGGGCAAACTCGGCCGGGCGCAGCCATTCCGCAGGATGCGCCCTCGGGCATGCGCTGGCTGGGCATCGCACTTGACGACACCCAGGCGCTTGCCCAGGCGCTCACCCACGAGGGAAGGGGCGCCGACGTGGTGGTGTATGCCCTGAACCCCAGCGCCTACACCTTCAAAGCCTGGCGCAGCGAGGTGCAGCCGATGGCGGCCGCGGCCATCGCCATCACGCGGGCGCTCAAGGCGAGCTTGATGGTGCCGGGTAACGTCTACAACTTTGGCGCTGGCATGCCCGCGCTTTTGCGGGAAGACACGCCGCAGCAAGCCCGGACCGTCAAAGGCCAGATCCGCATCCAGATGGAACAACAACTGGCCGCCAGCGGCGTGCCCTGCGTGGTGATCCGTGCGGGCGATTTTTTTGGCAGCGGCACAAACACCTGGTTCGACATGTTCCTGGTGAAAAACATCCGCAAAGGCCAGTTGACCTATCCGGGGCAGCGCGGCATTGCCACCGCGTGGGCGTATTTGCCGGATCTCGCCCGCAGCTTCGTCGCCGTGGCAGAAGCCGTGGTGAATCGCCGCGCCCAGTTGCCGCTTTTTGAGGTGTTGCACTTTGCCGGCAGCAGCCTGACCGGTGACCAGTGGCTGGCCGCGCTACAGCCCCTGGCTGAGCGCCAGGGCTGGGTGGTGCCGGGCCGCGCCTTGGAGTTCAGCCGCCTGCCGTGGCCGCTGATTCGCTTGGCTGCGCCCCTCGTGCCTACCTGGGCTTCGCTTTTGGAAATGCGCTACCTGTGGGACACGCCCCACGCCTTGGACAACGACCGGCTGGCCGCCCTGATCGGGCCAGAGCCGCATACACCTCTGGAGCTTGCCGTGCAGCAGTCGATGGCGGACTTGGGGCTGCTGCCGGTGTCCCAAGCCCCGTCATCGCTCGCAATGGTTTGAGTGGCCAAAACCCCAACAAGGAGAAACCGTTCATGGACCGTCGCAATTTCATTCGCGTCGCTGGTGGTGGCATCGTGGCCAGCGGGTTGGCTGCGGGAGTCTCGGCTTGTTCGTTGTCCAGCGACTTTCCCGCCATCGCCCTCGAAGCCTGGCAGGGGCCGGGAGGCGAAGCAGACCTGCGCCGTTGGGCGCTGGCTTACGCCATCCTCGCGCCAAATTCCCACAACCGCCAGCCCTGGCGGGTGGACTTGGCCGAACCCAATGCCATCACCCTGTACGTGGACCGCGAGCGCATGTTGCCGATGACGGACCCTTGGTTCCGGCAAATCGTGGTGAGCCAAGGCACGTTTTTGGAGTCATTGGTGATCGCTTTGCGCGAGCGGGGTGTCGAGCCGGCCGTGCAACTGTTTCCCAAAGGCGAATTCAACCCGCGCGAGGTGGATGATCGCCCGGTGGCGCGGGTGAGCTGGGCCGCCACCGCGAGCGCAGCATCCGCCGCGCTGCCGGCTGGCAAAGACGCCTTGTTTGGCCAACTGCTGCGCCGCCACACCGCCAAGATTGATTACGACACCACGCGCACTATCGCGCCCAGCGTGCTGGCGGCTTTGCAGGCAGCGGTGGTTGACCCAGCGGTCAAGTTCGGTGGCACGGTCGAGGCCAGCGCCTTGGCGCCGCTGCGCGCGATCTGCTGGGAATCTGCCAAAGTTGAGTTGCTTACGCCGCGTACCATCATGGAGAGCCTGAAACTCACCCGGGTCGGCCCCGCTGAAATTGCCCGGCACCGCGACGGCATCAGTCTCAATTCAATGCTTGCGCGCCTGGCGGCGGCAGTCGGCGCCCTAGACCTGCAAAATCCGCCCGTGGAAGGCAGCGCCGCCTACAAACAGATGATGGCGCGCTTCGAAGGCCACAGCAACACCGCGATGGGTTTTGTCTGGCTTTCCACCCCCACGGCGCAACACCTTGCCGCAGGCACCAGCCGCAGCGCTGAAGTGAATGCCGGGCGCGCCTTCCTGCGCCTGCAACTCAAAGCCACTGAGCTGGGCCTGCAAATCCACCCGATGAGCCAAGCGCCGCAGGAATTCGCTGAGATGAAGCCGTTTTACGACAAGCTGCACATGATGTTGTTGGGCAAACCGGCTGGGCAGGAAACGGTGCAGATGTTTTGCCGCATCGGGTATTGCGCAGTGCAACAACATACGCCACGGCGGGCAATTGCCGGATTCGTGAAAACCTGAGCGGGGTTGCCGGGCGCTTTGGCCTGAGTTGCCCGTCAGCCCGGCGCAGCCGCCTGGACGATCTCACACAGGCGTTGTAGCGCATGCGCCACCGTAGCCTGCCGCACGGCGGATCGGTCGCCCGCAAAACAGCGGGTTTCCGTCACCACCCCAGCGGGCGCGGCAAAACCAAACCACACCGTGCCCACCGGTTTGGCCACGCTGCCTCCTGTCGGCCCGGCCACGCCGGTCACAGCCACGGCCACCTGCGCCTGGGCGTGCGCCAGCGCCCCTAGCGCCATCGCCCGCACCACGGCTTCGCTGACCGCGCCGTGTTGCGAGATCAAGTCTTCAGGCACTCCGAGAGAATCGTGTTTGGCGGCGTTGGAGTAGGTGACGAACCCGCGCTCAAACCACGCGCTGGAGCCCGCCATGTCGGTACAGGCGGCGGCGATCATGCCGCCCGTGCAGCTTTCGGCAGTGGCGAGTTGCCAGCCGCGTTGGGTCAAAAGGGCGGCCAGTTGTTGAACTAGGAGACTCATTTGCCGTGCAGCTCTATTTTGCAAATATTGCGGGGTGATTTGGATATGCCATTGCAAATTCGACAGCAATGTTGCGTATCGACAAAGCCCAGTTTGGGCCTTGGACTTCGCGGCTTGAACCGTAGAACAAATCCAGATGCGCCTTGGTCACGTGGGGGTTGTTGAGCGTTGCACCCCTTTCGGTAATGTATTTTGACCGCAACCTCAAAATTTTCAGCATCGCTTGCCCGATCTTCAAAGCCTGCCCGCTCGAAGCCAATATCCAAACCACCGCCGCCCGATAACGATCTCGCTGTTCTTCCGTCAAGTCGTAAGGCATGGTGGCGTCAGCAATGGATTGATTTGAAACGACATCTTAAGCGAGTTAACTGGATATTCATCCAGTTTTCAGCGAGCTAGACGGTGATTTTTATGAAAACCGCCACAGCGCGATGACCAATAGCGTGCAAGCAGCGGCCACCAAATCATCGAGCATGATGCCCAAGCCGGCCTTGGCCCAGGCGAGACGGTCGATTGAAGGGTTGACGCTGTGAAACAGCGCGTCGGCCCAACCCACGGGGCCGGGTTTGGCGGCGTCAAAATAACGGAACAGCGCGAAGGCCGCGAGTTGGCCCCACAGGCCTGCGGGCATGACCAGCCACAAGACCAGCCAGAAGGCGACGATTTCGTCCCAGACGATGCTGCCGGGATCGAGCAAGCCCATGTGCCGCGCGGTCACTGTGCTGGCCCACCAGCCCAGCGGAATCGAGAGCGCGATAAGCAGGGCCCAGTGGGCATCCTGGAAGCCCCAAGCCTGCAACACCAAAAAAGCCACCCAGGCCCAGAGTGTGCCTGCGGTGCCCGGCGCTTTGGGTGACAGACCGGCACCGAAACCCAGCGCGATGGCGTGGGCGGGGTGCGCCAACAAAAACCGCCAGCCGGGCCGTGTAATGGGCGCGATACGTGGAACCAGTGGGGGCACGAATGGTGGAGCGTGGGGCAAATCAGGGGTCTGCATCGTCACGATTATCGGCTTGGACGGCATTGGTTCGAGTTCAACGCAATTTTGAATGCTATTAAAATAATATCTAACTATCCATATAATACGTGACCTAGGGGCAGATTTTATTCAAATTTCGTAACTACTCAGCTCCCTTCCAGTTGCGCAGCAAGGGCGACTCACATTTGAGGCTGGGTAGGTTGCCCTTTGAATGTGAGGGTGAGGCAGTGCAACAGGTTGGCATTTTGTTTCTTCATCGTGGCCAAGTAGGCGCGG
>JANLYO010000044.1:0-19808 GCA_031365665.1 Rhodoferax sp. | reverse complement strand
CCGCGCCTACTTGGCCACGATGAAGAAACAAAATGCCAACCTGTTGCACTGCCTCACCCTCACATTCAAAGGGCAACCTACCCAGCCTCAAATGTGAGTCGCCCTTGCTGCGCAACTGGAAGGGAGCTGAGTAGTTACGAATATTTAAAAATCGACCCGAAATTGGCCAATAATTAACATGGGCGTTAACTGAAAGCGACTTGTTGATTGCCCCGCGCAAAGTCACTGCGCCCGCCAAATTCAGCAGCCGTGCCACCCAGTTAAAATATGCCCCATGGAAGCTTGGCCGAGCGGTTTAAGGCACCGGTCTTGAAAACCGGCGAGGGTTTATCCCCTCCGTGAGTTCGAATCTCACAGCTTCCGCCACCCCTCCGACTGGCCTCCCACCCGCCTCCCACTGGCCCCGCACAGGTTTTCAGCGCACGGTAAACGGCGCCTGGTAGGGCCGTCCAAACGCAACGCCCGCCACCACAGTGCCGCTGGGGCGCAAATAGACCTTGCCAGTGCGTGTGTTGTTGCGTGTGTCGACAAAAGAAACCGCGCCTTCCACGAGCTCCAGAATCGACAAGTCCGCTGGCGCGCCGATTTGCAGCGTGCCGTGTTTGGGGATGCGGCTGATCACACGTGCGGGCGCCGCCGTGGCCATGCTCACCACCTCGGACATCGAAAATCCCAGGCCCATCATTTTGCTCATGACCCATGGCAAATAGGGCATGCCGGGTGTATTGGCTGAAAACACGTGGGCGTCGCTGGAGATCGTGTCCGGCGGGCAGCCCTGGGCGATCGCGGCCTCGGCAATGGTGTAGTCAAAACTGCCACCACCGTGGCCGATGTCAAAAATCACCCCGCGCCGCTTCGCCGCCAGCGCTGCGGGCAGCAGTTTGCCGTCTTGCACGATGTTGGTGCCCATACCGGCATTGTTGGGCGCACCGGAATAACAATGCGTCAGCACGTCGCCGGGGCGAAGCAGGTCGAGGATTTGCGACATCAGCTCTTTTTCGGCCACGCCACCGATGTGGCACATGATTTTGGCCGGCACGCCCGACATCTCACAGGCTTTGATAGCGCGCTTGAGCGGCTCCAGGCCGTGCCGTGCGATGACGTTTTCGCTCATGCGCACTTTCACGCCCAGCACGATGTCGGCGTTTTCCGCCACGGCACGCGCCGCGACTTCGGGCTGCGCGTAGTCGATGTTGAAAAGCTCGGGCACAGGAAAACCCGCCAGCCCCGCCACCGCAATGTGCACAAAAGCAAATTGCCGCGTGCGTGACGCCGGCACGACAAATCGGCGGAACCCGGCGAAATTGTTGGCGCCCGCGTCACCCGCCGACACGACCGTGGTGGTGCATTGGTGGGCCACCAGTTCGTCTGCCGGAATGCCAATCGCCGAGCCGTAAGGAAAGGTGTGGCAATGCAGGTCGATCAAACCCGGCGTGACCAGTTTGCCAGCGGCGTCCATCACGCGCTGCGCCCGCTCGGGGGCAATGCCCGCCTCAATGGCCTCGATTTGCCCGTAGCGGATGCCGATATCGCGTTTGCCCGACAGGTTTTGGCTGGGATCCATCAGGTTGGCGTTGCGGATCAGCAGGTCGAACTTGTCGTTCGGCCCCATCGCGGCCAGTGCACCCACTGGGGCTCCGAGCGTGCCGAGCGCGGCAATGGAGGCGCTGGCCTGGACGAACTGGCGGCGGGTGGGCTGGGTCATGGGGGCTCCTGGTGGATCGTGTTGAAAGATACATTGTGCTGAAAAACACAGTATGCTGCCGAGTGCTTTCCTGCGTCAATGTGCGCCTTGCGCACGCCCACTGCGCGGTGGGCGCAACATGAATGCCAATTGAGCACAGCTTGGAGGTAGCCTAAAACACAAATTGTGGCTAGACTTGCACCTGCGAAGACTTATTTCGGAGGGGAACCATGGCAAATCATCCACCGCAGGCATTCATGGACACGGTGCAAATCGTCAGTGAGGACGACGTGGCAGCGCCCAACAGCGTCGCCAAAGACACCGATTTTGCCGCCACGGTGCAAATCGAGGGTGAAGTCTGGCCAGAATCGCCGGATTTTCAGAGTAGCGAAACCGCATCACTCTTTGCTGGCACCCAACCCGCCAAACTGAGCGTGGTTTAAACGATTTTGATTTGAGCTGCTTTTAAACCAGCGCGCTGGCCCGCCTCAGGCCAAAAATAGGCTCTGCAAATCGTTTAGAAAATCAAAACCGCGTACCGTCGGGCGCACCCGCGTGAAGTCCCGCTCAATCAAACCCTTCTTTTCGGCTTCCTCCAGCCCCTGCTGAATCACAGTGAGCGCCAGGCCGGTGCGCTCTGAAAATTGCGCCAACGAAAAGCCGTTTTTCAAGCGCAAAGCGTTGAGCATGAATTCAAATGGCAGGTCAGCCCGTGGCACTTCGATGTCTTGCGCCACGCAGGCCCCGGCCAGCGCGCGCTCCATGTACTGGCGCGGCTCGCGAAAGCGCACCTGGCGCTGGATGCGGTGCGCAAAGCTCAGCTTGCTGTGCGCCCCCGCGCCGATGCCCAGATAGTCGCCAAACTGCCAATAGTTCAGGTTATGCCAAGAGCGGTGGCCGTCGCGCGCGTACGCCGACACTTCGTACCTTTGCAGCCCGCAGGCGTCCGTCAAGTCGGTGATCACGTCCAACATCTCACAGGCGATGTCATCGGCCGGCAAAATCGGCGGATATTTGGCAAACACGGTATTGGGCTCCACCGTCAAATGGTAGATCGAAATGTGAGGCGGGTTCAAGGCCAGCGCGGTCTTCACGTCGTCGGCCAGGGTTGCCACCGTTTGGCCGGGCAACGCATACATCAGATCCAGATTGAAAGTGCCGAAGGCGTCAGCGGCTTCTTCCACAGCGGCCCTGGCCTGCGCGGCATCATGCACCCGGCCCAAGGCCTTCAGGTTGGCATCGTTGAAACTTTGCACGCCGACTGACAGCCTGGTGACACCTGCTGCGCGGAAGGCTCGAAAACGGTCTTTCTCGAAGGTGCCGGGGTTGGCCTCCAGCGTGATCTCGCAGTCGGGTGTGAGGCGCAAGCGTGCCCGCACATCACCCAAGAGGCGGTCGATGGACTCTGCTGAAAACAGGCTGGGCGTGCCGCCGCCCAAAAAAATGCTGTGGACGGGGCGGCCCCAGATCAGCGGCAGCGCGGCGTCCAGGTCGGCCACCAACGCGTCGATGTAGCGTGCTTGCGGCAACCCCTCCAGTGCGAGCTCGTGCGAGTTGAAGTCGCAATAGGGGCATTTTTTGAGGCACCAGGGCAAGTGGATGTACAGCGAGAGCGGCGGCAAGGCCGCCAGTTGCAGGCTGCCGGGCCGCATGTAGTGGGTCACCGGCGGCAAGGGGCCTTGTGCTGCGGCGGCCTCTTCTGCACGGATGGGAATCATGACGCGAACCAATTCGTGCGCATCAACTCCACCATGGCCCGCGCAGCGATGCCCCGATGGCTGTTGGCGTTTTTGACCTCCACCGGCAGCTCCGCAAAGGTTTTTCCAAACTGCGGGATCCACATCACCGGATCAAACCCGAAACCGTTTTGGCCCGCAGGCTGCCGCGCAATTTCACCTACCGCCCGCCCAACGGCAATCAAGGGCTCCGGGTCCAGCGGGTGGCGCAGCGCCACCAGCGTGCTGACCAAGGCTGCGCGGCGGTTGCCGATGCCCGCCATTTGTTCAAGCAAGGCAACGACGTTGTTGCTATCGCTTTTGGCGTATCCAAACTGGGTGGCGTAATAAGCGGTGTCAACGCCGGGCAGGCCGTTGAACGCATCGACACACAAGCCAGCGTCATCGGCGACAGCAGGCAGACCGCTGACTTCAGAGGCATGGCGCGCCTTGGCCAGGGCGTTTTCAACAAAAGTGCGGTGTGGCTCCGGTGCTTCTGGAATGCCCAATTCGGCCTGGCTGATGAGGTCCACCCCCAAGGGGGCAAACATAGCGAACAGTTCAGCCAATTTTCCTGGGTTGTTCGACGCCAATACAAGTTTCATGACCTTCCTGCGGCTCCACCGGTCAAGGCTGGCGCTGCAGCACCATCAGCTCGCCGATGCCTTTTTCAGCCAGCGCCAAGAGTGCGTTCATCTCGTCTCGGGAGAAAGCCGCGCCCTCAGCTGTGCCTTGCACTTCGACAAAGTGGCCAGCGCCGGTCATCACGACATTCATGTCGGTGTCACAGGCGGAGTCTTCGGTGTATTCGAGGTCCAAGAGCGGCGTGCCTTGCACGATCCCGACCGAAATGGCGGCCACTTGGGCCGTGATGGGCGAAGCGGCCAGTTTGCCGCTGGCCAGCAATTGGTTGACGGCATCTTGCGCAGCTACGAATGCGCCGGTGATGCTGGCTGTGCGGGTGCCGCCATCGGCCTGCAATACGTCGCAATCGAGTTGGATGGTGCGTTCACCCAACGCCTTCAGATCAAACACTGCGCGCATGGAGCGGCCAATCAAGCGCTGGATTTCCTGCGTACGCCCGCTTTGTTTGCCGCGCGCCGCTTCACGGTCGCTGCGGGTGTGGGTGGCGCGGGGCAACATGCCGTATTCGGCTGTGACCCAGCCTTCGCCACTGCCGCGTTTATGCGGTGGCACTTTTTCTTCCACGGAAGCCGTGCACAAGACCTTGGTATTGCCAAACTCAATCAACACCGACCCTTCGGCGTTGATGGTGAAGTTGCGCGTGATGCGCACAGCGCGCATCGCGTTGGGGGCGCGCCCGCCGGCGCGTTGGAAGTCAGTCATGTTCAAACTCTAAGAAAAAGGAAATGGGTCAGCGCCGACAATCCGCGCCAAAGCAGGCAGTGGCGTTGGGATCAGCGCTTCCGGGACGCGGAACGTTTGATGGCGTCGTTGATTTCGGCAATCGAGCGCTCAATCGCAGCCTCGTCCATGTCGTCAAGGTCGGACAACTCTGCAGCCATGGGGTCAATCTGCATGGTCGATGAAAAACCGCCGTCTTCGATGTCGTCAGTCGATATGTTGGCGCGGGTCGCCTCAAAACCTGCCGGCGTTTCCCACTCAAACGCAATCACGGTGACGTTATCGCTATTGCCATTGGCTTTTTTGAGTGCCGCATCGACCAGATCCGGCACCGAAACGGGAATCGGTTTGGCCGCCATCTGTTGGACGATGTCGGGATCATCAACGCTGCTCCAAAGGCCGTCGGAACACAACAGGACGCGGTCGCCCTGTTGCAGCGACAGGGGGCCTTTGATGTCGAGAATCGGCTTTGTGGGGGAGCCCAGGCAGGTGAACAAAATGTTGCGGTTGCCGACATAACCCGGTTTGCCCAACGGTACGACCTGGCGCTGCTCCTGGTAGGAGTGATCCCGGGTGCGCACCATCATTTCACCCTCGCGCACCAAATACAGCCGTGAGTCACCGCAATGCACCCAACTGACCGAGCCTTCTTGCACCAAGGCCGCGACAATCGTCGTGCGTGGCGTGTCGGCCATGCCACGGTCCAGCGCATACCGCAAAATTTGCCGGTGGGCCGCCATGACAGAGTCGGACAAGAAGCCAGGAACGTCTTCAATCAATGGCGTGGCGGCCTTTTGGTACATGGCCGACATGGTTTGCAAAGCCAGTTGCGCCGCCACTTCGCCCTCCGGGTGGCCGCCCATGCCGTCGGCCAGCAAAAACAGGCCAGAGCCGCGCGTATAGCAGTAGCCCATCCGGTCTTCATTCTTCTCGCGCCCGCCTCTGCGGCTGATCTGGAATACCGAAAACTTCATTTCGGCCGGTTTCCAAAAGCAGACGCATTCTTGATGTTTTTCTTGGTATCGGTCACGATGGTGTCAAATTGCATCCTGACTTTTTCACCGACGGACAGCTTGGTGTAACGCCGCTCACCTTCACGGCTGAGCTCCTTTTGCAAGGCGAACACCGATTGCGGCCGAGACAAGGCATCCAGCGACATGCACCACTCCACCACTTCAATCAGGTTGTCTGAATAAATGCCGCGCAGACGCGCCAAGGCAGTGGCGATGCGGTCTTTTTCAGTGCGCTGCGGCGCTTCGTTCGGCGGGTAGCCCTGCATGCAGGCGTAAATGCAGGCCCCAATCGCGTAAATGTCTGTCCACGGGCCCATGGTGGAATCGCGCCGGTACATTTCAGGCGCGGCGAACCCAGGCGTGTACATCGGGCGGATGAAGTTGCCTTCTTTGCTCAACACCTCACGGGCCGCACCGAAATCGATCAAGACCGACTTGTTGTCATCCGTGACAAAAATGTTGGCGGGCTTGATGTCCAGATGCAACATCTTGTGCTGGTGCACGATGCGCAAGCCACGCAGGATTTCGTCAAATAGGGACCGGATGGTGGATTCGCGGAAAACCTTTTGCTGCTTGAGATCACGTGCGGTAATGATGAAATCCTGCAGGCTGGCGCCCTCCAGGTAGTTCATCACCATGTAGACGGTTTCGTTCTCCCGGAAGAAGTTCATCACGCTCACCACCGAAGGGTGCGAGATTTGCGCCAGCGAGCGCCCTTCTTCAAAAAAACTTTTCAGCCCGAGCCGGTAGAGTGACAGTTTCTCAGGCGGCACCTGTGGCGCCAGGTTGCCGACATCGCGCGAGGCCAGGGATGAGGGCAGGTACTCCTTGACGGCCACTTTTTGGCCTTCGGCATCTTCCGCCAGATAAACCACGCCAAAACCGCCCGCAGCCACTTTGCGGACGATGCGATACCCGCCGATCATCGTATCTGGCGGCAGTGGAGCTGGTTTTGCCTTCGACATAAAATTGCTTGCGTCTTTGCGTCGGCCTCATGGGTTGGCCCATCCACACAATAAGAATCCGCCTTTGTCTCCTGCCTTCTATTTTTGCTATTTCAATCGGACTAATTTCCATGCCAGTTTACAGCATGACTGGCTACGCCAGCGCCCAGCAAAACGCGACCAAGTCGACTGGGGAAGCTGACACTTCCGCCGGCGCTGTAGGCCAATTGGGCTTGGAAATAAGGTCTGTCAACAGCCGTTTTCTGGATTTATCCTTTCGCCTGCCCGAGGATCTGCGCCAATACGAGACAGCTTTGCGCGAGTTGTTGATCGCCAAACTCAAACGCGGCAAGGTGGAAGTGCGGGCGTTCATTGAAAACACGGCGGCATCTGCGGTCAACGAACCCACGCCCAAACAGTTGCAGCGGCTCAATGCCCTGCAGGACAACGTGCGCGCCTGGCTGCCCGAAGCTCCTGCCCTGAGCGTTGCTGATGTCATCCGGCTGGCGCAGTCCGAACAAGGCCTGAATCGCGACTGGAGCCGTGTCATCGTGCCGCTGGCTGAGCGCGCGCTCAAAGACCTGCTCTCCGCCCGGCAACGCGAAGGTGCACGTTTGGCGCTCATGTTGCAAGAGCGCGTCGGCCAACTGCGTTTGTTGGCCACCCAGGCGGTGCCGCTGGTGCCGCAACTGGTGGCACAGCAACGCCAGCGTTTTCTGGAACGCTGGAATGAGGCCCTCGCGTTGGGCGACAGTAACGTTTCGACACAAATTGCACAAGAGCGGGCGCTCACCGAGGCGACCGCGTTTGCCATCCGAATTGACGTGGCGGAAGAGATTACGCGCCTGAATTCACATTTGGACGAGATTGAGCGGCTGGTCAAGAAAGGCGGAGAAATCGGCAAACGCCTGGACTTTTTGATTCAGGAGTTGCACCGCGAAGCCAATACCATGGGCGCCAAATCTGCGGCACTGGAGCTGACCCACATTTCTGTGGACATGAAGGTGCTGATTGAGCAGATGCGTGAACAAGTGCAGAACATAGAATGAATATGGCCCCCACGCTCCACCGCTGCGCGGGTCGCTGCCCCCCGAGGGGGCTAATTTTTCTCGGGGCGGCCCAGCGAAAAATTGCCCTCACCCTCTACCGTTTGCTCTCGTGAGGAATTCATGGACTATCCAGGCAATTTATTCGTAGTGGCGGCGCCCAGCGGGGCAGGCAAATCCAGCTTGGTCAAGGCCTTGATGGAACTCGATTCCCGCGTGCAGCCTTCCGTTTCACACACTACGCGGGCGCCGCGCGGGCAGGAAAAACACGGGCGCGAATACTATTTCGTCGCCGATGCAGAATTCGATGCGATGGTGGCTGGCGACGCCTTTGTCGAGTGGGCGCACGTGCATGGCGAGCGGTATGGCACATCCCGCCAGGCCATTGAAGAACGCATCACCCAGGGTGCTGACGTGATCCTGGAGATCGACTACCAGGGCGCCATCCAAATCAAGAAAATATTTGCCAATGCCGTCGGCATTTTCATTTTGCCGCCAAGTTGGGACGAACTGCGTGCGCGTCTGGAGCGCCGCGCCGAAGACTCCCCGGACGTCATCGAACGGCGTCTGGCCAATGCGGCCATTGAGGTTGCACAGGCCAGCCGATTCGACTTCGTTATAATCAACGAGTTATTCGACCGCGCCTTGTTTGACCTGAAGGCGATCGTCCACGCCCAGCGGCTCAAATTTTCGGCCCAGCGGCGCGCCCGGGCCGATACCTTCAAGGCATTGCGGATCCCTTAACTGCTGAAACCTCACCCGGAATCACCCCAGTTCAATTCGGGGCGGCATCTTTTGCATCGTTATCACTAGGATTTATATGGCCCGTATCACTGTCGAAGACTGCCTTGCCCAAATTCCCAACCGATTCCAATTGGTGTTAGCGGCCACTTACCGTGCGCGCATGCTAAGCCAGGGGCATACCCCCAAAATCGAGAGCAAAAACAAACCCGGCGTGACGGCTTTGCGCGAGATTGCAGCGGGCAAGATCGGCATTGAAATGCTGAAAAAAGTGCCCCTCTGACCGGATTCTTGAAAGCGGCCGAAACTGGCTCAGACTTTTCAAAAAAGCACCGTTTGCGGTGCTTTTTTTATTGGATTTTCCCCTGCATAAACTGCCATGGAAAACCCGAGATTGCGCGGGACGCTATATTCTGCCCATGGGTAGCGCTCTGAAACCACCAGAACCTGCGGCACGCGTGCCCGGCAAACGCGCGGCTGCGACGCGGCCAAGCCCGGCCGCTGCCAACGCCGCAGCTGCCAGTTTTGCGGGTTTGACGGCCAAATTGGACTACCTGTCGCCCAGCGACATCCAAGAAGTGCGCTTGGCCTACAAATTCGCTGACGAAGCGCATTTGGGGCAAATCCGCAACAGCGGCGAGCCTTACATTACACACCCCATCGCCGTCGCAGCCCAATGTGCCGAGTGGAAACTGGACGCCCAGGCCATGATGGCAGCGTTGCTGCACGATGCGATTGAAGACTGCGGCGTCACCAAACCTGAGCTGGTCGAGCGTTTTGGCTCCCCGGTGGCCGAGCTGGTCGATGGGCTGACCAAGCTCGACAAACTGCATTTCAACACCCGTGAGGAAAACCAGGCCGAGTCGTTCAGGAAAATGCTGCTGGCCATGGCGCGCGATGTGCGCGTGATCTTGATCAAACTGGCCGATCGCTCGCACAACATGCGCACCTTGTCGGATGCGCCACGTGAAAAGTGGCAGCGCATAGCCTCCGAAACGCTTGAAATCTATGCGCCCATCGCACACCGCCTGGGCCTGAACCAGACCTACCGCGAATTGCAGGAACTGGCGTTCAAACACCTGAAACCCTGGCGTTATGAGGTGTTGACCAAAGCGGTCGCCCGCGCCCGCAGCCGCAGGCGTGATTTGATCGACAAGGTACGCGTCGAGTTGGAGGCCGCATTTGCGGCGACCGGCATGAAAATCCGGATTTCCGGGCGCGAAAAATCCCTGCATTCAATCTACCGCAAGATGCAGGACAAACACCTGAGCTTTGCGCAGGTTACCGATATTTATGGCTTTCGGATCATTGTGCCCAGCACGATTGACTGCTACACCGCGTTGGGCATCTTGCACCAACTGTACAAACCCGTTCCAGGCAAGTTCAAGGACCATATTGCCATTGCCAAGGTGAATGGCTACCAATCACTGCACACCACGGTGGTGGGCCCGTCGGGTGTCAATGTCGAATTCCAGATGCGCACCCAGGCCATGCATGTGGTGGCGGAATCCGGCGTGGCCGCGCACTGGTTGTACAAAGTCAACAGCGCCGACAGCGCTGCCTCTGAGCGCCTGGGCACGCAGTGGCTGCAGTCACTGCTGGACATCCAGAACGAAACCGGCGACGCGGCCGAGTTCTGGGACCATGTCAAGGTCGATCTGTTTCCCGATGCGGTCTATGTGTTCACGCCCAAAAGCCAGATTCTGGCCCTGCCGCGCGGCGCCACTGTGGTCGATTTCGCCTATGCCATCCACAGCAACGTAGGCGACCGCACCGTGGCCGCCAGCATCAATGGCGAACAGGCGCCGCTGCGCACAGAGCTTAAAAACGGCGACGTAGTGGAGGTCGTCACCGCCCCGGCGTCCACGCCCAATCCGGCATGGCTCAGCTTCGTGCGCACAGCGCGGGCACGCTCAAAAATCCGCCATCATTTGAAGTCGATGGCGCACGTCGAATCCCAAAACCTGGGCGAGCGCCTGCTTTCCCAGGCGCTGCGTGCGGAAGGATTCGAGAAGTTTCCGGGGGACGACCCGGCCTATGCGCAAGTTTGGGAAAAGCTGCTGCGTTTCACTGGCAGCCGCACCCGT
The DNA here is from genome assembly GCA_031365665.1 of Rhodoferax sp. GTDB lineage: Bacteria > Pseudomonadota > Gammaproteobacteria > Burkholderiales > Burkholderiaceae_C > JANYCG01. The sequence continues at coordinate 9,213 of JANLYO010000044.1, read as the reverse complement.
GTGGAGTTGTTGATTGACATCGGCCTGGGCAAACGCATTGCCATCATCGTTGCCAAACGCCTGGTCACGCTGCTGGCGGAAAAAGGCGACAAACCAGACGCCCTGCTGCTGACCCGCGAACGTTTCACCGCCACGGATTCACCCGCTTTGGGCGTGCTCACGCTCGACGGCAGCGACAACAGCTCTGTCAAGTTTGCAAACTGCTGCAGGCCCGTGCCTGGCGACGCGATTGCAGGTTACCTAGGCCGGGGTGAAGGCCTGGTGGTGCACCGCGCTTCCTGCCAGGTCGCCAAACGCCTGCAGCACAAAGACAGCGAACGGTTCATCGACGTGGAATGGGCCGACGAGATGATGCGCGCCTTTGAGACCGAGATAGCCGTCACCGTCACCAACGGCAAAGGTGTGCTGGCCCGCGTCGCAGCAGCGCTGGCCAGTGCAGAAGCCGATATTGCCCATATCGACATGGACGAAGAAGGTGCGCAGGACGTGACGGAGTTGCGTTTTCTGGTCGCCGTGCGTGACCTGGCGCACCTCGGGCAGGCTTTGCGCAATTTGAGCCGCACAGGCTCAGTGCTCAGTGCGCGGCGCAACGAGGTGGCGTCTTGACGCTGTAGGCGGTCGGTTGCTTATGAAGCGGGCGGTTTGGCGGTGTCCTGGTGTAAATCGCTGCTGGGGTAACTCACGCGCAACACCTCAATGTCTTGCAGGCCAGCGGGCGTGTGCAGCTTGAGCTCATCCCCCACACGCGCCTTCAAAAGGGTTTTGGCGATGGGCGAGATCCAGCTGACCTGGTTTTGCGCGCTGTCTGACTCGTCGATGCCCAAAATCGTCACCGTACGTTCAACGTCGTGTGCATCCACATAGGTCACTGTGGCGCCGAAATAAATCTGGTCGCTGCCGAAATGGAGGCTGGGGTCTGACACCACGGCAATCTCAAGGCGTTTGGTGAGGAAACGGATGCGCCGGTCGATCTCGCGCAGGCGTTTCTTGCCGTACAGATAGTCGCCGTTTTCTGACCGGTCGCCATTGCTGGCAGCCCAATGCACGATTTCGACGATTTTGGGCCGCTCGGCGTCAATCAGCTCAAACAACTCGGCGCGCAGGCGGGCGTACCCCGCCGGCGTGATGTAATTTTTGCCGCTGGCGGGCAATGCGGATGACGATCCACCCTCGTCATCCTCGTCCTCGTTTTCAGTTTCCTTGGTGAACGCCTTGCTCATGATGCCATTTTGCCCAACTGTGCACACGAAAACGTGCCCAAGAAAAAAGCCTGCAACTTCTCAGTTGCAGGCTTTTCTTTGATGGTGCGGCTGGCAGGAATTGAACCCACGACCCCTTGGTTCGTAGCCAAGTACTCTATCCAACTGAGCTACAGCCGCGAAGCCTAATATTGTAGCACGGCCCTGAATTGGGCCTGCACAAAGATGCTTTCACTGGCCACAGCCAAGATAATACCCAAATTGGGTATTATTGCGCGCAACTTTCACCTTCCGCCATATTTTCAAGAAATTTAGGGCTTCAGGCCACGTTAAATATAGATAGTTTGATATTATATTTATAGCAAACCAATGTACACAGCGGCAATCAATCCGCCAAACGAATGGACGATAGGGGACGATACAGGGCGAAAATTGAAGCAGTAAATGCACCAGATACCGGACGCTGCTTCGCGCCCACTTACTCCCCCATCTCCACCAACACGGCCCCCAGCGCCACTTGGTCTCCCACCTTGGCATGCACAGCAGCGACCTGCCCCGACACACCGGCGGCCACCCACATTTCCATTTTCATGGCTTCGATGCAGACGATTTTGTCGCCCTCCTGCACCGCGTCGCCCGGCGCCACGCGCACCTGCAACACACGCCCGGCCACGGGTGCGTTGCTGCGGCGCGGGTCCAGCGCGGCGCGGGCATCCGGGAAAGGCGAGGCTTCGGAAAACACGAAGCTGTTGCCTTGCACGCACAGGTGCAAGTCCGCCGCCGTTTGGGGCGATGAAAACGCGACGATGGCGCGCCGCTGCAAGCCATCGATTTCGTAGTGCAATTCACCCGCGCCACCTTCGGCCACGCCGTTGAGGGCGATTGCCACCGTCGATTGATTCAGGCTGACGTGCGCGCGGCCCTGCGCATCCGTTTCAACGCGCAGCGTGCGTGAATCACCCTCGCAGGCCAGTTGCACATCAAACGCCGAGACACTGTTGGGCCGCCAGCCCACACCCTTGCGCAGCGCGAACACGGCGGCGGCCAAACGCCAGGTGCCGTCGTCAGGCGCCGGGCGCTGCAAGATGGCCTGGCCTTGCTCCAGCCACTCGTCCAGCAAGGCGGTGGTCATGGTGGCGCTGCGAAAAGCGTCGGATGCCACCAAGTCAGACAGAAATTTGCCGTTGTTTCGCAGCCCCAAGAGCGGCGAGCGGGCCAGCGCGTTTTGCAGCAGGCGGATGGCGTCGTCGCGGGTTTCGCCATGCACGATGACTTTGGCCACCATCGGGTCGTAATACGGGCTGACCTCAGCGCCCTGCGTGATGCCGTCGTCAATGCGGATGTGCCTGCTGCCCTGCCTCGCCTCTTCTGGCCGCCACCACAGCACCTTGCCTGTTTGTGGCGCAAAACCGGCGTAAGGGTCTTCGGCATACAGGCGCGCTTCAATCGCGTGTCCGGTCAATTTGACCTGCGCCTGCGTGGCCGGCAGCGTGGTGCCCGCAGCCACCCGCAGCTGCCATTCGACGAGATCAAACCCTGTCACCATCTCGGTGACGGGGTGCTCCACCTGCAGGCGGGTATTCATCTCCAGAAAGTAATGTTTGAGGTTTTGATCGACCACAAACTCGACCGTGCCCGCGCCTTGGTAACCCACTGCCAGCGCGGCTGCCACGGCATCACGGCCCATGGCTTCGCGCATGGCCGGGCTGACGATGGCCGAGGGTGCTTCTTCAATCACCTTTTGCCGCCTGCGCTGCGCGGTGCAGTCGCGCTCGCCCAGGTATACCGCGTTGCCGTGGCTGTCGGCAAACACCTGGATTTCAATGTGGCGGCCTTGCTCGATCAAACGCTCCAACATCAGGGTACCATCGCCAAACGCATTTTTCGATTCGCGCCGCGCGCCGGTGATGGCGTCGGCCAGCTCGTGGGCTTCACGCACCATGCGCATGCCACGCCCGCCGCCGCCAGCCACCGCTTTGACCAAGAGCGGAAAGCCGAGTTTGATGGCTTCTTCGGCTAAATGCGCGTCGTCTTGCACTTCGCCCAAATACCCTGGCGCGCAGGGCACACCGGCAGCGATCATGCGGCGCTTGGCGCGGGCTTTGTCGCCCATCGCCTCAATCGCCGAAGGTGGCGGGCCGATGAAAATCAGGCCTGCATCGAGGCAAGCTCGGGCAAAGGCCGCGTTTTCACTCAAGAAGCCGTAGCCGGGGTGAATCGCCTGGGCACCGGATTTGCGGGCGGCATCCAGCAGTTTGGCAATGGACAAATAGGATTCGGCGGCGGACGCCGGGCCAATGTGCACGGCTTCATCGGCCAGCGCCACGTGGGGGGCGTGCCGGTCGGCGTCGCTGAAGACGGCGACGGTTTGATAACCCAGCCTGCGCGCGGTGCGGATGACGCGGCAGGCGATCTCCGCGCGGTTGGCGATCAGGATTTTGGCAAAGGTTTTGGAGGGGGTTTTGGAAGTGCTCATGGTGTGCCGTGCCCCGATCAAAACCGCGCCACGCCAAAGGTGTTGCCGTGCAAGGTGCGCTGGTCCGCCTCTTCGACGATATCCAGGCACAGGCCCAGAATGCGGCGTGTGTCGCGCGGGTCGATGATGCCGTCGTCCCACAGGCGGGCGGTGCCGAAGAGCGCAGTGGATTGGCTGTCCAGCAGTTTGCGCAAGCCGTCTGACATCGCTTCGAGTTTGGCGTCATCCACTGGCTGGCCGGCCTTTTCCAGTTTGGCGCGGTTGACGATGTCCATCACTTTTGCCGCTTGCGCGCCGCCCATCACTGCGGTGCGTGCTGTCGGCCAGGCGAAGATGAAACGCGGGTCAAAGCCGCGCCCGCACATCCCGTAATTGCCCGCGCCAAAAGAGCCGCCCAGCAAAAATGTGAACTTGGGCACGCGGGCGTTGGCCACCGCCTGCACCATCTTGCTGCCGTGTTTCACCGCCCCGTTTTGCTCTGCCACCGAGCCCACCATATAACCCGTGGTGTTTTGCAAAAACACCAGCGGCGTATTGGACTGGTCGCATAGCTGGATGAACTGCGCCGCCTTGATGGAGCCATTCGGCTGGATCGGCCCGTTGTTGCCCAAAATACCCACCAAATGGCCTTGAACGCGGGCGTGGCCACACATCATGTCGGCAGCGTAGCCGGCTTTGAATTCGAGGAAATCCGAGCCGTCCGCCAGGCGTGTGATCACTTCACGCACGTCATACGGCTCGCGGTCGTCGGCGGGCACCACACCCAGCATCTCCTGCTCGTCATGCTGCGGCTCTTCGACCAGGGTGGCCGTTTTAACCGTATCCCACTTGAGTTTGTCCATCACTTCGCGCGCCTGGGCGATGGCGTGGGCGTCGTCTTCACACAGGTATTCGCCAAGGCCCGTTACGCTGGCATGCATTTCTGCGCCGCCCAGGTCCTCTTCATCCGAATCTTCCCCCATCGCCGCTTTGACCAAGGGCGGCCCGGCGAGGAAAATTTTGGAGCGGCCCCGCACCAGGATCACGTAATCAGACAGGCCCGCGTGGTAGGCGCCGCCCGCAGTGGAGGAGCCGTGCACCACCGCCACCTGGGGCAGGCCCATGGCTGACATGCGCGACTGGTTGGCAAAACCGCGCCCGCCATCGACAAAAATCTCCGCTTGGTATTGCAAATTGGCCCCGCCGCTTTCGATCAAATAGATCAGCGGCAACTTATTTTCCATGGCCAGGCGCTGCGCCCGATGCGATTTTCTCAGGCCCATGGGCGCGACTGTGCCGCCTTTCACGGCGCTGTCATTGGCCGTGATCAAACAACGACGCCCTTGGACCACGCCAATGCCGACGATGGAGCCGCCGCCCATCACCGATTTTTTGCCATCGTCATCGTGCATCGCCAAGCCTGCCAGACGGCTGATTTCCAGAAATGGCGAGCCGCGATCCAAGAGGCGTGCGACGCGTTCGCGCGGCAACAACTGGCCACGTTCTTCAAAACGTGCGCGTTTGGATTCGGACTCGGTGATGACAATTTTCTCCAGCCGCTGCACTTCACTGAGCAGGCCCAACATGCGTTCGCAGTTGTGGCTGAAAGCCTCGGATTTGGGGTTCAGACGGGATTGAAAAATGGGCATGGTGCGAACGAAATAGACAAATTTAAAGTGAACTCTTCTAGGCCGACTTGTACCCCATCGTTTGCGGCAACCACAGCACAATCTGCGGGAAAAACGTTAGCGCCAAAAGCAAAGCCAACAACATCAGCAAAAACGGCCAACCTTCCTTCATCATCTCGCCAATTGGAATGCCTGTCAGCGCTTTGGTGACAAACAGCAGCATGCCGAAGGGCGGGTGGATCAGGCCGATCATCATGTTCAGCACCACCAACACACCGAAATGCACCAAATCCACACCCAGCAGCTTGGCGGCGGGCAGCAGCATCGGCACAAACACCAGCAGCAGCACCGACACATCCAGAAAGCAGCCCAACACCAGAAACATCACGTTCACCAAGAGCAAAAAGCCGGTACGCGACAGCTGCATGCTGTCGACCCACTGCGCCATGGCTTGCGGCACACCTTCGGCGGTGAAGGCGTAGTTCAGCATGAAGGAGCCCGCCAAAATGATCGTGATCACCGCGCTGCCACGGGTGGACTCCAGCACCACGCCCCAAAAGCTGCGCCAGGTCAGCGCCCTGAAGACGAAAGCCGCCAGCACCAGCGCGTGCAGCGCCGCCACCGCTGCCGCTTCGGTCGGCGTGAAGGCGCCCGAATAGATGCCGCCCAGCAGCACAATCGGCATTGACAGCGGCAAGATACCGCGAAAAATGAGCCCCGCCCATTCGGATCGGGGCACTGGGTCGTCACGCGGCATGTCGCGTTTGACGGCGATGATATGCACTACGATCATCATCAAGATTGCCATTAAGAAACCGGGCACGACCCCGCCCAAAAACAGCGCGCCGACCGACGCGCCCGAGACCAGCGCGTAAATCACCATCGGGATCGAGGGCGGGATGATCGGGCCTAAAGTGGCACTGGCGACCACCACCGCGCCTGCAAACCCGCGTGTGTATTCCGGCTTTTTCAGCATTTGTTTGATCGTGACCAGGCCCGGCCCGGCGGCATCGGCAATCGCGCTGCCGCTCATGCCCGAAAAGATCACGCTGACCAAAATGTCTACCTGCGCCAGGCCGCCGCGCATGCGCCCCACGAGAATGCGGCAGAAGTCAAAAATGCGCTCACTCACCGTGCCCGCATTCATGATGTTGGCGGCGAACACGAAGAGCGGCACCGCCAGCAGCACGTAACTGTTGTAAAGACCGTTGCCGACCTGTTCGGCCACCAGGCCAATGTCTTGGCGCTTGACGACCAGGTAGGCGATGCCTGAAGCGAGCATGGAAAAACCAATCGGCATGCGCAGCAAGAGCGCCACCACCATCACGCCAATCAAGATGCCCAATGCCAAGTTCATGCCAAATTCATCGCAGCTTCATTGCAGGTTCAGCTCCGCGTCCAGCCCCTCGCCGCGCAGCGCCGCCCAGATGTTCCAGGCCGAGCGCAGGGCGAGCATGGCAAACAAAAACACAAAAGGCATGAACACCCAGCGAAAGGAAATGCCCAGCACCGGCGTTCCCTCGCGCGCCATGAAACTCACGTAATCCCAGGTCGCGGGGATAGCCCACAATGCCAGGCCACCCAACATCAGGTTGCCGGTGATTTTCATCACCCGCCGCGCAGGTTTGCCCACACTGTTCCAGATCAGGTCAAAGGCCACATGTTCGCGTTCGGGCACGATGAAAGCGGCGGACCACAGGATTACCCAGACGTAGAGCACCACCACCAGTTCGTCCGTCCAGGCCATCGGTTTGTTGAAGCCGAAACGCGCCGTGATCTGGATGATGAAAACGACAAACAGCGTGATGAAAAGACCGCCGCCCACGGCTTGGGCGACCGTTTTGAGCCAGCGCAATTTCTAGCGCGTGTTGTTGATGCGATCCAGCATACCGACAGGCCAGAGCTTGGCGTATTCCGAATTCTGGTAAGCCGTTTGCACGGATTTTCGGAAGGCGTCCAGATCCGGCGTAGTCACCGTCAAACCTTGCGATTTGAAGTAATCGACCATCTGCTTTTCGTCGGCAATGCGGTTGTCGTTGTTGTATTTGCTGGCAGCCATGGCCGCCGCCTTGAGTTTGGCTTTCTGGTCGGCATTCAGCGCATTCCAGGCCTTGTTGGAGACGCTGATGAAGATGCCGTCCACCAGGTGACTGGTCAGCGTGAGCTGTTTGGTGACCTCGTAGAACTTGGCGCTGCGCACGGTGGGCAGCGGGTTGTCTTGCCCGTCGATAGTGCCGGTTTTCAGGCCCAGGTAGACCTCGCCAAAAGCCAGCGGTGTGGGGGTGGCACCGAGCGCTTCGCCGAGGAACAGCCACTCCTTGGAGCCCGGCATGCGCAGCTTCACACCTTTGAGGTCAGCCGGTGTGCGCACGTTTTTGACTTCGCGCAGGTTGAGCTGGCGCGTGCCGAGGTAAATCGGCGCGAGCACGGTGATGTCCATCTTCTCGCTGACCAGTTTGTACAGGTCATTGCCGATGGGGCCGTTGAAGACCTTCATCAAATGGTCCGGGTCGCGGATGATGTAACCCGCCGTAAAAATGGAAAACTCCGGCACCAGTTTGGCAATGTCAAAGGCGGAGATTGACGACATCTCCAGGTTGCCGCGCGCCATCGCTGCTGGCTCGGTGCCCTGCTTGAACAGCGAGGCGTTCAGGTTGATCTGCGCATCGAACTGGCCGGGCGCAGTTTTCTCCAACTCGTCTTTCATCACCGTCCACATCTTGGCGTGCCAGTCGTCGGGCACGGCGGGAGTGGAGATGCGCAGCAGCTGTTTGCTCTGCGCCAAGGCAGGCGTCGCGGCCAGGCCCGTGATGGAAGCGACGGCAGCCGCAGCGGCCACGGCAGCCAATTGGCGGCGGCTCAACAAGTGGCCGAAGATGTTGGACATTGACATGCTTGTCTCCAGTGTTAAATTGTGCCTATGTTACAGAGAACTGACCCCCCACCCGAAGACTGCCTGCACGCCACCGACATGGTTGACAGTGAGCACCCCGCCGTGCAGAAGTTTGCCGCCACGCACGCCAAGGGCGCAGCCCCGCGCGAACGCGCCGTGGCGCTGTACCTGGCTGTGCGCGACGGTTTTCGCTACGACCCCTACCGTGTCGAGATGCGTGCCCAGGGCATGCGCGCCAGCCGCGTCATCGAAAAAGGCTTCGGCTGGTGCTCGCCCAAAGCCGCGCTGCTGGCGGCGGCGTGCCGCGCCGTGGGCATCCCGGCGCGCGTGGGTTATGCCGACGTGCGCAACCATCTCTCCACCGAGCGCCTGCGCCAGATCCTCTCCACGGACGTGTACCACTGGCACGGCTACACCGACATCTGGCTCGACGGCGCGTGGCGCAAAGCCACCCCGGCCTTCAACATCGAGCTGTGTGAGCGTTTTGGCCTCTTGCCGCTGGAATTTGACGGCGTGAGCGACTCCATCTACCACCCCTTCGACAGGGCCGGCAACCGCCACATGGAATACCTGCTGCAGCGCGGTGCCTTTGTCGATATCCCGCTGCCAGAGATGATGGCCACCTTCCGGGCGGCCTACCCGCAATGGGCCAAAGAGGGTGATGACGATAGCGGCTGCGCCACCCAAGCCAGCCTTGCCACTTCCGACTTTCTGGCGGACGTGGCGCGGGAGAACGGGTTAAGGAGTGGATTGGTTTAAATGCCGGGTGCTTGATCGACGTCCGCCCGGTCGGCGCGCGTATCGAACGCAGGAAACCTACAGGCAAATAACAGAGGTTTTCAAACAATTGTTAACATGGGTATTAACAATTTGCCAAATAACCCGCATTTTCAAAATTTTTGTAACTACTCAGCCCCCTCTTGACGCGCTATTAAAAGCAGAGCGACAATTGGAACCGTGCAAAGCCCGCCAGATCTAAGCCAACTGAGCCATGCGCAGAAGGACGAACTGATTCTGTATCTTTGGGGCCAAGTACAG
>JANLYO010000041.1:0-6517 GCA_031365665.1 Rhodoferax sp. | reverse complement strand
ATAGAATGAAAACTACACTGAATCTGCACGACGCTCTGCTGACCGAAGCCAAAGCCCTGGCCGCCCGGCAACACCTGACCTTGACACGCCTGATCGAAGAAGGCCTGCGGATGCGCTTGCGCGCCACTGGCCAAGCTGCGGCTTCACGGCGCAGGGCCATGCCGGTGTTCAACGGCAAAACCGGCTTGACCCCCGGCCTGAGTGGCCTGAGCACCCGCGAGATGCTGGACGCCGCCGACCATGCTGCCTGATGTCAACGTGCTGGTCGCCGCGTTCCGGGCCGACCACCCGCACCACAAAGTGGCCGCAGACTGGTTGAAGCGGACGCTCAAAGATTCCAGAAGCGGCCAGCATCTGGCCCTGCCGATGCAGGTGGTCAGCGGCTTTTTGCGCTTGGTGACGCACAGCAAGATATTCCCCAACCCTGCCACAGCCGAACAAGCGCTTGATTTTGTGGATTGGCTTTTGGAAGACGCCCATGTGCAGGTGCCAGCGTCAACGTCAGAATGGGCGAATTTCCGCAGCCTGGTGCTGAAGAAGCAGCTGTCCGCCAACCAGATACCCGACGCGCACCTCGCTTCGCTGGCCCTAAGCCTGGGCGAGCCTTTTGTGACGTTTGACAAGGGCTTCAGGCAGCTTTTGCCGCCCTCGTTGCTGGTGGTGTTGAGCCCGGCTTGAACAAGTCTGGAGACCGAAATTACGACCAATAGCACTTCGGCCACCGTCAACCAGCACTACAAAGACCTGGTCGCGTTCTCCTTGGGCCAAGCCACCATCAAACAGACTTTGAAGCAACTGGGTACGGACAACGCCGAGGAGCTTTTCCTGTTGATGGCGCAGGCCCATTTGCCGATGCCGCGCCTGCCAGAGACGGTAAAGAGAACCATGGCGCAAGGCCTGCATCAATTGCAGACCACAAAACAGGCCGAAAAAACAAAACAACTGCTTCTGAATATTCCTGCTTCCGATATTCCCCAGCTTCGCGACCCCATCAACGCCATTCGCGGCAGCGGCGCGGGCGGCGGGACGCGCCGCTTGCTCGCACAGCGCCGAGCAGACGCCAAGCGTGGGAAATGAAAGCTGAAATCTGCCACCACACTGACACAACCCGGACTTCGCTCATCAAATCCGTGTCACGGTCAAGCACTTTTCTGGCGAATTGCAAGTTACCGACACTGGCCGTACCATTGCGATATGGACACAAGCCCCCTTATTCATTCTGACCCCGAGCTTTTAGGTGGCACCCCTGTGTTCGTTGGCACCCGCGTGCCCGTGCGCATTCTGTTTGAATACCTTGAGTCCGGTGAACCCTTGGGCGAATTTCTGGATGAGTTCCCGTCGGTCACACGTGAAATGGCCCAAGGCGTCCTGCGGCAAGCCAAAGAGTCCCAGTTGAATGCGCATCCTGCTTGATGAGTCGCTGCCGAGAAAACTCGGCTTTTCACTCACCAGCCATCACGTGCGCACCGTTCAGCAAATGGGCTGGAGCGGGCTGACTAACGGCAAACTTCTAGCCGCTGCAACCAGTCAGTTTGACGTTTTGGTCACAGGCGATCAAAACATGCGATACCAGCAAAACACAGAGCAGCTATCCCTGTCCGTTGTGGTGCTCGTTGCGCCGAACAACAAATTGGAGAGTTTCTTGCCGATGATTCCGCGTTTGGTGGAGACCTTGGCTCACTTGGAAAAACCGACGTTTGTGGTGTTGGAGAATTGAGTGGATCAAATTATTGAATTCATTTTCTCGCGTAAGCGGGAATTATTTGAACTCATCAAAATCGTAGTTGGTTCTTTTTTAGGATTTGGTTTTGCATTGTGGTCGGCGCGTCTGCTTGACTATCGCAAAAGAAAGCGGGAGCACCTTGTTGCCGGGAATGTAGCCCTGTTCACGTTAAAAAATCAGTACAACGATTTTCTTTTGTTTCGCCGAGATTTTCGTGAAAATGTTGCTCGATCAGAACTCACAGGCAATGAGCCAATTTGGGCCTTGCTGCAACCGACATTTTTGCAAATTGACGACAGCAAGATAGATTTCAACTCGATTGGGTTTCTGTTCGAAAACGGCAAGAACGCGGCAACGATAAATGCACTTCAGTATGCACAAATTTTGCACCGTGACTTGCTGGCACAGCATGGCAAGCGCAATGAATGGATTCCCGAACGTCAGAAAGCAGTTGCCAGAGTAAGAGCCACCCAAAATATTCAATCTTTTGAAGAAATAGAAAAAGAGGTTGGCCCAGAGCTGATCAGCCGCGTCACCGCATTGACATGCAGCCTCGCAGACCGTGCTTCGAGGAATGAAGAAAAATACCTTAAAGCCTACGACGCTCTTTGGGTCACCTTGACGGCTAGTCGGCAAGGGTGGTGGGATCGAAACATTGGATTGTGGTACCGAAAAATACGGGGCACACAAGTTATGCCACCTTATCTTAAGCTGGGCGTGACCAACGCTGACTACAAAATTGAAGACCTACCGGAATTGCCAAACAGCTTGAAAACCGCACTAAGCGATGGGGAAACTCCGGCGTTTGACGCACCGAAATCGTTGGGCAGCACCACTAACCCGTGACGCTACCTGGAATGACCGGGTCGATTTCAATACAAGCTGTAGTCAGTTCATCGGCCTCGAATGGCTTTGCGTTCCGCAATATCCGCACCTGTATTCCTTGGAGGCAGCCCGGTATGCTGCGTCAGCATCCGGCCCTTAACAGGTTGCGCATTCACTTTTGACGGCGAAGATTTCACCGGCGCAGCCGTCGAATTCTTCCTCCGCGCACTCTGATACCCCCCATCCCCCAGCGGCTGAAACGTCGGGATCAAATGCTGCTTGCCATTGCCAATCAAATCCGCCCGGCCCATGGCTTTGAGCGCATCGCGCAAGAGTGGCCAGTTGTTCGGGTCGTGGTACCTTAAAAACGCCTTGTGCAGGCGGCGGCGCTTTTCACCGCGCACGATATCGACAACATCTTCGGCAGCAGCCTCGCGGCGCACTTTGCGCAGCGGGTTGCGGTTGCTGTGGTACATGGCGGTGGCAGTGGCCATGGGGCTGGGGTAGAAGGTTTGCACCTGGTCGGCGCGGAAGCCGTTTTTCTTCAGCCACTGGGCCAGGTGCATCATGTCTTCATCACTGGTGCCTGGGTGGGCCGCTATGAAATACGGCACCAGAAACTGCTTTTTGCCGGCTTCCAGGCTGAACTTTTCAAACATCTGCTTGAACTTATCATAGCTGCCGATGCCGGGCTTCATCATCTTGGTCAGCGGGCCTTGCTCGGTGTGTTCAGGCGCGATTTTGAGGTAGCCGCCGACGTGGTGCGTCACCAGCTCCTTCACGTACTCGGGGCTTTGCACGGCCAGGTCGTAACGCAGGCCGCTTCCGATCAAAATCTTCTTGATACCCTTGAGCGCCCGCGCGCGGCGGTACATGTGGATCAGCGGCGCGTGGCTGGTGTTGAGATTGCTGCAGATGCCGGGGTAGACGCAGCTGGGCTTGCGGCAGGCGGCTTCGATCTCGACGCTCTTGCAGCCGATGCGGTACATGTTGGCCGTCGGGCCGCCCAGGTCTGAAATGGTTCCGGTGAAGCCTTTGACCTTGTCGCGGATGTCTTCCAGCTCCTTGATGACCGAGTCTTCACTGCGGCTCTGGATGATGCGGCCTTCGTGCTCGGTGATGCTGCAAAACGTGCAGCCGCCAAAGCAGCCGCGCATGATGTTTACGCTGAAGCGGATCATCTCCCATGCCGGGATTTTGGTGGCGTGGTCGTGGCTGCCGTTGGCGTCCGCATACACGGGGTGCGGGCTGCGCGCGTAGGGCAAGTCGAACACAAAATCCATCTCGACGGTGGTCAAGGGGATCGGTGGCGGGGTGATCCACACGTCGCGCGCGGTGGCACCCTCGCCATGCGCCTGCACCAGCGCGCGGGCATTGCCGGGGTTGGTCTCCAGGTGCAAGACCCGGTTGGCGTGGGCATAAAGCACAGCATCGCCGCGCACCTGCTCGTAGGCGGGCAGGCGGATCACGCTTCGATCACGCGGGGGAACTTTCTGTTTGCCGCCCGAAACACGAGAAGATACCCAATTTGGGTTCGATACGAAGGATATGACGCTTTCTGCCGCTGCCTTTGAAGTTTTTAATGCATCAGGTCTCGTGGAATCTACATTATTTGCTATATTATTTATAGCACTCGAATTTTCCGCTTTTTCGGCGTCTTCTTTCGCGCAACTGCTGCCCTGCGCCGCCGCCGCTTCCGAAGTCGTCATGTAGGGATTGACGTGGTCTTCCACGCGGCCGGGCATGTCCACCTCGGTCGAGTCGATCTCGAACCAGCCCAGGCGCGTCTCGTCGTCAGTGCGGCGCACAAAGGCCGTGCCACGCACATCAGTGATGTTCTGCACCGGTTCACGCGCGCCCAGGCGATGCGCAATCTCCACAATCGCACGCTCGGCATTGCCATACAGCAGCAAGTCGCACTTGGCGTCCACCACAATGCTGCGGCGCACTTTGTCGCTCCAGTAATCGTAGTGCGCGATGCGTCTTAGCGAACCTTCACTGCCACCCAGGATGATGGGCACGTCCTTGAAGGCCTCGCGGCAGCGCTGGCTGTAAACGATGGCCGCGCGGTCAGGCCGCTTGCCGCCCACGTCGCCGGGGGTGTAGGCGTCGTCCGAGCGGATCTTGCAGTCCGCCGTGTAGCGGTTGATCATGCTGTCCATGTTGCCGGCCGTCACACCCCAGAACAGGTTGGGTTTGCCCAGAGCGCGAAAGGCTTCGGCGCTTTGCCAGTCGGGCTGCGCAATGATGCCGACGCGAAAACCCTGCGCCTCCAGCATGCGGCCGATCACCGCCATGCCGAAGCTGGGGTGGTCCACATAGGCGTCGCCGGTGACGAGGATGATGTCGCAGCTATCCCAGCCCAGCACGTCCATCTCTTTGCGGCTCATCGGCAAAAATTTGGCCGTGCCAAAACGCGCCGCCCAGTATTTGCGGTAACTGGTGAGCGGCTTGGCGGGGCGGGGGAAGAAAGACACGTCCCGCGTGGAGAGGTCTGCGATAGCGTTCATGGGGATTTGGGGCTAGGGTGTCATTGTAGTTTGCGGTGCTGGGTGGCGATGCCTAAAGTGGGTCAGTGTGCTTTTGCCTCTGTTCCCGTTTTTGCCGCTACGGGTTCCGGGTAGGGATGCCGAACCGCTATGCGCTAAGCTCACCCCTTTCGTCATACCTTTGAAATCACCATGTCCAACGTCGCGCCAACTACAACACGTTTCCACCACCGTGACCTGATCGACTTTGCCAAAACCCTGCTGGTGAAATCTGGCCTGAACGACGACAAGGCGCAGGCCGTGGCCGACATCCTCGTCGAGGGCGATTTGATGGGCCACACCACACACGGCCTGGCGCAGTTGGCGCCGTACCTGGGCGAGCTGGACAAAGGCGGGATGCGCAAAGACGGCGAGCCCATTGTGGTCAGCGACTTCCCCGCCGCAGTGACTTGGGACGGCCAGCGCCTGCCGGGGCCGTGGCTGGTGTTGAAAGCCATGGAACTGGCCGCCGCACGGGCCCGCACGCAAGGCACCTGCAGCGTGGTGATCCGCCGCAGCCACCACATCGCCAGCCTCGCCTCGTTCCACAAGCGGGCCACCGACCAGGGCCTGATGATGATCCTGACCTGCTCCGACTTCAACAACGCCAGCGTCGCGCCTTTTGGCGGGCTGGACGCGGTGTTTACGCCCAACCCGATCAGCGCCGGTATTCCGACCAACGGCCTGCCGGTGGTGACGGACATCTCGTGCTCCGCCACGACCAATGGCCTGACGAATCGCCTGCACGCTGAAGGCAAGCGGCTTCCGGCCCCGTGGGTGCTCGATGGCCACGGCAACGCGACGGATGACCCCGGTGCCCTGTTCCGCGAGCCCAAAGGCACGATCCTGCCCACCGGCGGGCTGGATTCGGGCCACAAGGGTTACGGCATGACCTGGCTGGTCGAAGGCCTCACGGGCGGCCTGGCCGGTTTGGGCCGCGCCGACCCGAAGGAAGGCTGGGGCGCCACGGTGTTTTTACAGATCATCGACCCGGCGGCGTTTTCAGGCCTGGCGGCCTTCACGCGGCAGACCGACAAGGTGGCCGAGTTGTGCCACGCCTCGCGACCGGCCAAGGCAGGCCAGGCGGTGCGCACACCGGGCGAGCGTGGCTTGAAGCTGTCGGCACACCAGCTTGAAAACGGTGTGGATTTGTACCCATCCATCATGCCGACGCTCACGCCGTGGGCCGACAAGCTGGGAGTTGCCACACCCCAAGCGCTGTGAGTGATTTTTACACTATTTATTTAATAGCATTAAAACCAATAAACACGAGACCTGGAAGCGTTATTTTTCTATAATTTCGTAACTACTCAGCCCCCTCTTGACGCGCTATTAAAAGCAGAGCGACAATTGGAACCGTGCAAAGCCCGCCAGATCTAAGCCAACTGAGCCATGCGCAGAAGGACGAACTGATTCTGTATCTTTGGGGCCAAGTACAGGA
>JANLYO010000002.1:0-28367 GCA_031365665.1 Rhodoferax sp. | reverse complement strand
GAACCCGCGGAGGGTTTTACCCCTCGCACGCTTTCCAGGCGTGTGACTTAAACCGCTCATCCACCTCTCCAGTGGCCATTATTTTAGCTGAGCATCGTCGGCATTTCCTTCGTGCCCGCAAATCGCCCAAGAAAAGAGCCGCCCGAAGGCGGCTTTTCAAAAGAGGCCAGAACGATTTAGTTCAGGGCGATCTTCTTGTCACCTTTGTAGGTGTAGAGCGTCATGGCGGGGTTTTTCAACTCGCCGTTGGACTCAAACTGCACCGTGGTGGTGATGCCTTTGTAGTTGGTCGCGCCGATCATCGGGCCGTAAACCTTCGGATCAGCACTGTTGGCGCGCACCATCGCGTCAACCAGCACATGCACAGCGTCATACACATACGGGCTGTAAACCTGGAACTGCTTGGGGTATTTGGCTTCATAACGCTTCATCCAGGCGTCGCCGCCAGGCATTTTGGCGAGTGATGCACCGCCTTCGGCGCAAATCACGTTGTCAAGGGTCTTGGCACCGGCCGACTGTTTGATCAAATCATTGGTGCAGATACCGTCGCCACCGAAGTATTTGACGTTGGTCATGCCGAGTTGCTCCATCTGGCGCAGCATGGGGCCAGCTTGGGGGTCCATGCCACCGAAGAACACGCCATCAGGGTTTTTGGATTTGATCGCGGTCAGGATCGACATGAAGTCAACGGATTTGTCCGTGGTGAACTGATCGTCCACAATGGTGATGCCTTTGGAAACAGCAGTCCGTTTGAACACTTCAGCGACACCTTGGCCATAAGCGCTGCGGTCGTCAATGATGGCAATACGCTTCAATTTCAACGCGTCAGCGGCATAGAAAGCCAGGCCAGCGCCCAGGGCGTTGTCATTGGCCAGCAGACGCCAAGTGGTTTTGTAACCCGGCTTGGTCAGGTTGGGGTTGGTGGCAGAAGGCGTGATGTGCGGGATGCCGCAATCGTTGTACACCTTGGATGCTGGGATCGTAGTGCCAGAGTTCAGGTGACCGGCGACGCCAGCTACTTTGGCGTCACACAGCTTTTGTGCAACCGCAGCGCCTTGCTTGGGATCGGCAGCGTCGTCTTCAGCCACCAATTCAAATTTGACTTTTTTCCCGCCAATCGTCACGCCTTTGGCATTCAGGTCTTCAATGGCCATGCGCGCGCCATTTTCATTGTCTTTGCCGTAGGCAGCTTGCGCGCCAGAGATGGGGCCCACGTGACCGATCTTGACCACCATGTCCTGCGCCAGCGCCACGCCTGCGGCAGCGGCCAAAGCAGCGACAACGGTTATTTTCAATTTCATTTGCATAATCAACTCCAAAATTAAGACCGGGAAGCCCGTTCTTGTGAATGAATAAATTCCAAGACGCGCAGGATAACGCAAAAACGCGAGCATCTTCCATAGGGAAGATACCAAGCAGATGCCTCATCAAGCCGTCAACGGCCTGTAGGGCCAGCCGTTGATGCCGCCGCAATTTCCTGCGCAATCGCTTCTTCGACCGTCAGACGCACTGCGCGATCCACCTCGTCGCGGATGCGCGGCTCCATTTCCCGCAGTTTATCGATCACCAGCGAACCAAGGGCTGCTTGCAGCGCGCCCTGCAGGGGCCCGTCCAGGCGTAGCATGATGCGGTCGATCAACTCGTCAACGTCCACGTCGGGCGCGCTGGCCGCGTGTGTGGACGCCCGCACCTGAACCACCTCAGTGAGCGTCGGTAAAAATCGCGGCAAGTTTTTGGGGATGGCGGGGGCTGTCATGGCGCGCTGGCAGACAAATCATGCCGCACGATGGCGTAACCCCTTGCAGCATAGTGTTTCCAGCGCTCGCGGGCGTGTTGGCGATCAGCGTCGTCAAGGCCCACCAGTTCGATCACGCGTTCATAACGCTCAAAACCGGCCGGGATATGCGCGTCGAGATTGATCAACATCTGGTTCGAACCCGCCTGGCCGGACGCCGACTCGGCTTGTCCCAAAACGACAGGGGTGTGCGCCAACAGAGAGGCAGCCGCATCGGCAAAACAGTGGGGGACAAAGTCCAGCGGAGAAAAAGTCCACAGCGCCACATCAATTTGCCGCAAAATCTCAGGCTTGCCGACCACATTCACGCGGTGGCCCGCATTGCAGGCTTTTCTCAACACGCGGCAGGTGTGGTTGATTTTGTCCGGCGCGTTGAAATGAAACGAAATCTCGGTCACTGTGCGCGCCCGATTGGTTTTTTGGCCTTTTCCGTTGGCTGGACCGTCTTGCCGGGCGGAGTCGCTTGAATGGCCTCAGCAGCAGCGCGCTGCGTCACAAATTCGAGCAAAAGCGCCACGGGCCGGCCGGTTGACCCTTTGGCAGCGCCGCTTTTCCAGGCGGTGCCGGCAATATCGAGGTGCGCCCAGTCAAATTTGCCGGTAAAACGCTGCAAAAACTTGGCCGCAGTCACGGCGCCGCCTGCACGCCCCGCCACATTGGCCACGTCGGCAAAATTAGTTTTTAGGCCTTCCGCGTAGTCGTCATCCAAAGGCATGCGCCAGCACAAGTCCAAAGACGCTTCGCCCGCCGCCAGCAACTGCTGAGCAAGCGCATCCGAGCTGGCAAACAGGCCGCTGCGCACGCCGCCCAAGGCAATTACGCAAGCGCCTGTCAGCGTCGCGATGTCCACCACAGCCTGCGGCTTGAATCGCTCAGCATAGGTCAGGGCGTCGCACAAAATCAGCCTGCCCTCGGCATCCGTATTGAGCACTTCGATGGTTTGGCCACTCATGCTGGTCACCACGTCACCGGGCTTCAGGGCCCGCCCGCCCGGCATGTTTTCGCAGGTGGGGATCAAACCCACCACATTGATGGCTGGCTTGATTTCAGCCAAAGCACGGAACACGCCCAGCACGCTGGCCGCGCCACACATGTCGAACTTCATTTCGTCCATTTCAGGGGCCGGTTTGAGCGAGATGCCACCGGTATCGAAGGTGATGCCCTTGCCGACCAGCACCACCGGTGCTTGGGTTTTGGCCGCACCGCTGTATTTCAGGACGACAAAACGCAACTCCTCGCTGGAGGCCTGCGCGACGGCCATGAAAGAGCCCATGCCGAGTTTGGCCACCTGTTTGGGCCCCAAAACCTCACAACTGACGCCCTTGAAACGCGCCAATGATTTGGCGGCCTGGCCCAGCATGGTGGGGGTCGCATGGTTGGCGGGGCGGTTGCCCCATTCCTTGGCGAATTCAATACCCTGCACGGTGGCCACCGCGCGGTCAAAAGCCGCCTTCAAACCTTCACCCTCAGGGGCGCAGACCAGGGCACTGACCAGTTTGCGGCCTTCCGGCTTCGACTTGGTGGTGGTGTAGACGTAACTGGCGTCCGCCAGCGCCAAGACCCCCGCGCTGAGTGCGCCGGCCGTCGCTTCCTCTGCAAAACAGAGCACAACTTTTTTGACAGAAGCCAGCCCCTTCAACGCGCCCACCGCTGCCACTACGCCTAGGCGAACCTCTTTGGCGGCTCCTTGGCCCACGCCCACCACCACCAGGCGCGGGCTGCCAACGCCCTCTGGGCGGTAGATTTGCGCCAGTTTGCCGGGTTTGTCCTCAAAATCGCCACTCGCCCGCAGTTCCTTGACCAATAGCGACAATTTGTCGGTGCCGGGCTTGAAAGACGCTGGCACCAAGAGCAGCAAAGCGTCACATTTTTGGCTGGCCGCAACGCCCAGGCTTCCCGACTTGAATTCAAAGTTCATAATTCCTATTTTCCTCTTCACGACATGTTATTCCATTCCTCCATCCGAAAGGAGCTTGCCCGCAGTTTTGGCGCCACCTTCATCGTGCTGGTGACGGTGGTGATGACGATGACCCTGATCCGAACGCTTGGGCAGGCCTCGCGCGGCAGTTTCAACCCGTCCGACGTGATGATGGTGATGGGCTACACCGTGCTGACTTTTCTGCCGAACATCATGACGATGGGGCTGTTCATTGCCGTGGTGGCCACCCTGACGCGCCTGTACCGTGACGGCGAAATGGTCATCTGGTTTGGCAGCGGCACCGGCTTGACCGGGCTCATCGCGCCACTCTACCGGTTTGCCTGGCCGATTCTGTTGGCCGTGGGCGCTTTGGCTCTGTTTGCCTTGCCCTGGGCCAACCAGCGCATAGAAGACATTCGTGACCACTATGAACGCCGTGGTGACCTGGATCGGGTTGAACCTGGCCGCTTTCAGGAGTCTGCCGACGGCAGCAAAGTGTTTTTTGTGGAAAAAAACCCCACCAGCCTGCGCTCAGGAAACAACGTGTTCATAGCCACCACAGAAGGTGACAAAGAAACCGTCACCACCGCCAGCAGCGGGCACATCGACAACATTGGCAATGACCAGTTTCTGATCCTGAAAAACGGCCAGCGCCTGGAGAACAGCATCGGCAAATCGGATCTCAAGGTGAGTGAATTTGAGGAGTACGGCACCCGCGTGGCCACTGGGCAAACCGGCCTGCGAGACGACTCACCCTTGAACACCGTGCCGAGCCTCAATCTGCTGCTCGCACCCACACCCCGAAATTTGGGGGAAATCTCCTGGCGCATCGGCTTCGCGTTGGCAGCGGCCAACCTGATCATTTTGGCGATTGCGTCCTCGCGCATCAACCCCCGCATGGGGCGCACCGGCAATCTGGTTTTTTCACTGTTTGCCTTCCAGATTTACCTGAATCTGCTTAATTTGGGGCAAAACTGGATCGCCCAGGAAAAAATCGGTTTTCTCGCATTTGTGCTCTTGTTGCATGGCGGCGTGTTGGCTTTGAGCGTCACCTGGCTGACGATTCGCCATAACAATTGGAGCCTGTCCTTGTGGCCGCGTGCAAACACGCAGCAGCAGCCCGGAGCGACTGCATGAGAACCATCCATCGCCTGATTTTCGGCGAGGTAATCTACGCCGTCACTTTCGTGACGCTGGGGTTTCTGGCACTTTTTTCCTTCTTCGACGTGGTGGAGCAAATCCAGAACATTGGCAACCCCAAGTCACCCGACTACCAGTTGCCACAGGCCTTGACCTACGTGGCCCTGCTGATTCCCAGCCATTTGTACGAATTGCTGCCCATCACGGTGCTGATCGGCACTATTTTTGTGATGGCCCGGTTTGCCCAAAGCTCGGAATTCACCATCCTGCGCACCAGCGGCCTGGGGCCGACGCGGGCGCTCAAAATTTTGCTGGCTGCCGGCGCCGGGTTTGTGGTGTTCACCTTTGCCGTGGGCGACTATTTAACGCCGTGGTCAGACCGCACAGCGCAACTGCTCAAGGCGCGTTATGACGGCAATATCACCGTGGGCCGCACCGGTGCCTGGCTGCGGGAAAAACAGCACTATGCGCAGTTTGCCGTCAATGTCACTGCCATCGCGCCGGACGGCCGCATGTTGGGCCTGCGGATTTTCGAATTTGACAACCGGGGCCGTGTGGTTTCAATGACCCACGCTGAATCGGCGCGTTTTGCTGGCGTCGATGCCTGGGTGTTGGCGGACGCCCAACGCACCGAGTTCGCCGCAGACGCGGAAAAAGACGATAAAACCGCCCAAGGCCCCCCTGTTGAACGCACCAAAATGGCCGAATACCGTTGGCGCACAGAGATCAGTGCTGAAATGGTCTCCACCGCCGTGCTCAAGCCTGACCGTATGGGCACCATCGACCTGTTTCAGTACATCCGCCACCTCGACGCCAACGGCCAAACCGCGCAGCGATATGAAATCGAGTTCTGGAAAAAGGTGTTTTACCCCTTGAGTTGCCTTGTCATGGTGGTGCTGGCCCTGCCTTTTGCCTATCTGCATTTCCGCAACGAGGGCATCTCGGGTTACGTGTTTGGCGGCGTGATGGCCGGCATCAGCTTCTTTTTTCTTAACAACGTCTCGGGTTACATCGGCGAGTTGCAGCAATGGCAACCCTGGCTGACCGCCGCGCTGCCAGGCATGATTTACACCCTGCTTTCCCTGGCCGCGTTTGGCTGGCTGGTGCTCAGAAGGTAGCGGGCACATGAAATCCCCAACCCAAAACCCGGCCGAAAAACGCGCCCTCATTTTTTTTGCCCATGGCTCGCGTGACCCGCTCTGGCGCCAACCCATGGAGGCCATTGCGCAACGTGCCCAGGCGCTTGACCCTGCCGCGCTGGTACGATGCGCCTATTTGGAGTTGACAACACCCGCCTTGCCCCAAGTCGCGGCTGAACTGGTGGCGCTGGGCGTTACGCGCCTCACCATCTTGCCCTTGTTTTTGGGGGTGGGCAAACATGCCAGGGAAGATTTGCCCACGCTGCTCTCGGCCATCCGCCGAAGCCACCCAAACGCTGAATTCACGCTCTTACCGTCGATTGGCGAAGACCCTCGCCTGGTGGACCTGGCCGCACGCTTGGCGGTGTTTCCCGCAGCATGAGCCCGATTGCGTGATGCCCAAAGAAGACACGGCCACCCTGCGCGCCTTTTACATGCTGTGGGCATGCAGCGTTGCAGTGGCGCTCGTGCCGGCACTCTTTCCTGCGCTGGATATTGCGGCGTCGGGCTACTTTTTAAAAACCAACCCAACGCTCAAGGCCGGCCAATGGTGGTGGGTTGATCTCATCAACGAACACGTGCCCACCTTGTTTCGCAGCATCGCTGTGGCCTGCCTGCCGCTGTGGTGGTTGACCGACCGGTCACAAAAATTCCGGCATTGGGCGCGGCCCGTGGCTTTTGTCGGGCTGGCGCTGCTGGTTGGCCCAGGTTTGGTGGTCAGCGGCGTGAAAGAAATCACCACGCGGGCAAGGCCCTTCCATGTCACCGAATTTGTCGGCGAGAAGAAATTCACGCCCGCATTTGTGGTGGCCCACCAATGCGACGACAACTGCGCCTTTGTCAGCGGGCACACCTCCGATGGCATTTTTCTGGCCACCCTGATGTTGATTCACCGGCGCCGCCGCTGGTGGTGGCTGGCCGCAGGGGTGGTGTCGGGTTTGTTGATCGGGTTCGCCCGGGTCTCCGTGGGCGCCCATTGGCTCAGTGACGTGTTGTGGGCCTTTCCTTTCACACTTTTGGGCAGTTGGTTGGTGTACCAGTACTTCGAGCGTTATTACCCCCCGGAACCCGCACCCAATGGCGCTTAGAAACTGACTTTGCCTGGAATTTGGGCGAAACTCCTTAGATTGCGACGGCATAATAAACTCCGACTTCTGCCGTAATTAGTTATGAACCTGCATCAATTCCGATTTGTCCAAGAAGCCGCCCGGCGCAACCTCAATTTGACGGAAGCGGCGAAGGCCCTGCATACCTCACAACCGGGCGTGTCCAAAGCCATCATCGAGCTGGAAGAGGAGCTTGGCGTGGACATTTTCACGCGCCATGGCAAACGCCTCAAACGCATCACCGAACCCGGCCAGCACGTGCTTAAAAGCATCGAAGTGATCATGCGCGAGCTTGGCAACTTAAAGCGCATCGGTGAACAGTTCAGCGCTGAAGACAGCGGCACGCTCTCCC
Source organism: Rhodoferax sp. (assembly GCA_031365665.1). Classification (GTDB taxonomy): domain Bacteria; phylum Pseudomonadota; class Gammaproteobacteria; order Burkholderiales; family Burkholderiaceae_C; genus JANYCG01. The sequence goes on along the minus strand of JANLYO010000002.1, from coordinate 20,917 downwards.
TGGCCACCACCCACACCCAGGCCCGTTATGTGTTGCCGGACTCCGTGGCGCGCCTGCGTGAGGCCTACCCGAAGGTCAACGTGAGTCTGCACCAAGGCTCACCTGAGCAGGTGGCCCGCATGGTGATCGACGAAGTGGCCGACATCGGCATCGCCACCGAGTCGCTTGCGGGTTATGCCGAGCTGGTGACCATGCCCTGTTATGAGTGGCAACACGTGCTGGTGTTGCCTGCGGGCCACCCGCTGGCGGGCAAGGAAAACATCACGCTCGAAGACATCGCCAAGGAGCCGTTGATCACCTACCACCCCTCCTACACCGGGCGCACCAAGATCGACACCGCCTTCGCTGCCCGCAAGTTGCAGCCCCGCATCGCGCTCGAAGCGATTGACTCCGACGTCATCAAAACCTATGTGCGGCTGGGCCTGGGCGTAGGCATCGCCGCCGAGATGGCGGTGCGCGACGTGGTGGAGGAAAACGCAAAAGCAGACGGCAAAGCCAACAGCAAATCCGACTTGGTGATCCATCCCGCAGGACGCCTGTTTGGCCAAAACGTGACCCGGGTCGCCTTCAAACGCGGCGCCTACCTGCGCAATTTCGCCTACAAATTTGCCGAGTTGCTCAGCGACCGCCTGGACCGTGACCACATCGTGCAGGCCATGGCCGGGCAGGCCGGTGAATCCTGATTTTGACCGTGCTTCAACCCTCGTACTTCAACCTTGTTTGACATTTGTTCCATGAAGCTCTCTTTGACCCCGCCCCTGCAAACGCGCCTGCCCTCTGTGGGCACCACCATTTTCACCGTGATGTCGGCGCTGGCCACCGAAAAATCAGCCGTCAACCTGGGCCAGGGTTTTCCGGATTTCAATTGCGACCCAAAACTCGTCAACGACGTCACGGCCGCCATGCTGCAAGGCCTCAACCAATACCCCTCCATGCTGGGCGTGCAGGTTTTGCGAGATATGGTTGCTACAAAAATCAAAGCATGTTACGGTCGCGACTACAACGCCGCGAGTGAAATCACCATCACTGCCGGGGCCACCCAAGCGATCATCACCGCTGTGCTGGCCATTGTCCACCCCGGCGACGAAGTGATCGTGCTGGAGCCCTGTTACGACAGCTACGTGCCCAACATCGAGCTGGCCGGTGGCGTGGTGGTGCGGGTGCCGCTCACACCGGGCACGTTTCGGCCCGATTTCAGCAAAATTGCCAGCGCCATCACCACCAAAACCCGCGCCATCATCATCAACAGCCCGCATAACCCGAGCGGCACGGTGTGGTCTGAAGCCGACATGCTGAAATTGCAGGAGATTCTGTCCCCTACCAATATCTTGCTCATCAGCGACGAGGTTTACGAACACATGGTGTTTGACGGCCAAGCGCACCAAAGCGCCGCGCGGTTCGCAGGCCTGGCGGCCCGCGCCTTCATCGTCTCAAGTTTCGGCAAAACCTACCACGTCACCGGCTGGAAAGTAGGCTACGTGGCCGCCCCGGCAAGCCTGACCACCGAGTTCCGCAAGGTGCACCAGTTCAACGTGTTCACCGTCAACACGCCGGTGCAATACGGCTTGGCGGCCTACATGGCAGACCCGAAACCCTACCTGGAACTGCCCGCGTTTTACCAGCGCAAACGCGACCTGTTCCGCGCGGGCCTGGCGCACACCAAATTCAAGATTCTGCCCGGCGAAGGCACCTATTTCCAGTGTGTGGACATCAGCGCGCTGGGCGGCGCCGCAGCCAGCTTGAGCGACGCCGATTTCTGCAAATGGCTGACCACCGAGATCGGCGTGGCGGCGATTCCGCTCTCGGCCTTCTACGGGAACAGCTTCGACCAGCGCGTGGTGCGGTTTTGCTTCGCCAAGAAAGATGACACTCTGCAATTGGCGCTGGAACGATTGGCGAAGTTGTAGTTGCGGCGCTGTGGCGTCGAAGACGTTCTGACGGCTGCTTTGCGGCCAACGCGGCCATCAAATTGTCTTGTGACGTAGATTCGTACGCTATAATAACTATAGCTACATTTCCATATTTTACGAGACCTAGAGGCCGAAAATTCTTAAATCTCTGGATCGGCAGGTGTTTTTGACATCGTGGTTAACACCCATGTTAACAGACAATTCACCCGGTTTTTGCGCACAGGGCAAACGGATCAGCACTGCACCGCATTGCGGCAAAATTTCTCCAGTTCCCGCACGGTGGCTTGGCCTGAGACGGCATTTTTGGCGCGTGGCCCCACGTCCAGGCTTAGCTTGAATTCGTATTTCCTGAAAAACTCGTCGAAAAGTTCGCCGCCCAGCGTGGCGTAGGCGGTGAGCGTGTCGGTTTTGGTGTCGTGTTCGAGCAGCACGGCGCAAAGCGGCTGCGGTGCCGGGCCGCTCAAGACTTGCGCGCCTTTGGCCGGGTCGTACTGGCTGTGGTCGGCGCAGCAGTGGATCATGTTGTCCTGCACACCTTTGGCGGCTTTTGATTTGCGAAAACTGATGAAACTCACCTGCGGTGTGGGGTACACGAGCTGGTGCGCGCAGATGGCGCTGAAGGCGACCACACTTTTCTTTTTGCCAACGCCGCCCGGCCAGGCGTAGTCGGCCTGTTGTTTGGTGCTGAGTTTGTGCGGCAGGGCGGGTTTGTCCAGATCCAGCAAAAATGCCGGCGTAGCTTCAAACGGGTAGTGAAAGACGTAGTTGGTCTGCGGCTTGAGCTTGGACGCTTGGAGCGGGTTGCCCTGCTCGTCGGTGAGCACGGTGCGTGCGTAGGTGCGTGCCCGCGCCTCCGCGGCAAAACTCGGGCTGGCCAGGCCGACAGGCAGGCAACTTGCGGCCAAGGCGCACTGTTCGACAAAACTTCTGCGGTCCATGTGAAGCCTCTGGTTCTATGGCAGAAAGCACAGTCTAGGCGAAAAGTACGCAGCTGTGTCGCAGACGAATTTGTTGCTACTTCCACTTCACTCGGTGGCAGAAAGGACAAATTGCAGCCTGAAGCGCCGCTACCGGCTACGGGCTGTTGGCTGCTGGCTGCTGGCTGCTGGCTGTCGGATGTTGATGATTCCCCACCTTCCTCCCCGCCCCTGTGGCATCACGCCGTCCCGACGATTTCTGCGCTGCCGAGCCGAAGGCGAGGCAGGTTAAGCACTATGAGGAGCGGCGGCGTGATGCCTCAGGGGTGGCAGCGGCGCTGACAGCAAACCTCACGGCATCGGGCCTTGACTCCCTGAACGGCGGCGTGATGCCCCACGGGCGGCGGCGGTGCTGACCGCAGCCGACATTCAATGGGACGTTGACTCCCGCGCCGCGTCCCGACTGGCAGCAGACGCCACACTGGCCCGGTTCGCCTCCCTGCGGGCGATCCAAATGGTGGAGGCGCAAATGATGGTGCCGCCCAAAATGGTCGATTGGCTGGGTGAATCGGAGAACAAAACCCAGCCGATGGCGGCGGACCACACCAGGTCGAGAAACTTGACCGACTGGGTTGCCGAAATATCGGCGATCTGGAACGAGCGTGTGAGGCAATAGTGGCCCAGGCTGCCCAGAAAACCCGTAAGTACCACAACGCTCCACTGGGCGGCGGTGGGGTGGGTCCAGTGCAACAGCGCCATCGGCAGACTCAGGATCGACACCGAAATCGACTGCCACAAGACGATGTTTTGCGGTGTGTCCACCCGCGTGAGGGCCTTGGTGAGCAAAAACGAGGCGGCAAACATCGGTGCCGAGGCCAGCATGATGAGGTTGTAATACCCGCCGGCCGCAGTGAGTTTGGGCCCCACGACGACCAAGACGCCTGCAAAACCGATGAGTGAGGCCATCCAGCGCTCCCAATGCATCGATTCCTTGAAAAACAGGTAGGCGCCCAGCATGATGAAGATTGGCCCGGTAAACCCGATGGCCGTCATGTCGGCCAATGCGATTTTGGGCAGCGCCGTAAACCACAGAATCAGGCCCATCGTGTGCGCCGCGCCGCGCGTGAAGTGCCCCATGACGCTGTGCGGGCAGCAAGTCGCCAAGCCCTGGGCCAGCCCGGAGCGAAACACCAGCGCCAGCATGATCCACATGCCGACGAAATAACGCAAAAACTGCACCTGGTACGGGTCGATGGCGAGCGTGAGCTTGCGCAGGCTGGCGTTGAGCACGGCAAACAGCATGCCGGCGGCAAGGGTCCAAAGAATGCCTTGCAGCGTGGCGTCAAGCCGCCCGGCTTTGAGTTTGAGCGCGCAGAATCGCCGCAAAAGCGTGCCGCGACCGGCGGCGGTGGTGTCGGGAGTCATGTTTGAGGGCTATTTTGGCTGCATTGCCGCATTTGCGCAGTTCAATGGGCGACAAGGATTCCTCAAACAACGAGTTGCCCCCACGCCTTCTCCAGCCGCTTTACGCTCACCGGCTGGGGCGTGCGCAGCTCTTGCGCGAAGAAGCTCACGCGCAATTCTTCGAGCAACCAGCGAAACTCCAGCATGCGGTCGTCCAAGTGGCCTTTGCGTTCGGCCACCAGACGCCAGTACTTTTGCTCCAGCGGGCGCAACTCGGCCATGCGGGCGGCGTCACGCGCCGGGTCAGCGCGGTATTTGTCCAGCCGCATCGTGACCGCCTTGAGGTAACGCCCGACGTGCGGCAATTGCGCCCAAGGCGTTTCGGCCAGGAAACGCTTAGGCATCAGGCGTTGCAGTTGCAACCCGGCGTCTGCCGTGGCCTCTGGCGCGTTTTTGGTGTCTTTGAGCTTGCGCGCTGCCACCGCATAATCCGCCAGAACGCTGCCGGCGAGGCGGGCGACTTCATTGGCAATAAGCGTCAGCCGCCCTCGCCCTTCCTCAACCCGGCGCTGAAACTCGGCGGCGTTGGTGGGCAGTGGTGCCAGCAAAAAGGCGCGCTCCAGCGCGACCTGCACGATCTGCGCCCGCAGCTCCTCCACCGTGCCCGCGCCGCTGGCGTCATGCGAACCATCGGCTTTGCGCCCGAGCAGCATGAAAGCCACCGCCATTTTTTGCAGATCGGGGATGTTTTTTTCGAGGTACTTCAGCGCCTCTTTGATCTGCAACGCAAACAGGCGGCGCAGGCCTGCGCGGTGTTTGTCGGCCGCGATTTGCGGCTCATCGAAGACTTCGATGCTCACACCGGTGGGGCCGGTTGTCGTCACCTCCACCAGCGCCGGGTACCCAATCAAGGCCTGCCCGCCTTTGTTGATTTCCATCAGTTCAGGCAGTTCGCCAAAGGTCCAATTGCTATAAATTTCACCTGCTTTTTTTGGTATATGGATATTATTTATGTCTATTTTATCTACGTTATTTGTTATATTTTTAATAGCTGTTTGTTCATTTTTTACGTGGCTTATAGTCTCAATTTTTTCATCACTACTATTTGAAAAAACATTTTTTTGAAATTTCAAATTCGCCAGAGCCTGAAACGCGCCGCGCGCCTGTGCGCCCAGCTCGGCCTTGAGCGCACCCAGGTTGCGCCCTTGCCCCAATTGGCGGCCGTGTTCGTCGACCACGCGCAGATTCATGAAAAAGTGCGGTGTGAGCATGTCCACCTTGATGTCGGCCCGAGCCACGTCGAGCGCGGTCTTGGCGCGCACGAGTTTGAGCACCGCGTCGGCCAGCGGACCGCGCCCAAAAATTTCGGGCAGGTTCAGGGTTTCGGCCATGGCCGCCGCCGTCTCGGGCAAAGGCACCAGGCGCGAGCGCGGCCGCTGGTGCAGGGTTTTCAAAAGCGCCTGGATTTTGTCTTTGAGCATGCCGGGCACGAGCCATTCGCATTGCTCTTCGTTGACCTGGTTGAGCACAAAGAGCGGCACCGCGACCGTCAGGCCGTCTTTGGCGTCGCCCGGCTCGTGCAGGTAGCTGGCCGCGCAATCGACGCCGCCCAGGCGCACAGTTTTGGGGAACGACTGGGTGGTGATGCCCGCTGCCTCGTGGCGCATCAGTTCGTCGCGGGTCAGTTTGAGCAGGTGCGGCTTCAGCGAGGCCTCGTGCTTGTACCAGCGCTCAAAACTGTGGCCGCTGCACACGTCGGCGGGCAACTGCTGGTCGTAAAAGGCGAAGATCAGTTCGTCGTCCACCAGCACGTCTTGGCGGCGCGATTTGTGTTCCAGCTCTTCCACCTGTTTGACCAGCTTCAGGTTGGCCACGAGAAAGGGCAGGCTCGTTTCCCACTGGCCGTCCACCAGGGCTTGGCGGATGAATATCTCACGAGCCGCGTGGGGGTCCACCCGCCCATAGTTGACGCGCCGCCCGCTGTAGACCACCAAGCCGTAGAGCGTGGCGCGCTCCAGCGCCATCACCTCCCCGGCTTTTTTCTCCCAATGCGGATCCAGCAACTGCTTTTTGAGCAAATGCGCGCCGACCTGCTCCAGCCAGACCGGGTCAATATGGGCAATGCCGCGCCCATACAGGCGCGTGGTTTCGACCAGTTCCGCCGCCACAATCCAACGTCCCGGCTTTTTGGACAAATGCGCGCCCGGATGGGCAAAGAACTTGATGCCGCGTGCGCCCAGATATTCGCCCCGAGCGCCTGGCGCAGTGGCCGAACGGGCATCGGCGCCCTCGCCTTCGAGTTTGAAACCGATGTTGCCCAACATGCCCGCGAGCAGGGCTTGGTGCAGATGCTCATAACTGGCGGGGCGAGAATTGATCTGCCATTTGTGTTCCGCTACCACCGTGTGAAGCTGCGAATGGATGTCGCGCCACTCGCGCACGCGCCGTGGGCTGATGAAGGCGGCGCGCAGTTGCTGCTCCTTTTGGCGGTTCGTGCCGGTCAGCTCGTTCAACCATTTCCACAACCGAAGGTGGCCGCTGAACTCGCTCTTTTCGTCGTCAAACTTGGCCTGCGCCTGGTCAGCCTGCGCTTGCATCTCCAGCGGGCGGTCACGCACGTCTTGCACGGAGAGCGCCGAGGCGATCACCAACACTTCTTCGAGCGCGCCCCGCGTGCGGGCCTCCAAAATCATGCGGCCCACGCGCGGGTCGAGCGGCAGCTTGGCGAGTTCCGCGCCCATCGGGGTCAACTCGTTCGCATCGTCCACTGCGCCGAGTTCGTTCAAAAGTTGGTAGCCGTCGGCAATCGCGCGGCCCTGCGGGCGCTCGAGAAACGGAAAATCCTCCACCTGGCCCAGGTGCAAAGATTTCATGCGCAGAATCACCCCGGCCAGCGAGGAGCGCAGGATTTCAGGCTCGGTGAATTTGGGCCGGGCGTCAAAATCTTTTTGGTCAAACAGCCGGATGCAGATGCCATCGGCCACGCGGCCACAACGCCATGCGCGTTGGTTGGCCGAGCTTTGGCTGACCGGCTCCACCAGCAACTGCTCCACCTTGCTTCTATAACTGTAGCGCTTCATGCGCGCAGTGCCGGCATCAATCACGTAACGAATGCCGGGCACTGTGAGTGAGGTCTCGGCTACGTTGGTCGCCAATACAATGCGCCGGCCGCTGTGGCTGTCAAAAATCCGGTCTTGATCGGCCTGCGAGAGACGTGAAAAAAGTGGCAGCACTTCGGCGTTGCGCATCACGGGCTGGTGGCTCAAATGACGCCTTAAATGGTCCGCCGCCTCGCGGATTTCGCGCTCTCCGGGGAGGAAAACCAGGATATCTCCGCTGGAATGTGGCCCCCACGCTCCACCGCTTCGCGGGTCGCTGCCCCCCAAGAGGGCTAAATTTTCTAGGGGCGGCCCGTCGAAAATTTGCGGCGTTGACCGTCCATGCCACAACTCGTCCACCGCGTCGGCAATGGCGTCGTTTAGGTCATAGTCGCGCGCCTCCTCAAATGGCCGATAACGTTGCTCGACGGGGAACATGCGACCCGAAACCTGGATGGTCGGCGCGGGGCCGTTCTTTGACTCAAAATGCGCGGCAAACCGGTCGGCGTCAATCGTCGCCGAGGTCACGATGATTTTCAGGTCAGGCCGGCGCGGCAGGATCTGCTTCAAATACCCCAGCAGAAAATCGATGTTCAGCGAACGCTCGTGCGCCTCGTCGATGATGATCGTGTCGTAGGCGTTTAAGAGTGGGTCGGTCTGCGTTTCAGCCAGCAAAATGCCGTCGGTCATCAGCTTCACCGAAGCGCCGCGGCTCAATTTGTCCTGAAACCGCACTTTGTATCCGACGACTTCGCCCAGCGGCGTTTTAAGCTCCTCGGCAATCCGTTTGGCGACGGCGCTGGCGGCGATGCGCCTGGGCTGCGTGTGGCCGATCAGTTTGCCGCGTGTGCCCGCAGGGTAATTCATCTTGCCGCGCCCCATCGCCAGCAAGATTTTGGGCAACTGGGTGGTTTTGCCCGAGCCGGTTTCGCCACAAACGATGATGACCTGGTGCTTTTGCAGCAACTCGGCGATCTCAGCGCGCCGGGCAGAAACCGGCAGGTTTTCGGGGAACTCGATGTTCAAAGAACTCATGCGAGCATTATCACAGATTCACTTTTTCATGTTTTCACATAAATCAGTGAATTTGTGTGAAAATGGCCTCGTTACAAGCTTTTGCCCGATTGGAGAAACTCAACATGTCCAACCTGACCGTGTCCATCGATGACGATATCCTGAAAAAAGCCAAGCTCAAAACCGTGCAGGAAGGTGTCTCGCTAAGCGCCAAAGTGCGTGAACTGCTGCAACGATATGCGCAGGGTCAACTTGACGATGTGGTGCCTGATCTGTCGTTTGTTGAAAACGCATTGCGCTACTCAGCACAAAAAAACCGCCTGGACGTGCCTCAGAGCGACTATGCACCCGATCAAGTGCCCGCACCGCTGGCACCGGATAGCATCAGTGTCGACCCCAACTACCTGCGCAAAATTCGGGGTTGGGCGCGCGAAGACCTGTACGAACGGCCTGCGCGCAAACCTTCTTGAGCTGAAGTCACCGGCATGATCTGCTTTTTTGACACCAACGTGCTGATTTACGCGGTCGATTCGCGTTTCCCGGAGAAACAAAAAACCGCCATTGCCCTGTACGCGCAGTGTGTCAAAGACCGCAGCTTTGTGATCAGCACGCAGGTTCTGATTGAGTTTTACAACGCCGTCACCAAAGGCAAACAGCCCCTGTTGCAACGCCAGCAAGCCCAGGCCCAAGTGACCACCTTGGCCCGGCAACACGTCCTTCCCACCACCGCAGCCATCGTGGTGGCCTCCGCTGACCATGCCATACGCCACCAGATGCATTTGTTCGATGCCCTGATGGTTCAAGCCGCCCTGCGTGCCCAAGCCCAAACGCTCTATTCAGAGGATATGCAGCACGGGCAACAATTTGACAGCTTGACCATCGTGAATCCTTTTTTATAGATCAGCCTACCCATGTCCACCGTCTTCAATTTCACCTTCGTCCCCTGGTTCCGCTCGGTGGCGCCCTACATCCACAAGTTTCGCAACGAAACCTTTGTGGTGGGCATTGCCGGCGAAGCGATTGCGGCGGGCAAGCTGCATTCACTCGCGCAAGACCTGGCGATGATCCAGGCCATGGGGGTGAAGATCGTGCTGGTGCACGGCTTTCGCCCGCAGGTGAACGAGCAGCTTCGCGCCAAGGGGCACGAGCCGAAGTTTTCCCACGGCATCCGCATTACCGACGAAGTGGCGCTGGATTGCGCGCAGGAAGCCGCTGGCCAATTGCGCTACGAGATTGAAGCCGCGTTCAGCCAGGGCCTGCCCAATACACCCATGGCGGATTCAACCGTGCGGGTCATCTCTGGCAATTTCATTACAGCGCGGCCGGTGGGTATTGTGGACGGCGTCGATTTTCAGCATTCTGGCGTGGTGCGCAAGGTCGACACAGCGGGCATTTCGCGCACGCTGGATTCGGGCAGCCTGGTGCTCTTGTCGCCCTTTGGTTTCTCACCCACGGGGGAGGCCTTCAACCTGCAGATGGAAGAGTTGGCCACCTCCGTCGCCATTGCCCTACAGGCCGACAAACTGATCTTTTTGACCGAAATCCCCGGCATCCGCATTGACCCCCTGCAAGCCGCCAGTGACGACAACCCGATCGACACCGAGCTGCCGCTGGACGCCGCCGAAAAACTCATCGCTGCCCTGCCCACGCCGCTTTTGCCGACCGACACCGCGTTTTATTTGCAGCATTGCGTCAAAGCCTGCAAAGCCGGCGTGGAACGCAGCCATATCCTGCCCTTTGCCGTTGATGGCGCGCTGCTGCTTGAGGTCTACGTGCACGACGGCATTGGCACCATGGTGATCGACGAAAAACTCGAATCCATGCGCGAAGCCACGATTGACGACGTGGGCGGCATCCTGCAACTGATCGAGCCCTTCGAGAAAGACGGCACTTTGGTGAAACGCGGCCGCACCGAGATCGAGCGGGACGCTGGCAACTACACCATCATCGAACACGACGGCGTCATCTTTGCTTGTGCCGCGTTGTACCCCTACCCTGAAGCGAAAACCGGTGAAATGGCTGCTTTGACCGTGTCACCCGCCGTGCAGGGCCAAGGCGACGGAGAACGGGTGCTCAAACGTATCGAACACCGCGCCCGCGCAGCGGGGTTTGATAGCATTTTTGTGCTCACTACCCGCACCATGCACTGGTTCCTCAAGCGCGGTTTTGCGCAGGTAGACCCCGATTGGCTGCCCGATGCGCGCAAACGCAAGTACAACTGGGATCGCAAAAGCCAGGTGCTGGTGAAGAAACTCACGTCGGCGGGGAGTTAACCCACGCGATGTCAGCCCGCTTGGAGTCAGGCCAACCGGCGCTGACGCCAAATCAGCGCCAAAGCCACTGCGGCGAAGCCACAAAAACAGATAAAAGACCAGTTGGCGATCGAGCCGCCCAAGAAGGTCCAATCGACTTTGGTGCAATCACCGCTGCCTTTGAAAATCATCGGAATCGCGCGCTGCAAGGGGAAGTTTTCAATCATGCCGTAGATGTCGCGCCCGCAAGAGGCGATGTCGGGCGGATACCACTGCAACCAGCTTTGCCGCGCCGCCACGAACGCCCCAAATCCGGCCAACAACACCAACAAGCCCGCGCCGCCATAGTGCACAGCTTTTTTGCCACTAAGCCTCGTCAATAGTGCACAAATTGCTATCAAAATAAAAGCGTACCGCTGCACAACACACATCGGACAGGGCTCGAGACCCACCACATGTTGCAGGTACATGCCATATCCCAGCAAGGCGATGCAAGTGACGACGATCAAGTCAAAAACGCGGCGCGGCTGGCGGTCGAACAAAGTCGCGAGGAAATCCAAAACAAGGCCCTTGGGAGTTAAAACCGTTAGGCCGCTAGTGTCGCCTAAGGTTCCCTGGAAAAGCGCGGATTATTGCTCCGCGAACGCCCGCTCGATCACAAAATCGCCCGGTTTGCTGGTGTTGCCCTCATGGAAGCCGCGCGCCTCCATCATGCCTTTGAGATCTTTGAGCATGGCGGGGCTGCCGCAGATCATGACGCGGTCTTCTGCGGCGTCCAGCGGTGGTAAATCAAGGTCTTCGTGGAGTTTGCCGTTGTCAAGCAGTTCGGTCACCCGGCCCCGGTTGACAAAATCTTCACGCGTCACGGTGGGGTAATAACTCAGTTGTTTGGCGACCGTTTCACCCAAAAACTCGTGGGCTGGGAGATGGTTCGTGAGGTACTCGCGGTAGGCCAGTTCGTCGACCTCACGCACACCGTGCACCAGGATCACACGCTCAAATTTTTCGTAGGTAGCCGGGTCACGCACGATGCTCATGAAGGGCGCAAGCCCCGTGCCGGTCGAAAGCAGATACAGGCGTTTGCCCGGCAGCAGATAGTCGATCAACAGTGTGCCGGTGGGTTTGCGGCCGACCATGATGGTGTCGCCCGGCTGGATGTGTTGCAGGCGGCTGGTGAGCGGGCCATCGGGCACCTTGATGCTGAGGAATTCCAGGTTTTCTTCGTAATTGGCGCTGGCAATGGAATACGCGCGCAAGAGCGGTTTTTTGCGGGCTGCTGTGTTTGCCTCGGCTGGGTCGCCGGTAGAGGCAATATCGACACCATCGGACTCAGGTTTGAGCCCGATCATGGTGAAGTGGCCGTTGGAAAACCGCAGCGTTGGATCCCGCGTGGTCGTGAAACTGAACAACTTGTCGGTCCAGTGGTGGACGCTCAAAACTTCGGCTTCGTGAAAGGCGCTCATGACTGCAATCGGGACTTGAAGTGGCAACTTGCTGAATTTACCGCCAGTCCTTCAAAACTCAAACGAATTTGAAATTGGTTGCTTAGACAATTTGGGTCTAAGCGCCGAGGTGCAGATGCCCTTAGCTTTTGACTTTGTCGTCTTCTGCAAACACGTGTTGGGCGATTTTGAAGGCGTCCAGCCCGGCAGGCGCGCCGCAATACACGGCGGCTTGCAGGAAGACTTCTTTCATCTCGTCGCGCGTGACACCGTTGTTGATGGCGCCACGGATGTGCAGCTTCAACTCGGCGGGCCGGTTCAGGGCGGTGAGCATGGCCAGGTTCAGGAAGCTGCGGGTTTTGCGATCCAGGCCGTCGCGCGTCCACACTGCGCCCCAGGCGTTTTCAGTGACGAACTGCTGCCAGTCGCGGGTGAAGTCGTCGGCCCGGGCGATGGACTCGTTGACGTATTGTTCGCCCAGCACCTCGCGGCGAACCTTCAGGCCCGCCGTGAATTTGGGGTTCTCATCCATTGCCGGGGCGTTTCAGGCAGGCAGTTCAGTTTTTCGCCAATTGCGCGTCGAGCTCTTTGCAGGACGGTGAACAGACGGCTTGGGCCTTGCCCAGCACCTTGCGGGTGCCCATCAGGGAACGCGCACGGTGTTTGCCGCACATGAAACACGACATCGTGGCGCCACCAAACGAGGCCGCAGCGGCAAAGGGTGAACCGGAGACTTTGGATTTGTAACGCAAACCGTCTGGCAAGACGGCGGTTTTGGCTTCAGCTCTTGACATTGAACGGGGCACTCCAAAGTTAGACGAGGCTGTATTTTATCGCGGATTGGCCTCGTCGCTTTCGCAGACGCTCTGCGCCGCGATAATTGAGGGGTTTTGAAACTGACTGAAAATTGGAAAAGGCTCGCATGGCACGTACCGTCAACTGCATCAAATTGGGTAAAGAAGCCGAGGGGCTCGACTACGCGCCCTACCCTGGCGAATTGGGCAAACGCATCTGGCAAAGCGTGAGCAAAGAAGCCTGGGCCGCATGGCTCAAACACCAGACCATGCTGGTCAATGAAAACCGGCTGAATCTGGCCGACGCCCGCGCCCGCCAGTACCTCGCGCGGCAAATGGAAAACCACTTTTTCGGTGGTGGCGCCGACGCTGCCGCCGGTTACGTGCCGCCCACCGCTTAAACGCGGCGAGCCGTTTTGCCATCGGTCGATATGGCACTGACCGATTCGATATCGACCGATCTGGCATCGATCGCTCTGGCCTCTAAGAATTTAACCGGCACCTGGGCGGGCCAAGCCAGCTTTTCTCTGCTGGATCTTGATTTTGGCGACGCCAGCCGCTGGCACGCCACGCACGCGGCCTGGCAGGCCGACGCCCAGCGACCGCGCCTGCTGCATTACGTCGCATTGGCGTCAGCTTTAACACCAGCTTTGCCGCCCGGTTTCCAACGCCAGTCCTTCGACAAGGGCCAAGTGGTGCTGACGCTGTGCGGTGGGCCCTTGGCCAACGCGTTGAAAGAACTGCGCTTCGCGGCGGACGCGGTGGTACTGCCACTGCACTCAGACCATTTCCAGGTGTGGGACGTCTGGGCCGCCAAACTGCTGGCGCGCTGTTGCCGCAGGGGCACGCGGCTACAGCTGGCTGGCGCGCCCGGGCAAAACCCAACGGCGGCACTTGAGCACATCTTGCCTTTGCTGATGAGCCAGGGTTTTGAGATGAGCACCGCGCCCGAAAACGCTGGCAGAGGCGCTGGCGTCGCCGCTGAAACTGTGGCCCAGGGCCACTACAACCCGCGCTGGGAGCCCAAAACCCGCCGCCCGCCGCAAACACGGATGTTTGTGCAAGCGCGTGGGACGGTTTCAGGCCAAGCATCAGACACCAAGCACTGCGTGGTGATCGGCGCCGGCCTGGCCGGGGCCAGCAGCGCCTATGCGTTGGTGCGCCGCGGCTGGGCGGTGCAGGTCATCGACGCCGCACCGCAACCGGCAATGGGCGCCTCCAGCCTGCCCGCCGGTTTGCTCGCTGCGCATACCTCGGCAGACGACAGCCCGCGTTCGCGCCTGAGCCGCGCAGGTCTGCACATGACGGTGGAGCAGGCCCGCCGCTTGCTGACCGAAGGGAAAGATTGGCAAGCCAGCGGCGTCTTGACGCTCAAACCAGGCGCAGCGCCCGAGCGCCACGCCAGCGCCGCGTGGGTCAAACCGCAGGCGCTGGTCAAGGCCTGGCTTGGCGCGCCAGGCATCCGCTTCACAGGCGGCGTGACGGCAGTCTCGCTCCGACGCGCCCGGCCAGACGCCACTCGGCACAAGGCTGGCGAGCCTGATGATGCCCAAGCCGCCGACGAGCATCCTGACGACGCCATTTGGGAGGTTTTGGACAGCGCAGGTGGCGTATTGGCCCGTGCGCCATGGGTTGTGGTGGCGGCTGCGGGCGGGAGCACGGCACTGCTACAAGGCGAGCAGCGACACGGCAGCACCGACGCGGGCATCCGACCGTTTGGCCCGCTCACCGAGGTGCCGGGCCAGGTCTCGTGGGGCACACAACACGCCAACGACACCGCCTGGATGCCGCCCTTACCGGTCAACGGGCTGGGCAGTTTTTTGCCCAACTTGCCAAATCCAAACGATCCAACTGCTCCAAACGCCTTCACCTGGCTGGCGGGCGCGAGTTTTGAAGATGCCGCCTACCCCATAAGCGAAGCCGCCGCGCATCAGCAAAATCTGGCACGCTTGCGGCAGCTTCTGCCGGGCGCAGCGGCGCATTTGCAGGCCCGTTTTGACGCCGGCGATGTGACCGCGTGGCGCGGCACACGTTGCACCACACCGGGCCGACTGCCCATCGTGGCGGAGCTGGCACCGGGCTTGTGGCTCAACACCGGTTATGGTTCGCGCGGCTTGTCCTGGAGCGTGTTGTGTGCCGAATTGCTGGCGGCACGATTACATGGCGAGCCTTGGCCGATTGAGGCTTCGCTGGCGCGGAGCTTGGGTTAACCCACCCTGTTCAACTGCAATAAAACCCAATTTGGGTATGATTGGGTTTGAAAACGCTTTTTCCAGGGCTTTTCAAGATTTTTAAGCCTACAGGCCACGCAAAATATAGAGATATAGCTACACTTTACGTAGCATATCCTGGATCAAAGTCGGGTCAAACGGGATCTCCAGCACGCCCACGCAGCCCGCTTGCTCAGCGCGTTGTTGCAAGTGCCAGGACACATCGGTTGACGTCAAAACGATGGAGCCGATGGCCGGCTCCAGCGCCACCAGGCGCTCCACCAGCGCCCAGGCGTCCAGTTCGGGCGAGTCGAGGTGGACGATGACCAGGTTGTAATGCCGCTGGCGTGCCAAGTCCACCGCCTCGGGAGCGCTGATGGCGTCGGAGATTTCCAGCAAACCGGCCAGCGAGAGGCGCGCCCGCAGGTACATGCGCCGGTCGCGTGACGGGTCCACCAAGAGCGACTGGCGCACACCCGGCGGCGCGATGCCTTGGGCGACTTCGCCGGTTTCAAGATCGATGTCGGAGCCGGTGGCACCGGCGAAGAGCTGGTCCATGGCGTGCACCACAGCGGTCCAGTTGATGGGGCGCGCAAAAGCGCGCCAGGCGCCTTCGGGCGATCGCTCACCGACGGCGATCAGTTTGAGGTGTTTGTTGAAACCGGGCGACTCCAGCGCCAGGCCGCCTTCATAGCTGTCGGTATCGAGCAGCACCAGATGCGGCTGCTGCGGCGACTCCGCTGACCACAAAACGTAGTTGGACGAGCGGTCTTGCGACAGGCGAAAAACCGTGTTCAGCGCGTGGCGCTCAACGTCGCGAAAACCGATGACTTTGACATAAACCGTGTTGAGCATGTTTCTATTGGACGGGACTGTGCCCAGAAAATCAAGTGCTTATTTGGGCAAACGCCACGCGTGTGCAACGAGTGCCGCCCTTTCCCTCTATTTCATCGCCTCATTTCATGGCTTCGGCCGGGCGGCGTGTGCGCACGTAAGCATCGCTGGGCATGTAGGCCTTGCCGTCGGCATAACGCCACTGCACCATCATGCCCTTGCCGCCCTGCATGTCAAGTTTGCCGACGTAAGCGCCCATGGTGGACTGCTGGTCGATGGCGCGGAACTCCGCCGGGCCAAAGGGCGTGCTGAACTTCAAGCCACGCATGGCGAGCACGAGTTTTTCGTTGTCAGTCGAATTGGCCTTTTTGATCGCCGCGAAGATCGCCTGCATGGTGGCGTAACCCACTACCGAGCCAACCTTCGGGTTTTCGTTGAACTTTTTGTAATAGTTGGCGGTGAAGGAGGCATGCTCCGGCTTGTCGATTTGGTCCCACGGGTAACCGGTGACGATCCAGCCCTTGGGCGTCTCATCTTTGAGGGTTTCGAGGTACTCCGGCTCGCCCGAGAGCATCGATACCACGGGCGTTTTCGGGAAGATGTTGCGCTGATTGCCTTCCCGCACCAGCTTGGCCAGGTCGGCACCGAAAGTGACATTAAAAATGGCGTCGGGTTTTGTTTGCATCGTGGCCTGCAGCGTGGTGCCGGCATCGAGCTTGCCCAATGCGGGCCACTGCTCACCGACGAATTCGACATCGGGCCGCTTCGCTTTCAGCAGCTCTTTGAAGCTGGCCACCGCGCTCTGGCCGTATTCATAGTTGGGCGCAATCACGGCCCAGCGCTTGGCCGGCAATTTGGCTGCTTCTTCCACCAACATGGCAGCCTGCATATAAGTGCTGGGGCGCAGGCGGAAGGTGTAGCGGTTGCCTTTTTCCCAGACGATAGCGTCACTGAGCGGTTCACTGGCAATGAAAACCCGTTTGTTTTTCTGCGCGTGATCGGCCAGTGCCAGACCAACGTTGGACAAAAACCCGCCGGCCAGCACATCGACTTTTTCCCGGGACGTAAGCTCGATGGCATGTCGCAGCGCTTCCTCGGGCTTGCCGCTGTCGTCGCGCGCAATGACCTCGATTTTGCGGCCCAACAAGCCCCCTGACAAGTTGACTTCTTCGACAGCCAGCTGCCAGCCCTGCCGGTAGGGCAGCGTGAATTGCGGAATGTTGGAGTAGCTGTTGATCTCGCCAATCTTGATGGGGTCCTTTGCTGGCGCCTGCGCCAGCAAGGAACTGCTCGCACCCGCCAGCAACACCAGCAGAAAACTGCCCGCGACGGCAGATTTAAATAGTTTCAAGGCATTCTCCGGAAGTAACGGGTTGAAGGTGGACCGGCAAGGCAGGTCTGCCTGATCGGGCAATAAAAGCAGGGACTGTACCAGTGCTCATAACGTTTAAGGCCAGCGGCATGCCGACAACCGCAGGCCCTGCAACAGCGTAGCCAAAATAAGCTTATTGGCATAACGGAAGAACAAAACAATCGTTTGCCTTGACCAGGCCTGACGCTACATTCGCTGGCTATGCACGATTTTGCGTTTGTTTTTGCCGGCTTTGTAGTGGGCCTGGTGGTCGGTCTGACGGGCGTTGGCGGGGGCTCATTGATGACGCCGCTGCTGATCTTTGGTTTTGGCATCAAGCCGCATCTGGCCATCGGCACAGACTTGCTGTTTGCCGCTTTCACCAAACTGGGCGGCACCGTGCGGTTGGCCCGGCAGCGCGCCATTGACTGGCGCATTGTGGTGCAGATGGCGGCGGGTAGCGTTCCAGCCGCGCTGGTCACGCTTTACCTGCTGCAGCGGCTCGGGCCAGCGAACGCGGCCACGCAGACGCTAATGACCACCACGCTGGGCGTGGCCTTGTTACTGACAGCAGCGGCTACCTTCTACAAGGTTGTGCGCGGCAAGGCTGCACCCGCAGCTATTGCCCCGGAGAAGGTGGCTGAGGCAACGCGGCCGCGCCACTGGGCGCTGCCGGTAGTGTTTGGCGCTGTCGTCGGCACGCTGGTCACCATCACCTCCGTGGGTGCAGGTGCCATCGGCGTGATTGTGCTGATGCTGCTGTACCCCGCCCTTCCGCTGACACGCATCGTTGCCGCAGACATTGCGCATGCGGTGCCGCTGACCCTGGTGGCAGGCCTTGGCCATGCGTCGATCGGGTCCGTCGACTGGTCGCTGCTGGGCTGGCTGCTGGCAGGATCGCTGCCCGGTATCTGGCTTGGCACCCACTTGATGCACAAAACGCCCGACCGCGTGATCCGCTCGCTACTTTCCGTGCTGCTGGCCTACGCGGGCGTCAAGCTGATTTCGATATAGTCACGTCTTTTTCGAATCTCAAACGTTCCTCGTTTCGACCCCATGTACCAATACACCGATTTCGACCGCCAGTTCGTCAAGGCCCGGGCTGACCAGTACCGTGACCAGCTCACGCGCTGGCAGGCCGGGCAGTTGCCCGAAGACGAGTTTCGCCCGCTGCGCCTGCAAAACGGCTGGTATGTGCAGCGCTACGCGCCCATGCTGCGCGTGGCAGTGCCCTACGGCGAGCTGTCAAGCGCCCAGTTGCGCGTGCTGGCCACCATCGCCCGCGACTACGACCAGCCCGACGCAAAGCTGATTGAAGGCGCGCAAGCAGCGCAGGACAAACTCGGTGCCGTTCCGGTCCCGAACGGCCCACCGGTACACAGCCACTTGACCAAGGGCTATGCGCACTTCACCACGCGCCAGAACGTGCAATACAACTGGATTCCGCTGGACAAGTCGGCCGATGTGATGGATTTGCTGGCCAGCGTCAACATGCACGGCATTCAGACCAGCGGCAACTGCATTCGCAACATCACCAGTGACGAACGCGCTGGCATTGCCGCCGACGAGCTGGCCGACCCGCGCCCGTTCGCAGAAATCATGCGCCAATGGAGCACGCTGCACCCCGAATTCGCATTTCTACCGCGCAAGTTCAAGATCGCGATCACCGGCGCCAGCGAAGACCGCGCCGCCACGGCGTGGCATGACGTCGGGCTGCACATGGTCAGGAACACGGCTGGCGAGCTGGGCTTCAAGGTGCTGGTGGGCGGGGGCATGGGTCGCACGCCGATCCTCGGCGCCACGATTCGCGAATTTCTGCCATCGATGCAGATCCTCAATTACCTTGAAGCCATCGTCCGGGCTTACAACCGCTTTGGCCGCCGCGACAACATCTACAAGGCACGCATCAAAATTCTGGTCAAGGCCGAAGGCCAGCAGTTTTTCGACCAGGTCGAAGCCGAATACAAGGACATCATCGAGATCGACGGTGCCCCACACACCATCACGCAAACCGAGCTCGACCGTGTCTCTGCCTCGTTTGTCGCGCCTGATCTGACTTGCAACCGCAGCGATGCCGAAGCCAAGATCGCCAATATTCTGCGCGCAGCAGCCGAAGATGACGTGGAGTTCGGCCGCTGGCTGCAACAAAACGTGGCAGCGCACAAAAACCCCGATCTGCGCATCGTCACGCTGTCTTTCAAGCGCTTGGGCCAGGCTCCAGGCGACGCCACGGCCGACCAGCTTGACCTGGCCGCCAGCCTGGCCGATCAGTTCAGCGCCGGTGAAGTACGCGTCACGCATGACCAGAACCTGGTGCTGCCCTGGGTGCGTTGCGACCAGCTGCCCGAGTTGTGGAAAGCCGCCCGCAAGGCCGGTTTTGCGCGTCCCAACATCCGCCTGCTGACCGACATGATTGCCTGCCCTGGCGGTGATTTTTGCTCGCTGGCCAATGCACGATCGCTGCCCCTGGCCGAGGCCATCACGCAGCGTTACCAGGACCTGGACGAACTGCATGACCTGGGCGAGATTGATCTGCACATCAGTGGCTGCATCAACTCCTGCGGTCACCACCACAGCGGCCATATTGGCATCCTTGGCGTCGACAAGGACGGCAAGGAGTGGTATCAGATCACGCTGGGTGGCTCGGATGGCTCAACGTTGTCTGGCGCACCAGCGACCGGCAAGGTCGTTGGCCCATCGTTCTCGGCGGCAGAAGTGCCCGAGGTGATCGACGCCGTACTGACCGTTTACCGCGAACAACGCATCGCTGTGGGCGACAAACAGGAAACCTTCATCTCGACACTGCGCCGCCTGGGTGCCGAGCCGTTCAAAGCTGCTGCGAATGGTGTGCGTCTTGCTGCCCCAGCCAAATCCGGCGCTGAAGCGCAAACGGCATAAACGGCATGAGCGGCCTAAAAGGAAGAACACTATGAAATTAATAGCTGGACACGCAACAGTCACGGGGGCCACGGGCACTATTGACTCAAAAATAGTTGTTTTGGCGAATGATCTGGATCCGCGTGAACTGTCCCTGACCGAAGTGGAGCGCATCGACTTGCACTTTCCCAAGTTCACCGATGGCCGGGCATTCAGCCAGGCTTTCCTGCTCAGCCGCCGCCTGGGCTTCAAGGGCGAGATACGCGCAACCGGTGACGTGCTGGTCGATCAACTCGCCCAAATGGAGCGCAGCGGCTTTACCAGCGCCGTCTTGCGCGCCGACCAGGACCTGGCAGTTGCCCAACGCGTACTGGGCAACTACCCCGGTTACGGCGTTGGCAAATACCAGGGCGACGCCGTGCAGGCGAGCCCGCATTTTGTAGTTGCGGCCTGAGCCTCGAGCTCAATCCGATTCAAACAAGGTCACACCATGGGTGCCATTTCTCTTTACGCCAAACCGTCCGCCACTTTTGCCGACAAGTTGGCCGCCAGCAAGGCGCTGCTGGTGTCCGCTGCAGCGCAGTATTCACCGCTGACGCAAGCCTCCAGCCTGGGTGCCGAAGACATGGTGGTCAGCCACCTGATTGTCGAGACTGGCATTGCGTCCAGCATCTTTGTGCTCGACACCCGCATGCTGCATGAGCAAACGCTGGCGCTGGTCGGCCGGCTCGAAGCACGCTACGGCGTGAAGGTCGACATCTACCAGCCCGATGCGGCCGTGGCCGAAAAATTTGTCCAAGAAAACGGCAAGGAC
>JANLYO010000295.1:0-6147 GCA_031365665.1 Rhodoferax sp. | reverse complement strand
TGACAAGTTGGCTGACAAAAATGCCGGGCGTGACAACATGCTCCGGGTTGATCTGCCCCAGCTCGGCGATCTCAAACACGGTCGCCACCGTCTTTTTGCAGGCCGTCGCCATCACTGGCCCGAAGTTGCGCGCCGCCATGCGGTAGGTAAGGTTGCCCCAGCGGTCGCCGCGCTCGGCTTTGATGAGCGCCAGATCACCGTAAATCGGATGCTCCAGCACGTAATGGCGGCCATTGATCTCGCGGGTTTCTTTGGGTGTGCCGTCTGGATTTTTGGCCAGCTCGGTGCCATAACCCGTGGGCGTGAAAAACGCGCCAATGCCCGCCCCGGCTGCGCGGATGCGTTCGGCCAGGTTGCCCTGCGGCACCAGCTCCAGCTCGAGTTGGCCGCTTCTGTAGAGGCCGTCAAACACATAGGAATCGGGCTGGCGCGGAAAGCTGCAAATGATCTTGCGCACACGCCCGGCCTTCAAAAGTGCGGCCAGGCCCTGCTCGGCGTTGCCGGCGTTGTTATTGACCACGGTGAGCTCGCGTGCGCCTTGCGCGATGAGGCCGTCGATGAGCTCATCAGGAATCCCCGCAGTGCCGAAACCGCCAATCATCACGGTGGCACCGTCTTGCACACCTGCAAGCGCGGCTTCGACGGTATTTGCAATCTTGTTGATCATGGTGGCTTGATTCTATTGATACTTCCGGGTTTTATGGCCAGGTTTCGCGGACATTGTGGACCGTGCGCCATAGGACAATGCGGCCATGCTGTTCCAACCTTCCCAGGCCGACGTGCGCCGCTTTTTTTGCGCGGTGTATGCCAAATCACGCGCTGGCGAACCGATGGAAGCGATCGAAACGCTCGCGGGCCTGTGGATTGACGAACATCCCGAATACCACGCCGAGTTGGCCGATGTTGACGCCGCGCTGGCAGCCATGGCGCATGAGGCGGTGCAAGCTTCGTCCGACAAAACCAGCGCGTTTTTGCACCTCTCGATGCACCTGACGATCAGCGAGCAATGCTCCATCGACCAGCCGCGCGGCATCCGCCAGGCGGTTGAATTGCTGACGGCCCGGCTGGATTCGCTGCACGACGCCCACCACGCTGCGATGGAGTGCCTGGGCACCATGGTGTGGGAAAGCCAGCGCGCCGGGCGGCCGCCAGATGGTGAAGCCTATATTGCGTGTGTTCAACGTCGCGCAACTCTGAATTGACTATTTTTCACTTCTTTTTAATAGAAAATACTGCCATGAAACTCATCAGCTTTATACACAAGGGCAACGCCACCTACGGCATTGTCTCGGGCCAGGGCAACGACTTAAACGTGCTGGATCTCAAACCCATCCTGGGCGACCGCGCGCCCGATTTGCGCAGCCTGATCGCGCAAGAAATGACCGGCGCCGCCGCTGAGGCGCTCAAGGCACACGCGGCCACGCTCAATTTCGCCGAACTGGAGCTGCTGCCCGTCATCCCCAACCCCGACAAAATCCTCTGCGTTGGCTTGAATTACAAAGACCATCTGGCCGAATCGGGCCGCGCGTCGACCGAGCTGCCGGCCATTTTCTTGCGGGTGCCGTCCAGCCAAGTAGCGCACCGCCAGGCCATCCTGCGTCCGCCCGAGTCGCATCGGCTGGATTACGAATGTGAAATTGCAGTCATCATCGGTGAGGGCGGCCGACGCATCAAAGAGGCTGACGCCTGGGGCCACATCGCTGGTTACAGCTGCTACAACGATGGCAGCATCCGCGACTGGCAAAACCACACCACACAATGGACTGCAGGCAAAAATTACTTCAAAACCGGTGGTTTCGGCCCCTGGCTGGTGACGGCAGACGAGATCAAACCGGGCCAACGTCTGACGGTCTCGACCCGACTGAACGGCGTGGAGTTGCAGCTCTCCCACACCGACATGATGATCCACAGCATTCCCAAACTGATCGCCTACATCAGCAGTTTCACGCCACTGCTGCCGGGGGATGTGATCGTCACCGGCACCCCCGGCGGCGTGGGCAACAAACGCGAACCCCAGCTTTTTATGAAGGCGGGCGACGTGGTGGAGATCGAGGTGGACGCCGTGGGCATTTTGCGCAATTCGATTCAAGACGAAGCCTAAAGCGCGCCCCGCGCTTTCATTTCAGCATCGGGTCGACGTAATCGCCCGCATTCTGCACCCAGCCCTTGGCAATGAAGTCGCGCCTCGGCGGCGAAAAGATGTCGATCAGCAGGTGGTGTTCCTGGCGCACGCCCTCGCTGGTATGAATCAGGTTGACCGGCCCCACCGTCAAGGATGGCGATGCCAGTTCAATTCCTAATATAAGTGCTAACTTTTGAATAAATACGAGAATAAAAATCAATTATTTACTTGATTTTAAAAGTTCATCAGGTAATTTCAAATTATTTAGCAAATTTGTAGTCACCACCCCTAGGCTCAAAGCATTTTGATCCTTGAATTCAGTGCAGTTTCGACGCTCAGTTTGACCTGACTCGCAGTGGTAAGGGTCGCGTTTGGGTGGCCTTGTGCCATCAAAGACGCGCAAGAGTGAGCCTGCGTCTCGCATGCCGTAGACGGCCAGTTCCATGATGTCTGCATCAAAGCGTTCGCCCATGTTGCGTCTGAAAAAGGCATACATTTGCGCCGCCACCACGCCGTTGACTTTACCGTCGATGCGGCTGATGGCGCCATGAATGCCCACGTAGGTGTCTTGCGGCTCGTAGGCGCCCGAAAACGAGCGCTCTACGCCACCCATGAAGACGATGGAGCAGGCCGACAAACATTGCCCCGCCACTACCGTTTTGAGCCGCCAGGCCGCCACCACGCGGGCCAAATGAAAACTGGTGTAAAGATCGCCGCCCTCAGAGTTAACCAACACCAGCGTGTCAACTCCTGGCCGGGACACGGCCTCCCGAAATTTAAGAATGTCTTTGGGCCCAATGTCCCCTGCCGCAAAGACAGCGCTGCCCTGAACCTCAACGGTCATCGCAATGGCAGGGCTGGCTAGGGTGACGCCACCGGTCAAAGCCAACATCATGATCGCTCGAAAAAACTTACTCAATATCCTCAAAAATACGTTTGACATGTATTTTTTAAAATTATTTGTATAAATTTCGACACATTAAAATAATAAAAATATAGCTATTTAGGCATTATTTTCGTGGCCAAGAAGCAAAAAAAGGCCGCTATTCGCGGCCTTAAATTAATTTTCAAAAAAATGCACCTGAAACTCAGCGAAAGTGCTTCTGCTCCACTGTTTTGAGCTCACCCGGCAACTTGCTGATGTAGCCTGCCAACTCTTTCATTTCGGCATTGGTGAATTGTTTGGCGATACCGGCCATGACGCCGTTGGAGCGGCCCACTTGGGGGTTGCCTTCAACTTTGTAGGACTTGAGCGCCACAAAGAGGTAGTCAGCGTGTTGCCCTGCGATTTTGGGGTAGGCCGGGTCGATGGGTTTGCTGAAGCTCTCGCCGTGGCAGGAGATGCAGGCACCTTTTTTGACCAGGTCTGCCGCCTTGCCGGAGGCATCTGCCGCTTTGCCCAGGGGCGCAGCGCCTGCGTCAGTGCCGTGGGCGGCGTAGTAGGCGGCCACGTCGGCCATGTCCTGGTCGGTCATGGATTCGGCAATGCCGCGCATGGTGGGGTGTTTGCGCTCGCCCTGTTTGTAGGCGGTGAGCGCTGCGACGATGTATTTCGCACCTTGGCCGGAGATTTTCGGCACTTTGTAAACTTCAGGGAAACTGGCCTGGTAACCAGTGATGCCGTGGCAGCCGACACACATGGCAATCTTGCGCTGGCCGGCGGCGGCGTCACCTTTGACGTCTTGCGCCTGCGCGGACAATGGCAACAGGAGCGGGGTCGCAAATGTGACTAACAAAGCAAGCAGGGGTAACAGCGGTTTCTTCATTTTGCGCGGACAATTCAGGGCAATGGCAGGGAAATGACGGGGAGATGGGTTGAACCCAACGCCGCTCATTATATCGGGCGAGAACATTGGGCGAGGTAGGCTTGCTCTGCCCCTGTTGATCTGCTCTTGCCCCAGGATCCTTCCGTTTGTCCGCCCTTTTTTGATTCGCTCCATCCATCCCACATTGGACCCACACTGCAACCATGAAATTTCAAGGCACTAAAAACTACGTCGCCACGCAAGACCTGATGTTATCGGTCAATGCGGCCATCACCCTCAAACGCCCGCTCTTGGTCAAGGGCGAGCCCGGCACCGGCAAAACCATGCTGGCCGAGGAGGTTGCCAGCGCGCTGAGCATGCCGCTGATGCAGTGGCACATCAAATCGACCACCAAGGCGCAGCAAGGCCTGTATGAATACGATGCCGTGAGCCGCCTGCGCGACTCACAGCTGGCCGACATCGACGGCGGGGCGAAAGTCAAGGACATCCACAACTACATCGTCAAAGGCGTGTTGTGGCAGGCCTTTACTGCCGAGGAGCCGGTGGCCCTGTTGATCGACGAGATCGACAAGGCCGACATCGAGTTCCCCAACGACCTGCTGCGCGAAATCGACCGCATGGAGTTTTACTGCTACGAGACGCGCGAGTTGATCCGCGCCAAACACCGCCCGCTGGTGTTCATCACGTCGAACAATGAGAAGGAACTGCCAGACGCGTTTTTACGCCGTTGTTTCTTCCACTACATCAAGTTCCCCGATGCCGAGACGATGAAGCAGATCATCGACGTGCACTTCCCTGGCCTTAAAAAAGAGCTGCTGAGCGCCTCGATGAAGACTTTTTACGACGTGCGCAATCTGCCCGGCCTGAAGAAAAAGCCTTCGACCAGTGAACTGCTGGATTGGCTCAAGCTGCTCGTCGCCGAAGACATCCCGCTCGAAGCGCTGCAAAGCAAAGACGACAAGGTGGCCGTGCCGCCGCTGGTGGGCGCACTCCTGAAAAATGAGCAGGATGTGACGCTATTTGAAAAACTGGTGTTCATGCAGCGGCATAACCGCTGAGGCAGGATGCTTTCATGGCGTTTGTAGAACCCATTGAACTCGAAGCGCGCGGCGTGCGCCTGGTTCCGCTGTCGCTGGCGCATGAAGACGGCCTGCGTGCTGCCGCCGCTGACGGCGAGTTGTGGAACCTCCGCGTCACCTCGGTGCCCGAGCCCGGCCAAACCCGCAAATATATCGAAGACGCACTGGCGATGCGGGAGGCTGGCAACCGTTTTGCCTTTGCCGTGCTTGACGCATCTTCGGGCACCGTGCTTGGCAGCAGTAGTTACCACGACATCTTGCCCGCCGTGAAACGCCTAGAGATCGGTTACACCTGGTACGCCAAACGCTGCCAGCGCAGCGCTGTCAACACCACCTGCAAACTGATCTTGATGACCCACGCGTTTGAAACTTTGGGATGCCACGTTGTCGGCTGGCGCACTGACAACTTCAATTTCGCTTCCCAAGCGGCAATTGAACGTCTGGGCGCACGCAAAGACGGCGTCATCCGCGGCCACGCACTGCGCCGCGACGGCACGATTCGGGACACTGTCATGTACAGCCTGCGCAGCGGCGAATGGCCTGAAGTCCGGGCGCAACTGGTGCATTCGCTGGACAAACCCCGCTGAAAGGAGAGGCCCTATGCTGATCGACTTTTTCTACACCCTGCGCTCGGCCAAACTGCCGGTATCTGTGAAGGAATACCTGACGCTGCTGGAGGCGCTGCAAAAAGGGGTGGTCGGACCGAACGCCTTGCCGGATCCGGACGACATGGGGGAAGGCGGCTACAAGATCGATGACTTTTATTACCTGAGCCGCACCAGCCTGATCAAAGACGAGAAACATTACGACAAGTTTGACCGCGCCTTCGCTTCATATTTCAAAGGCGTCGAAATGGTGGCGGACTTCACCAAGGAAATTCCGCTCGATTGGCTGCGCAAAACTCTGGAACTTGACTTAAGCCCCGAAGAGAAGGCCAAGATCGAGAAGATGGGTTGGGAAGAACTCATGGAGACGCTGAAAAAGCGTTTTGAGGAGCAAAAAGAGCGGCACGAAGGGGGCAGCAAGATGATCGGCACGGGCGGCACCTCGCCGTTTGGCGCTTACGGCCAGAACCCGCAAGGTGTCCGCATCGGGCAAGACAAAAGTCGCAACAAGAGCGCGGTGAAGGTGTGGGACCAGCGCGCTTACAAGGACTACGACGATACCCAGGAGCTCGGTA
>JANLYO010000280.1:0-2969 GCA_031365665.1 Rhodoferax sp. | reverse complement strand
CTGCTGCGCGCCTCGTTGCGGCAGCTGGTGAAGCCCTCGAATGCTTCCTTGTCATTGAATGCCACACGCAAGCCCTTGCCGCCGCCGCCGGCGCTGGCCTTGATCATGACCGGGTAGCCGATGCCCTGGGCAATCTCAACCGCTTTTTCGGCCGTTTCAATCGCATCATTCACGCCGGGAATGCAGTTGACGCCTGCCGCACCCGCCAGCTTTTTCGATTCGATCTTGTCGCCCATCGCGGCAATCGAATAGTGCTTGGGGCCGATGAAGATGATGCCCTCTTCTTCCACGCGTTTGGCAAAGCCCGCGTTCTCGCTCAGGAAGCCGTAGCCCGGATGCACCGCCTCTGCCCCCGTCTCTTTGCAGGCGGCGATGATTTTGTCGGCCAGCAGATAACTCCCGCGGCTGGGCGCCGGGCCAATGTGCACAGCCTCGTCGGCCAGCTCCACATGGCGCGCGTCTTTGTCGGCATCGGAATAGACCGCGACGGTTTTGATGCCCATCTTTTTGGCTGTCGCGATGACGCGGCAGGCGATTTCGCCACGGTTGGCGATCAATATCTTCGTGAACATATTCTTTTCCTTCAATTTCACGTTCGGGCTGAGCCTGTCGAAGCCCAGCCGTTCGGAGCGATACCCTTCGACAAGCTCAGGGCGAACGGTTACAGGGTCACAACGGGATGTTGCCGTGCTTGCGCCACGGGTTTTCAAGTTTCTTGTCTTTGAGCATCACCAGGCTGCGGCAGATGCGTTTGCGCGTCTCATGGGGCAGGATCACGTCGTCAATGAAGCCGCGCGCGCCGGCGATAAAGGGGTTGGCAAAGCGCGCCTTGTATTCGGCCTCTTTGGCGGCGATCTTGGCCGGGTCGCCTTTGTCTTCACGGAAGATGATTTCCACCGCGCCCTTGGCGCCCATCACGGCAATCTCGGCATTGGGCCAGGCAAAGTTCACGTCGCCACGCAGGTGTTTGGAACTCATCACGTCGTAGGCGCCACCATAGGCCTTGCGCGTGATCACGGTGATCTTGGGCACCGTGCATTCGGCGTAGGCATAGAGCAGCTTGGCGCCGTGTTTGATGATGCCGCCGTATTCCTGGCTGGTGCCGGGCATGAAGCCGGGCACATCGACAAAGGTGATCACCGGGATGTTGAAGGCGTCACAAAAGCGCACAAAACGTGCCGCCTTGACGCTGCTCTTGATGTCGAGGCAGCCGGCCAGCACCAGCGGCTGGTTGGCGACGATGCCAATGGTCTGGCCGTCCATGCGGGCAAAGCCGATCACGATGTTTTTGGCGTATTCGGGTTGCAGTTCAAAGAAGTCGCCGTCGTCCACCGTCTTGACGATCAACTCCTTCATGTCGTAGGGCTTGTTGGGGTTGTCGGGCACCAGTGTGTCCAGGCTTTTTTCCAGGCGCTCAGCCGGGTCGCCACTCTTGCGCACCGGTGCTTTCTCGCGGTTGCTCAAAGGCAGGTAGTTGTACAGGCGGCGCAGCATCAGCAAGGCTTCAACGTCGTTCTCAAAAGCCAGATCGGCCACGCCGCTCTTGGTCGTGTGGGTGATGGCACCGCCCAGTTCTTCGGCTGTCACTTCTTCATGCGTCACGGTTTTCACCACTTCGGGCCCGGTGACAAACATGTAGGAGGAGTCTTTCACCATGAAGATGAAATCGGTCATGGCCGGCGAATACACCGCCCCCCCGGCGCAGGGCCCCATCACCATGCTGATCTGCGGGATCACACCGCTGGCCATCACATTGCGCTGGAACACGTCGGCATAACCGCCCAGGCTGGCCACGCCCTCCTGGATGCGCGCGCCGCCCGAGTCATTCAGGCCGATCACCGGCGCGCCGACCTTCATGGCCTGATCCATCACCTTGCAGATTTTCTCGGCGTGGGCTTCGGACAGCGCGCCGCCAAACACGGTGAAGTCCTGGCTGAATACAAACACCAGACGGCCATTGATCATGCCGTAGCCCGTGACCACGCCGTCACCCGGCACCTTCTGCTCTTGCATGCCGAAGTCCACACAGCGGTGCTCGACAAACATGTCCCATTCCTCAAAGGTGCCTTCGTCCAGCAACAGCTCCAACCGCTCGCGCGCTGTGAGTTTGCCCTTTTTGTGCTGCGCGGCGATGCGTTTTTCGCCACCGCCCATGCGCGCGAGTTCGCGTTTGGCTTCGAGTTGTTCTAAAATATCGTGCATAATATATTTTTAATGTTAAAACGATAAAATTAAGTACTTTTTCAATATATAAAATATAGCAAATTAGCTAATTTTTACGAGACTTAATAGCAGTTTATTTGCTGCAATAGATGGTGATAGTAAATTTTTACTCACTGCGTCGATCATTTGCGGCAGCAACTCACGCACCAGCGGGTGCGCGCGGAAGGACTGTTTAAGCCCGGCGTCGATGCGCTCCCACATCCAGGCGAGCGACTGCTGTTGTCGCCGCGCGGCCAGTTGTCCGCTTGAGGTTTGCAGGGTTTTGAATTTTTGAACCGCCGACCA
Organism: Rhodoferax sp.; assembly: GCA_031365665.1. GTDB lineage: Bacteria > Pseudomonadota > Gammaproteobacteria > Burkholderiales > Burkholderiaceae_C > JANYCG01. The sequence continues at coordinate 461 of JANLYO010000280.1, read as the reverse complement.
AAACGCGTCAACACCCTGACCGGTCAATGCGCTGAGCTGGATCACCTGCGGGTGCCACGCGCTCTGCGAATGCGGGTCATTGCTCGGATTGCCGTGCAGCCCCAGGAGCCGCAATGACGACATGATCATCGCCTCGGCTCGCGTCGCGGCGTCCGGGTCAATGTCGGCTTTGTTGATCACCACCAGATCGGCCAGTTCCATCACGCCCTTCTTGATGGCCTGCAGGTCGTCGCCCGCATTGGGCAATTGCATCAACGCGAACATGTCGGTCATGCTGGCCACGGCCGTCTCGGACTGGCCCACACCCACGGTCTCAACGATCACGACGTCATAACCCGCCGCTTCGCACACCAGCATCGCCTCGCGCGTCTTCTCGGCCACTCCGCCCAGCGTGCCGCTGCTGGGGCTGGGGCGGATGTAGGCGTGCTCATGCACGCTCAGGTGCTCCATGCGCGTCTTGT
>JANLYO010000246.1:0-17196 GCA_031365665.1 Rhodoferax sp. | reverse complement strand
TTTTGTTAAATTTATGCAGATATTGACTACCTAATTGGTAGCTAACAAGCAAATAAATTCGAGGGCCAACTGCAAATATTTTAAAGGTCTTCACTTCCCAATAACATTTCTGTAATGCCCTGGCCGGCCTTGACCATCGGGAAGACGTTCTCCGTCGGGTCGGTGCGGAAGTCCATGAACACCGTGCGGTCCTTGAGTTTGCGGGCTTCGCGCAACGCGCCCTCCACGTCGCCCGGCTTCTCGATCAGCATGCCGACGTGCCCGTAAGCCTCGGCGAGCTTGACGAAATTGGGCAGCGCGTCCATGTAGCTGTGGCTGTAGCGGCCCTCGTAGTCCAACTCCTGCCACTGGCGCACCATGCCCAGGTAACGGTTGTTCAGCGAGACAATCTTGATCGGCGTGTTGTATTGCAGGCAGGTGGAGAGCTCCTGGATGCACATCTGCACCGAGCCTTCGCCGGTGATGCAGAAGACCTCGCTCTCGGGCTTGGCCAGCTTGATGCCCATGGCATAGGGAATGCCCACGCCCATGGTGCCAAGGCCGCCGGAGTTGATCCAGCGGCGCGGCTCGTCGAAGCGGTAATACTGCGCGGCCCACATCTGGTGCTGGCCCACGTCCGAGGTGACATAGGTGTCGGTGCCTTTTGTCATGTTCACAGGGTTTCGACCACATGCTGCGGCTTGATCACATCGCCCTTGCCCATGCTGTACTTGAGGCAATCGCGCTTGCGCCAGACCTCGATCGTCTCCCACCATTCGCCCAGCGCTTTGGCGTCGGGTTTGAGGGGGCTTTCCTTGATCATGGCGATCATCTCGCCCAGCACGTCCCTGACGTCGCCAACGATGGGGATGTCCACCTTCACCCGCTTGGAAATGCTCGACGGGTCGATGTCGATGTGGATGATCTTGCGCTCGTTCTGCGCGAAATGCTTGGGGTTGCCGATCACGCGGTCATCGAAACGCGCGCCCACAGCCAGCAAAACGTCGCAGTTCTGCATGGTGTTGTTGGCCTCCAGCGTGCCGTGCATGCCCAGCATGCCGAGGAACTTGCGGTCGCTGGCCGGGTAGGCGCCCAAGCCCATCAGCGTGTTGGTGACCGGGTAACCCAGCATGTCCACTAGCTGGCGCAGTTCGCTGGACGCATTGGAGAGCAACACGCCGCCGCCGGTGTAGATGTAGGGGCGCTTGGCAGTCAACAACAGTTGCAAGGCCTTGCGGATCTGTCCGCCGTGGCCTTTTCTGACCGGGTTGTAGGAACGCATCGTCACGGTCTCCGGGTAACCGGTGTAGGTGACTTTGTTGAACGACACGTCCTTCGGAATGTCCACTACCACCGGGCCGGGCCGGCCACTCCTGGCAATGTGGAAGGCTTTCTTCATCGTCTCGGCCATGTCCTTGGCGTCCTTGACGAGGAAGTTGTGCTTCACGATGGGGCGGGTGATGCCGACGGTGTCACATTCCTGGAAAGCGTCCAGGCCAATCGCGGCGGTGGGCACCTGCCCGGTGATGATCACCATTGGGATGCTGTCCATGTAAGCGGTGGCGATGCCGGTGACGGCATTGGTCACGCCCGGGCCGGAGGTGACCAGCGCCACGCCGACGTCGCCGGTGGCGCGGGCATAGCCGTCAGCCGCGTGCACGGCAGCCTGCTCATGGCGCACCAGCACGTGCTGGATGGTGTCTTGCTTGTAAAACGCGTCGTAAATGTGCAAAACCGCGCCGCCCGGATAGCCCCAGACGTATTTCACGCCTTCGGCCTGCAGGGCCTTGACGAGGATTTCGCCACCGCGCAGGTCCAGCGGAGCCGGCGGGTTTTTGGCGGCAGCGGCGGCCAAGGCGTGGTTGGCCGCCGATTGCAGGGGCGCAAGCGCAGCAGATTTGATTTCAGCTTTGGATATTTCCATGATGAACCTTTGTGAATTTCTCTGACGAAAAACCTTGGGTGCTTCTTCGCGAACCCTTTTGGGGCCGTGTCGAAACTTTGGACTCAGGCCATAAGCGCGCCTAGATTGCACGCCGAGCCAGAACCCGTTTGCCGTTTGAATTGCAATGCGCATTATGTCACCCTATCGCTGGTTTTTGGTGCATAGCAACAAAAATGAAAGCGCTTGAGCCCCGGCCAATGCCATAATTTGCCCGCAATTCATCCATAAACCAGCCCTCCCGGCACGAACCGGGCGGCCTAAAAAAGAGACACACGGACGTTTTTTTCCGTACCCGCACTTGGCAACTGAACAGGAACTCTCCGAATTTTTGAAGAGCGTCGAGCGGCGCGCCTTCAAACGTTCGGTCTACCACGTGCGCGACGAAGAAGCCGCGCTGGACATCGTGCAGGACAGCATGATGAAGTTGGCTGAGCATTACGCCGACAAGCCCCCGGCCGAGCTGCCGATGTTGTTCCAGCGCATCCTCTCGAACTGCACGCTGGACTGGTTCCGACGCAACAAAACCCGAAAAGCGCTATTCTCCAACCTGAGCGACTTTGAATCAGCTGGCGAAGACGGTGATTTCGACGTTTTGGAAACTTTATCGGTGGTCGAAGGCTCAGAACGCAACGAGAGCGCCCAAACCACGGTGGAGCGCGGCCAAATCCTCAAAGAAATAGAAATTGAAATCCAAGGGCTTCCCGGACGTCAACGGGAAGCCTTCCTCATGCGTTACTGGGAGGAGATGGACGTGGCCGAAACGGCAGCGGCCATGGGCTGTTCGGAAGGCAGTGTCAAAACGCACTGTTCCCGGGCTGTTCTGGCTCTCAGTAAAGCTTTGAGAGCAAAGGGAATTCAACTATGACAACTTCGCACCAAAACAATTCAAATTACCGCCAAGCCAGTCCAGAGCCCAGCCGGCAACCCGCGCAGTTCATGCTGGCGCAGGCTGAACTGGCGCAAGAGCGTTTTGCACTCAAACTCACGTCGCACCTGTCGGACGCGGCTGACGCTCTGCCGCATGACCTCTCCGAGCGCCTGCGCGTGGCGCGCCAGCAAGCTGTGGCAAAACGCAAGACGTCGCTGGTCACGGCCTCCCACGTGAGCGCTTCAGGCGGCGCGGCCGTGCTGGGGCGTGGCGGTGAAGAATTTGGCTGGTGGAACACCATTGCCTCGGCTTTCCCTTTGATCGCGCTGGTGGTGGGCCTGTTTGTCATCAGCGGCCTGCAAAACGACTACCGCGCCAGCGAAGTCGCCGAAGTTGACGCCGCACTGCTCACCGACGACCTGCCCCCCTCGGCCTATACCGACCCCGGCTTTGCACAGTTTCTCAAGGCCCGCCGCGAGATCGGCCAATAAACGCCCCGCCAGCACTCGTCTACCCGCATCGGTTTCGTCGCATGAAAGCCCTCCAGCGCATCAGCCAGGTTTTGACGGGGCTCTGGCTTGTTGCTGTTACATCAGCTAACACCTTTGCCCTGGCGCAGCCTTCGGCGGCCATCTCGCCCACGCAGACTTTGCTCGCGCAGGCCAATTTGGCACCGGCCACCTCGGGCGCGCTGAAACCATTGCCGCCGGTGCAAACTGCCCAAGCCTCGGCACAAGCTTCGGCGCAGGCTTCAACCCTGGCCAAAACACCAGCCACAGGCGCAGCTGCCAAAGCCGCGCCGGTTGCCATCGCCGCACCGGCACCCCAGGCCAAACCTTTTTGGCAAGATCTGACACCCGCCCAGCAGCAATCGCTCAAACCCCTGGCAGCCAACTGGGCCACCATTGGGGAAGGGCAAAAACGCAAATGGCTGGCCTTGTCGAAGAATTACCCGACGATGTCCAGCACCGAGCAAACCAAGTTGCACAGCCGCATGTCGGAATGGGCCTCAATGAGCCAGCAGCAGCGCAACCAGGCACGGCTCAACTTTGCCGAAACCAAAACACTGACACCCGATGAAAAAGCCGCCAACTGGAAGGCTTACCAAGCCCTGAGCCCAGAAGAAAAGCAAAAACTCGCCGCCCAAGCCCCACGTGCGCCAACCGGTGCCACTGGCACGGTGAAGCCGGTGCCCGCGCAAAAACTGGCCACTGTGCCGACGACCCGCAAAGATCCAAAAGCGTCTGAAGTTGCCGCCAACAGCGCCAAAGTTGACAACCGCACCTTGTTGCCGATTTCGCCGCCAGGTTCTTCTGCGTTGCCTGCCAGCCTGAATTCTCCCGGCGCTGCCAGCCCGGCTACCCAAAAACATTGAGCCCCGCCGTGCCGCCGTCGCCGCCCCACCAGGGTGCCGCCGACGTTTCGGCTGCACGCCCGAACGCCACGCCCGGTTTGTGGCGGCGCATGGCCTGTTGGCTGTATGAAGGCCTGCTGCTTTTTGGCGTCGTTTTTCTGGCGGGTTACCTTTTTTCTTCGTTGAGCCAGACGCGCCACGCGATGGACAACCGCCATGCGCTGCAGGCTTTTGTTTTTGTGGTTTTCGGCATCTACTTCGTCTGGTTTTGGTCCAAAGGCCAGACGCTGGCCATGAAAACCTGGAACATTCGTGTGGTCGATGTGCAAGGCCGCGCCCTCACGCAGCAACGCGCCATTGCCCGTTACCTGCTGTGCTGGCTCTGGTTTTTGCCGCCGCTGGCGGCGTCGGCGATTTTCAAATTGCCAGGGCTTGAAGCCGCCGTAATCACCCTGGGCTGGATCGCCATCTGGGCTATTTTGAGCCGCTTTCACCCTGAGCAACAGTTTTGGCACGACGCCTTGGCCGGCACGCGCTTGGTGACGTCACCGCCTTTGAAGTCTTGAAAAACTCATGAAAACCCCCGCGTTCTCTCTGGCCGTGTACTGCGGCTCGCGCGCCGGCAGCGAGCCCGCATTTGCCCACGCCGCCGAAGTAGTTGGCGGCTGGATTGGCCAACACGGTGGCCAGCTGGTCTACGGCGGAGGCCGCAACGGGTTGATGGGCATTTTGGCTGATGCCTGCCTCACTGCGGGTGGCCAGGTGGTCGGCGTGATCCCAAAAAGCATGGTGGAGCGCGAATGGGCGCATGCAGGCTGCCACGAACTCATCGTGATCGACACCATGCACGAGCGCAAACGCATCATGGCCGAACGCGCCGACGCCTTTCTTGCCCTGCCCGGCGGCATCGGCACGTTTGAGGAATTTTTCGAAGCCTGGACCTGGCGCCAGCTCGGCTTTCACGACAAACCGGTGGGCTTGCTGAATGTGGAAGGCTATTACGACGCGCTCTTGCAGTTTTTGCAGCACAGCGTCAACAGCCAGTTTATGGGTGATGCGCAGATGAGTCTGATCCGCACCGGCTCTGACCCGGTGGCCCTGCTCAAGGGGCTGGTCGAAGCGGCTGGTTTTTCACCGCAGGCGCGGATGGACGGGATTTAGCGGCTCTGACTGGCTGATTGTCCGAAGTTGGGTTCAAATTCACGGGCCGATTGGCGCGGTGTTAATTTTCGGGCCGTCGGCCCCAAGGCAAGCGCCCCGCCGTCCCGACGATTTCTGCGCCGTGGCACCGAAGGTGACGCGGGTTAAGCACCATGAGGAGCGGCGGCGTGGCGCTTGGCTGGCGGCTGGATCGTTGATCAACTCCAGGCGTGGATTGCCAGAAGCGACAACCGGCTCGTCTCCACACATTCGCATGAATTCATACCCATTTTGGGTACGATCTAGTTCAAAATTACTTTCAGCGACCAGTTTCAAAAGAAAAAAGACCGTCAAGCCTCGACTAATATAATTAGTATGCTATATTTAGCATAGCAATCAAACCGCAGCCTCGTCCTGCTCCCCCGTGCGGATGCGCACGACGCGTTCGACCGAGGTCACAAAAATCTTGCCGTCGCCGATCTTGCCGGTGTGGGCGGCTTTGATGATCGCGTCGACGCAGCGGTCAACCTCGTCGGTTTTCACGACCACTTCGACCTTCACCTTGGGCAGGAAATCGACCACGTATTCAGCGCCCCGGTACAACTCGGTGTGGCCCTTTTGGCGGCCAAAACCCTTGACTTCGGTGACGGTGAGGCCCGTGACGCCGCACTCGGCCAGCGCCTCGCGCACTTCTTCGAGTTTGAACGGTTTGACGATGGCGGTGATCTGTTTCATGGTGTCTCCAAAATAGCGGACTGAATTTATAGGCGGAACTTACTGGCGAAATTTCGACGTTATAGGATAACGCCAATCCTTGCCGAAACTGCGGTGCGTCACGCGAATGCCCACCGGGGCCTGGCGGCGCTTGTATTCGTTGATCTTGATCAGGCGCGTCACATGCTCCACGTCAGCGCGCGCAAAACCGGCGGCGACGATGCTCTCGATGCTCTCGTCGTTCTCCATGTAACGCGCCAAGATGCCGTCCAGCACGTCGTAGGGCGGCAGGCTGTCCTGGTCTTTCTGGTCGGGGCGCAGCTCGGCGCTGGGCGGGCGGGTGATGATGCGCTCGGGGATGGGCGCCTTGCCGCTGGCCGGGTTGGTGCCGTACGGGTCGTTCACATTGCGCCAGCGCGCCAGTTCAAACACCGTGGTCTTCACCAGGTCCTTGATCACCGCAAAGCCACCCGCCATGTCGCCATACAGGGTGCAATAGCCGGTGGCCATTTCACTCTTGTTGCCAGTGGTGAGCACAATGCTGCCGAACTTGTTGGAGAGCGCCATCAAGAGCGTGCCGCGAATGCGCGCCTGGATGTTCTCTTCGGTCGCGTCCTCCTTGAGGCCCTTGAATTCTCCGGCCAGTGAGGCCTTGAAAGCTTCGAACTCAGGCACGATGGAGATCTCGTCGTAACGCACACCCAGGCGCTCAGCCATCTCGCGCGCGTCGATCCAGCTGATGTCGGCCGTGAAGGGCGAGGGCATCATCACGGCGCGCACTTTGTCTTTGCCCAACGCGTCCACGGCAATGGCCAACACCAGCGCCGAGTCGATGCCGCCCGAGAGGCCCAGAATTGCACCGGGAAAACCATTTTTGCCCAAATAGTCGCGCACGCCCAGCACCAGGGCGTCCCACAAATCGGCTTCGGGCGCGCGGGTGGGCGTTATCTTCGCTTCAAGTTTGATCGCTGCCTGTGCCCGTTTTACCTCGACAAAATGCAGTTCTTCCACAAAACTCGGGGCTCGCCCGGCCAAGCTGCCGTCCGCATTGAGCGCAAACGAGCCGCCTTCAAACACCACCTCGTCCTGCCCACCCACGAGGTGCGCGTAGACCAGCGGCAGGCCACAGGCATGCACCCTCGCCTGCATCATCTGCTCGCGCTCAGCGCCTTTGCCCACGTGAAAGGGCGAGGCGTTGATGACGCACAACATTTCTGCGCCCGCCGCTTTGGCCAGGCGCGCGGGCTCGTCAAACCAGGCGTCTTCACAGATCAGCAGGCCGATTTTGGTCAGTGAAGCCCCATCACCCCCACCCCCCGCTTCAAACACACACACGCCCTGCCCCGGCTGGAAATAACGCCGCTCGTCAAACACCTGGTAGTTGGGCAATTCACGCTTGGCGTAGGTCGCCACCACACGGCCCTCACACAAGACGCTGGCTGCGTTGAAGCGCCCGGGCACGGCCACTGAGCGCGTGCGCAGCAGGCCATCCGCAGGGCCGGCGCCGGGGTGGCCGACCACCACCTGCATGTTTTTTAACCCGGCCAGCGCCTGGGCCACTGATTTCACGGCATCATCGCAGGCTTGGATGAAAACCGGGCGCAAAAACAGGTCTTCCGCCGCGTAACCACAGATGGCCAGCTCGGGCGTGAGCAGGAGGCGCGTGCCCTGGGCGTAAGCGGTGTGGGCCGCGTCGATGATCTTTTGCGCGTTGCCGGCCAAGTCGCCAACAACAAAATTCAACTGGGCAATGCAGATTTTGAGCGTCATGAAAACCAAAAAAAGTCGATTCGGGCAGGCGTGTGAATAAAGAGACGAAGCAGACGGGAGGCCAAGCGGCCAAAGGCGTTCTGGCCGCCACAGAAGCCCCGGCCACGCCTGCAAACGATTATGTCATTCGGGTTCTGAATTCGCCGCTGGCGGTCGACGCTGCGGCCTGGGATGCGCTGCTCTGGGCGCAGCAGGATGCCAACCCCTTCATGCGCCACGACTATCTGGCGGCACTGCACAGCACCGGTGCTGCCACACCTGCCACGGGCTGGACGCCGCGTTTCATCACACTCTGGCGTAGCGTGGAAGGCGCGGAAGGTGGGCAGACCCTGGTGGCGGCCTGCCCGCTGTACATCAAGGCCCATTCTTACGGTGAATACGTGTTCGACTGGGCCTGGGCCAACGCCTACCAGCAGCATGGGCTGGATTACTACCCCAAAGCCGTCATCGCCGTGCCCTTCACACCCGTGCCTGGCGCGCGGCTCCTGGCGCGCACACAGGCAGACCGCGCCTTGCTGGTCAAGGCCGCAGTGGCGTGGTGCGAGGCGCAAAAACTGTCGTCGCTGCATGTGCTGTTTGGCAATGAAGACGATGTGTCGGCCTGCGAAGAAGCAAAGTTGATGAACCGCCACACCGTTCAGTTCCATTGGAACAATGTCGCCCCCCCGCTTGCGGCTGCCGGTGTTGCGCTGCCCCCCGAGGGGGCTCATTTTTCTCGAGGCGGCTCTGCGAAAAATTGCCCAAGCCCTGGCTACGCTGACTTCGACGCCTTCCTCGCCACACTCTCCCAGGAAAAGCGCAAAAAAATCCGCCAGGAGCGGCGCAAGGTGGCGGATGCAGGGGTCACGTTCCGTTGGGCGCGGGGACGCGACATCGGCACGGCCGACTGGGATTTTTTCTACCGCTGTTACGAGCGCACATACCTCGAGCACGGCAATTCACCGTATTTGAGCCGCGCCTTCTTCACGCGCATGCAAACCGACATGCCCGAACATTGGCTGCTCTTTGTGGCGATGCAAAACGGCCAGGCCATTGCTTCAAGTTTGATAGCATTAGAAGTCCGTTCCACGAGACCCACTACCCAAAATACCTTGGAACAGGCAGTGGGAGGCATCGATAAACCCCAAATTGGGTATGGTCGCTATTGGGGCGCCCTCAAACGTGTTGACTGCCTGCATTTTGAGGCCTGTTATTACCAGCCGCTGCAATGGTGCATCGCGCACGGCTTTGCCCGTTTTGAAGGCGGCGCGCAGGGTGAGCACAAAATGGCACGGGCTTTGATGCCGGTCAAAACCAGCAGCGCACACTGGCTGGCGCACCCGGCGTTTGCCGATGCCATCGAGCGCTTTTTAGAGCGCGAAGCTGACGGAATCGAAAATTATTTGGGTGACTTGGCCGAACGCAGCCCGTTTAAATACCCCGGCAAAGACGCAGCTTAGGAGCGCCGCATGGGCGCGCGTGCGGGTGTGCGGGCTGTCCCAATGCCCCCATCGCTTTTTTCACGGTAATCACATCCGTCGCCGCCTGGCGATGTGTGACAAATTACGTCAAAACCGCAGAAATGCACACAAATTGACTGTAACTTGTATGCAACGCTGTGCCAAAAACCAGTCATTGGGGATTCTCCCGACGAACTAGGCGGCTAAACTGGCACTCAAACGGGTGCTTCCACGCCCGGCGCAGGCTGGCGCGGTGCTTCCAAGCTGGCTGGCTCACATACTGAAACATATCAAAAAATGATGTTGCCTTTGATGCGCTGTGTTCCCCGGGCCCTGCTCAAGCTGGTGTTTGCCGTGTTGGCCTGCGGTTTGGCTTTGCCGGGCTGGGCTTTGTCGGTCGCGTTCATCAATCCGGGCAAGGTCGACGAAGCCTATTGGCTGGCGGCTGCGCAGTCGATGCAAGTCTCCGCCAAAAGCCTGGGCATCGAGCTCGAAGTGTTGTTTGCCGAGCGCAACCACCTGCGCGCAATTGAGCTGGCCAAAGAGCTCGCAGCCCGCCCCAAAGACAAACGCCCCGACTACGCGGTGTTTTCCAACGATTACGCCACCGGCGCCGAGCTGCTGCGGATTCTTGACGGCTCTGGCATCAAGAGTTTCCTGGCCTTCAGCCGTTTGAATACGGAAGAAGAAGCGCTGCATGGCACGGCACGCAAGAAGTTCAAGGACTGGATCGGCTCGCTCGAGCCCGTTGCCGAAGACGCCGGTTATTTGACGGCGAAAGCCTTGATCGCCCAGGCCCGCGTGACGCAGCCCAAAGGCCCCGACGGCAAACTGCACCTGTTGGCCATCGCCGGCGACCGCTCAACCACCAGCTCGATCCGGCGCAATGAAGGCATGATGCGCGCTGTGGCCGAAGCGCCCGATGTGTTGCTCGATCAAACCATTTTTGCCAGTTGGTCGCGCGAGAAAGCCGCCGAGCAGTCCGACGTGCTGTTTGAACGTTACCCCGCCGCGCGCATGGTGTGGGCGGGCAACGACCTGATGGCGTTTGGCGCCATGCAAACCCTGGAGAAGCGCGGCGGCACACCTGGCAAAACCATGTTGTTCAGCGGTGTCAATACTTCGCCCGAGGCCATGCAGGGCATCAAATCCGGGCGGCTCACCTCGCTGGCAGGCGGGCATTTCATCGTGGGCGCGTGGGCACTGGTCATGATTTACGACTTCCACCACGGGCGCGACTTTGCCGACGAAGGCCTGCAGCTTGAGCGCAGCATGTTTGTGCTGTTTGACCCACCGATGGCCACGGCCTTCCAAAAGCAGTTTGGCGAGAAATACACCAGCATCGACTTTCGACGCTACAGCAAGGTGCTGAACCCCAAAGTCGTCAAATACGAGTTTGGGTTCGCCCAGCTGCTGCGCTGATGCAGGCCCATCTGCATCGCTGACCGATTCACGCCTTGTTCCCCAGCTCGCCATCCGCCAAGCCCTTGCCGTCCCCGGCGGTGGCGCCGTTTCGGCCGCTTTCCAATTATTTGATTCGCGGCACTGTCATTCTGGCCTTGGTGTGCATGACCGGCGTGTTTGCCGTGCAAACCCTCTTGATGGTGCAACAGCACAGCAAGCAGTTTGAGCAGGTGGTCGATGAAATTGCGCACACCAGCATTCCGCTTTTGTCGGTCAGCCTGTGGGACATCGAGCTCAAAACAGTCCAGCAGCAGGTCGACCTGATCGCACAGCGCCCGCAGGTGGGGTATGTGCAAGTCAACACCAGCACCGGGCGCCAGTTCATGGCGGGCAACCGGGCGCTCAAGGATGGCCCGGTCAGCCTGCGCCTCAAAATTCCGGTGCCTGCCACCCTGGGCAGCAGCACGGGTGCTGGCACGGTAGCCAGCGTGGGCGAGTTGTCATTGGTGGGCAACCAGCAATTCTTGATTGAAGGCGTGATGCGCAACGCCTTGTCGGTGCTTTTGGGTTACGGCATTTTCACGGCGCTGATCTGCGGCCTGATCATCTACATGTTGCGCCGTGAATTGCAGATACCGCTGCAGAACATGGCCCAGTTTGCCCGTGAACTGACGCCGCACACGCTCACGCTGCCCTTGGATCTTGAGCGCCCCCGCCGGCCGATCACCGACGAGATTGATCTGGTGGCCGACGGCATCACCAAACTGCAACACGGCCTGCGCGAGCACATCGCCACGCTAGACCTGAAAGTCGGCGAACGCACGGAGCAACTCAAGGCGCTGGTCGAAACCAACCGGGTGCTCTCCATCACCGACGAGCTGACGGGCTGCTTCAACCGCCGCACGCTGGAAACCCGTCTGCGCGAAGAGCTCGGGCGCTGCCAGCGTTACCAGCGCAGCCTGGCGGTGATTGCGATTGATCTGGATTTTTTCAAACACGTCAACGATGGCTATGGCCACGCCGCAGGCGACGAGGTGTTGCGCTCGGTGAGCCGGCTGCTGCGCAACTCGACCCGCCAAAACCTGGACTGGATCGTGCGCATGGGCGGCGAAGAATTCCTCATCGTCTTGCCAGAAACCGATCTCGCGCCGGCATTGGCCCACGCCGAGCGGCTGCGCCGCAAGATCGAAGGCCAGCCCGTGCTGCACGCCGACCGCGAAATCCGCGTCACCGCCAGCCTGGGCGTGGCGCAGTGGCTGAGCGCAGAAGACGGCCAGGCGCTGATCCGGCGCGCCGACGCCCTGCTCTACGACGCCAAAGAATCCGGGCGCAACCAGGTTTGCCCCTCATTGGCCCTGATGAATGTCAAGGTCACGCAGGCGGCCGAGCTGAAGTAAGGCCATTGCGACGCCCATTCGAGGGCAACAACGCCAGTTGCCATCGGGCTTACCCGTAGCCGTGCCGTCGCCTTACCGTCGCCGAAGCGACGCAAATTCAGGGGCTTGCCCCTAATTTCGTAGCAGATGTGCGAAATGTCCGGCTCTGTCAGGCTATCGCGCGTTAATTGCTGGTACTGTCCGGTTTAGTTCAATTGATTTGATTTACCCATGACCTCAGCCACCATGAACCGTCCTATGCCCTACACGCCCACGATCGACGTCGCTGCGCCCAACGTTTTCCTGCTGGCGATGGAATTCCGCGCGTTTTGGGAGTTCGGCGCGGTGCTGCCGGCCTGGCCGGTGTTGAGCCGCGCGCCCAAGGGCGACGGCCACCCGGTGATTGTGTTCCCCGGCCTGGCAGCCAGCGACGGCTCGACCTATCCGCTGCGCCGCTACTTGGACGCCATGAACTACAACACCTCCGGTTGGCACCAAGGCGCGAATTTTGGCGCCCGCTCCGGCGTGCTGGAGATGGCCAAACGCCAGGTGCTCGACGCGGTGCATGCCACTGGCCAAAAGGCCAGCCTGATCGGCTGGAGTCTGGGCGGCATTTACGCGCGTGAGCTGGCCAAACTCCTGCCCGACCAGGTGCGCTCGGTGATCACTTTGGGCACGCCGTTTGCAGGCTCGCCCAAAAGCACCAACGCCTGGCGCGTCTACGAGCTGACCAGCGGCCGGCGCATCGAATCTGAGTCCGGCAAATACGATTTGCCCGCCGCGCCGCCGGTGCCGACCACGTCGCTGTATTCCCGCACCGACGGCATCGTGGCCTGGCAGGGCAGCCTGCAAGCCCCCAGCAAAGCCAACCCGCACACCGAAAACGTCGAAGTGCTCGCCAGCCATGTCGGCATGGGCGTCAACCCCGCAGCTTGGTGGGTGATGGCCGACCGCCTCTCGCAGCCCAAAGGCCAGTGGAAGCCGTTCCAGCGCAAACCGGGGTTGCACGGGCTGGTGTTTCCGGACCCGGCGCGCTGACCGTTTGGCCTCTGCGCTAACTCCCCCAGACGCATTGAGCTTGCTTCTCCGTTCGCCCTGAGCTTGTCGAAGGGCATTTGCCAACGCGCTCTGAGGCCCGGTCGTGGCGGCAGGGACAGGCGCATGCGGTTTTGGTGTGCAAGCACGCGCGGGGACGGCTTGCTAGCGAAGCTAAAAATGCGTCAAGCTGGCGCTTGGGCTTTTTTTGAGGCGCCATTGAGTTCGTTTCCACGCACCTTGCACTCCAAAGCCCGGTCGCCTGTCCCAACCACCACGACCTAGATTGATTGCAGGAGTCCCCAACGTGGCTTGCCAATCTCGATTCCAGTCGACTACCGGCACATACCTGGCCGCAAACCATATTTCGTTCAATCTTTCCAGATTTACGCAAAACGCCAAAATTCAGGCTTTCAAACTCTCATTTCCTGGAGGTAGGGAAGACGAGACAACAATTTCTGCTGTCTTCTCCGTCTCGACACCTAAAACACTCAACTCTTCCATATGTCGCAAGATGTTTGAACCGAGCGTGTAGGCGTAGACACTAGAAGGTCTGAATTCAAAAGTAACACCCTTATAGTTGACGTGTTTAGCTGCAATGGTTCGAGATGTAACGAGAAATGGCTGCGCAATCTTCGGATTTTTATTTACAAAGTCCACGCAGTTATCAAGCTCTCCGCGCGACTTGAATGGTCGATCACTCCACTTAACTTCTACAGCCCAAATTGGCTTTTGTTCTGCACTGGCCAGGCAAACTATATCGATCTCACCTGTACCCCATCGGGCGTAAAAAAGCTGTGCGGCTTGGCTGTGCTGCCACTGACTGTAGATTGCAGTTTCCGTAAGTGCACCCATTGCCTCAGACTCTGCTCCCAATTGACCGAAGAGCGCAGCCCTCATTGAAGGATTTGTGAGATACACCTTGAAGCACATTGCTCGCTTGAATCGCCTCGCATTCTGGTCAATTCGCTCTACTCTGCGAATCAAAAAAGCTGCCTCAAGGTACTCTAAGTAACGTTTAATCGTATTCTTTGCAACGCCGGATGACTGCGACAATCCCTCTAAACTGACTTCGTTGCCGCTGTTGTATGCCAGCGTCGTAAAGAGTCGATTCAATTCTTGAATATCACTGATACCGTAAAGACTAGGCAAATCTCGAAGGAGAACTTTGTCAATGATGTCACTCTTAATATATTGACCGGGATCGTTGCGTATTAATTCAGAAAAAACCGCCTCTGGATAGCCTCCAAAATTCAAGTAGTTGACAAACTCTTTGTTTAACTCAGTCAGGTCTTTGGCTCGATACTCATGCGCACCAGTCCGCTTCGGATCGCTTGAAGGTATCGCCTCGATAAGGGGCGCCTCCTTCCCTATAAACATCAAATACTCAGCAAACGTTAGAGGCGGAAGGATGTAGTCACTAAATCTTCCTGCTCCCGACTCAGTACTTTTAAGTCGAAGCGCGGCTGCAGCAGACCCGGTAACAACGAACTTAAATTCTGGATATGAGTCAACGAGTGACTTTAAATGAATTTCCCAGTTTCTTAAATACTGGATCTCGTCAAAAAATATACAAAGCGGGCTATCACGCTTGTGTTCAAATTTTTCAATAAAAAACCCCAGCAACTTCTCGAGTGACAGGCCTGTATAGATTGGGGTTTCCAGCGAAAGATATAGGATTTGGTTTGTACTCGTGCCACCGTTAATCAGACCGCGTATGGCGTGATAGACCATTACTGTCTTACCAACTCGACGAGGGCCCATCAGTACGATAGCTCGACGCACGCTCCTATTCAAGACTGCCCTAAAGAAAGAATCAAAGTATTTTCGCCGCGGGGTATTCTGGTAAGCGATCTTTGCGTCTGGATCCGAACTCCACCAAGGATTGTCGAAAACTAAACGGGCTACGATGTCTTCCCTTGCAATTTCGAGCATTTGGATTCCTCAAGATCAGATGACTGATCTAATTCTATCTCAAAACAAAATAAGATCAAACGATTGATCTTAAAATAGAGCGTCGGCTCTCAAGCCTATCCAGATAGCCTTTGCCAGATTTTCCTATGTGGTGAAAGACAAACACAGACTTAAGGTTTTGTTTTCGGCCAATGCCTTGCCCTTGTGGCAGGGGCTATTAATCATCGAAGACCACCAGCGCAGGTCGCGGTGATAAGGCTGGGCGACCGGGCTTTGGAGTGCAAGGTGCGTGGAAACAAACTTTCAGCTATCTCAAAAAATGCCCAAGCGCCAGCTTGACGCATTTTTAGCTTCGCTAGCAAGCCGTGCTCGCGCGTGCTTGCACTCCAAAACCGCATGCGCCTGGCCTTGTCGCCGTGACCGGACGGAGGGAAACCGGTTGCAAAGTAGTCTTGGGCTCTGACTCTAGCGCCTTACGGTTACTATACTAAATATAGCAAACTATTCAAATAACACGAGGGCCAATGACTAATTTAGTCCAAAGAATTGCCCGAAAGCATCTCTACAACCCGCATCGTACCCATATTGGGTATATTTAAACAACCAACAGTCCGGTCGACAACTCAAGCCTTCCCAGCCTGCACCTTGCTGCTGTAGCTGGCGATCCCGTCGGTGATCTCCTTGGCGGCGGCTTCGGGGCCTTCCCAGCCGAGCACCTTGACCCACTTGCCATCTTCGAGGTCTTTGTAATGCTCAAAGAAGTGGCTGATGGTTTTCAGGCGCAGCGGGTTCATGTCCTCCGGCTTTTGCCACTGGGTGTAGAGCGAACACTTTTTGTCGATGGGCACGGCCAGCACCTTGCCGTCTTCACCAGCTTCGTCCTGCATCTTCAGGATGCCGATGGCGCGGCAGGTCACCACCACACCGGGGATCAAGGGCACCGGCGTGATCACCAGCACGTCCACCGGGTCGCCGTCGCCGCTCAGCGTCTTGGGCACATAGCCGTAGTTGGTCGGGTAATGCATCGAGGTGCTCATGAAACGATCGACGAAGATCGCGCCGGACTCCTTGTCCACTTCGTATTTCACCGGGTCGGCGTTCATCGGGATTTCGATGATCACGTTGAATTCATGGGGCGCGTTTTTGCCGGGGCTGACTTTGTCGAGGGACATGGTTTTTCTCTGTGGGGTTGAACCTAGGACTAACCCTGATTTTAAGGGCCAGAAAACACCCGCTGTCAGGGAACACCCTATTTTCAAGGTACAGTCCGCGCGTTGGCCAATCGCCCCTGTCAGTCCTGCACTGGCGCATTGCGGCGAGGAAGCAACGCAACGGGGGAAAGCGATCCATTGCGTTGGCGCAAGGTTGAAGCCGTCCCCTCCCTAGCGAAACAACATCAGGAGACTTCATATGATTGGCAACTCGGCGCTCATTCTGGCGCTCGTTTGCGGGTTCATTGCCGTGGCTTACGGCTTTTGGGCACGCAGCTGGATTCTTTCCCAAGACGCAGGCACCGCGCGGATGCAAGAAATTGCTGCCGCCATCCAAACTGGCGCAGCCGCCTACCTGGCCCGCCAGTACAAAACCATTGCCATCGTCGGCGTGATTCTGGCAGTCTTGATCGGCCTGTTCCTTGATGGCAAAACCGCCATCGGCTTTGTCGTCGGCGCGGTACTCTCGGGCGCCTGCGGCTTCATCGGCATGAACGTGTCGGTGCGCGCCAACGTGCGTACCGCGCAAGCCGCCACCCGCGGTATTGGCCCCGCACTGGACGTCGCTTTTCGCGGCGGCGCAATCACCGGCATGCTGGTGGTGGGCCTGGGCCTGCTGGGCGTCACGGCGTTTTACTGGTTTCTGGTGGGCAACGGCAACTACACGCCTGACAAAAAACTGGCTGATCTGCTCAATCCGCTGATTGGTTTTGCCTTCGGCTCGTCGCTGATCTCGATCTTCGCGCGCCTTGGCGGCGGCATTTTCACCAAGGGCGCTGACGTCGGCGCTGACCTCGTGGGCAAGGTCGAAGCCGGTATTCCGGAAGACGACCCGCGCAACCCGGCGGTTATTGCCGACAACGTCGGTGACAACGTCGGAGACTGCGCCGGCATGGCTGCCGACCTGTTTGAAACGTATGCCGTCACGCTGATTGCCACGATGGTGCTGGGCGCCCTGCTGATCGCATCAGCACCTGTCAATGCGGTGCTGTACCCATTGGCGCTCGGCGGCGTATCCATTGTCGCGTCGATCATCGGCTGCTTTTT
>JANLYO010000136.1:0-5608 GCA_031365665.1 Rhodoferax sp. | reverse complement strand
CGGTGCAGCAAGCCGATGTGCGGGTCGGCACGCTGAATCACTTCACCATCAAGCTCAAGCACCAAACGCAACACGCCGTGTGCGGCTGGGTGTTGCGGCCCAAAGTTCAGCGTGTAGTTTTTGATCTCAGCCATAACATTCCATGAAGACTTGCCGCCGCGCAGGGCCGCCCCAAGCAAGGCTGCGCCCCATGGGCCGCCACGTGGCCCTTTGCAGGGCCAAGGGGCAGCGCAGCACACTCAGTGGCAAGCGTGGGGGCATCATTGCCGGCCACCATAGTTGTCTTCACGGATGATGCGCGGCGTGATTTCACGAGGTTCGATCGTCACGGGCTGGTAGATCACGCGTTTTTTTTCCGCGTCATAACGCATCTCGACGTGGCCGGTTGTGGGAAAGTCCTTGCGGAACGGGTGGCCGATGAAACCGTAATCGGTCAGGATGCGGCGCAGATCATTGTGGCCATCAAACACGATGCCGAACAGGTCAAACGCCTCCCGCTCAAACCAGCTGACAGAACTCCAGATATCGATCAGCGAGGGCACCACGGGAACGTCGTCGTCCTCGGCAAACACCTTGAGGCGAACACGCTGGTTCAAACTCACCGACAACAAATGCGAAACGATCGCATAACGTCCACCACCCACACCCCCCAGCGCAGGCGCGCCGCGCAAGCCGTCACCATCTTGCTTGTATTCGGAATAGTCCACACCGCACAGGTCAATGAGGATTTCGAAGTTGCAGCCAGGCGAGTCGCGCAAAACCGTGGCCACGCTCAGGTAGTCCGCAACGGCTACCACCACGGTGACCTCATCGAGTTTGACGCTGATTTTTTTGGCTTTGTCGCCCAAGACTGCGGCGATAGTGCCTTTGAGCGCCTGCGGGTCTACAGCAAATTGAGTCATGCAATCACTTTCATGGCTCAAACACGCGCAATGGTCTGTGTGCGGCGGATCTTCTGCTGCAATTGGATGATGCCGTACAACAACGCCTCGGCTGTGGGCGGACAACCCGGCACGTAAACGTCTACCGGCACGATGCGGTCGCAGCCGCGCACCACCGAATAACTGTAGTGGTAATACCCGCCACCATTGGCGCAAGAGCCCATGCTGATGACCCAGCGTGGCTCACTCATCTGGTCGTAGACCTTGCGCAGCGCAGGCGCCATCTTGTTGCACAGGGTGCCTGCGACGATCATCAAATCAGACTGCCGGGGGCTGGCACGGAACACCTCAGCACCAAAACGGCTGATGTCGTACCGCGCAGCGGCGGCGTGCATCATCTCGACTGCGCAGCAGGCCAGGCCGAAAGACATCGGCCACAGGGAACCCGTCTTGGCCCAGTTCATCACTGAGTCATATGACGTGGTCATGAACCCTTCTTTGAAAACGCCTTCAATTGCCATAGTGCTGCTTTATTGCTTCTATTCCCAATCCAGGGCGCCTTTTTTCCACTCGTAGATGAACCCCACGACCAGAATGCCCAAAAACACCATCACGGACCAGAACCCCAGCGGCCCGATTTCCTTAAGCGCCACGGCCCAGGGAAATAGGAAAGCGATTTCCAGGTCAAACAGGATAAAAAGGATGGCGACCAGGTAATAACGCACGTCAAATTTCATGCGCGCGTCTTCGAAAGCTTCAAAGCCGCATTCGTAAGGGGAGCTTTTCGCCGCATCGGGCCGGTTGGGGCCGAGAATGAATCCAATCACCTGCGGCGCGACGCCTACTGCGATACCCACCAGTATGAACAACAGCACCGGCAAATATTGTTCAAGGTTCATCTGTAGTCGCAGCTTAAAGAATTGTTCTGTTTGTCTGGTGCCGTCGGCGAGACTCGAACTCGCACAGCTTTCGCCACTACCCCCTCAAGATAGCGTGTCTACCAATTTCACCACGACGGCTGTTATTTTGGCTCAGGAAGCTCGAGGAATTGTCTTGCAAAATGCTTCTTGAACCACTTCGCATTCTAGCCTGAAAAAATCTGATTTCGCCCCTCGCCTGCCCTGTCTTTTGCCCTGCAAATCAGACAGCGCTGGGGGCTTATTTGGACGGTATCTGCGCGGCCCCGGAGGCGGCGGGCGCAGGCACCTGAACTGCCGACACCGCTGCGCCAGAGGCCGCCACCGCAGGCGCGCCAGCGGGCACTGCGGAGGCTGCGCCGTCAAGCACGCTGCCACTGCCGCTCGGTGCGCCGGTGCGAAGGTTGCCAAAATAGGCCAAAGAGAGCGTGGCGACGAAAAACACCGTCGCCAGCACCGCCGTGGTGCGCGAGAGGAAGTTGGCGCTGCCACTGGCGCCAAACAGGCTGCCCGAACCGCCGCTGCCAAAAGCGGCACCCATGTCAGCGCCCTTGCCGTGCTGGATGAGGATCAAGCCAATCATGGCCACGGCAGAAATCATCTGCACAGCCAGGATGAGGTTTACAAAAATATTCTCCACAATCACTCCTAAATAAATAGCTGTTTGCGCTTATGCGACATGAGCCGCTGCAATAATTTGCAAAAAGTCTGCGGCCTTCAGCGAGGCGCCGCCCACCAGCCCGCCGTCGATGTCCGGCTCGGCCAGCAAGGCCGCTGCATTGGCGGCATTCATGCTGCCGCCGTACAAAATGGAAATCAAATCTGAATGCACCGTGGCAGCTTTGAGCTGTGCGCGCAACACGGCATGCACCTCCTGCGCCTGCGCCACTGTGGCTGTTTTACCGGTGCCAATCGCCCAGACTGGCTCATAGGCAACCACAATCTCGCTGATGCAATGGCCATTGGTGTGGATCACCGCAGCCAGTTGCCGCTTCACGACCTCAACCGTTTTACCCGCCTCGCGTTCGGCCAGGGTTTCACCGACACACACGATGGGCGTGATGCCGCAAGCCAGTGCGCGCTGCGCCTTGGTGGCCACCGTTTCATCGGTTTCACCGTGGTATTGACGCCTTTCCGAGTGGCCGACGAGGGAATAACGCACGCCCAGGTCACGCAGCATGCCTGCTGAAATTTCACCCGTGAACGCGCCGGACTCATGGGCAGAAACATCCTGCGCGCCGATGCCAATCGCGCTGCCCTTCAAAAGGCCCTTCAATTGCGCTACGTAAACGGCCGGAGCGCACAAGGCAACTTTGGTGGCCCGCCCTGCCGGCTTGTCGACACCCGCGCCGTCCAGCAAGGCCCGCACCAAGGCCTCATTCGCAGCCAGGCTGCCATTCATCTTCCAGTTGCCAGCGATGAGTTTCTGCTTCATGGCCATGTTCCCCCGCAAGCTCAGTGCTTCCAGGTCAACACGATCTTGCCGATGTGCTGATTGGATTCCATCAGGGTGTGCGCTTTCGCTGCGCCTGAGCCAGTGGCATCACCCAGCGCATCGAAGGTCTTGAAAATCACCGGCTTGACCGCACCGCTTTCAATCAGCGGCCACACATGTTGCTTCAAGGCCTGGGCAATTTTTGCTTTGAACGCCACCGGGCGCGGGCGCAGGGTGGAGCCGGTTATCTGCAGGCGTTTGCGCAGCACCAGCCCGGCATTCATCTCGCACTTGATGCCGCCTTGCACCGCAATGATGGCTAGCCGGCCGTCTTCTGCCAGGCAGTCGATCTCTCTCGCCACGTAAGCACCCGCAACCATGTCCAGCACCACGTCAACACCTTTGCCGCCCGTGATGCGTTTGGCCTCTTCGGCGAAATCGTGGGTGTTGTAGTTGATGGCGTGGTCGGCGCCGATGGCCAGGCACGCGGCACATTTTTCGTCGCTGCCGGCGGTCACGATCACCGTGGCGCCCAAAGCTTTGGCCATGGCGATGGCGGTCACACCAATGCCGCTGGAGCCACCTTGGATCAACAAGGTTTCGCCATTTTGCAGCCGCGCCTTGTCGTAAACGTTGCTCCACACGGTGAAGAAAGTCTCTGGCAGGGACGCCGCTTCGATATCTGTCAGCTTAGCCGGAGACGGCAAACACTGGACGATAGGCGCTACACAAAATTGAGCATACCCACCACCCGCCACAAGGGCGCACACGCGGTCGCCGATTTTGAAACCGGCTGCGGCCAGGGCTGCCGCGTCGCCACTTTCAACCACACCCGCCACCTCAAGGCCTGGCAAGTCAGATGCGCCCGGCGGGACGGGGTAATTGCCGGTACGTTGCAACACATCGGGGCGGTTCACCCCGCTGGCCGCCACACGAATCAACAACTCGCCCGCACCGGCCACAGGCATGGCGCGCTGACCCGCCACCAACACCTCGGGTGCACCATATTTTTCTATTGAAATTACTTGCATTAAATTTTGGCAGTTAGGCCACGTATTTAATTAATATTTTGCTATAAAATTTAGTATAAATTTTGACTAAAAATATCTATTTTTTTATTTAAAATATCAAATAAACGCTATTAATTGCCGTTGTGCGGCTCAACCTGAGCCTGTTGGCGATCACCCTGTGGCTGGCGCTCGCCTTGATGGCGATCTCCATAGGGGCGGTCGTGGTGCGGGCGATCACCCTGAGGACGATCATTCTGCGGACGGTCACCCATGGGCGGGCGCTCAATCAAGGCTTTCATCGACAGCTTGATGCGGCCCTTTTCGTCCGTCTCCATCACTTTGACTTTGACGATCTGGCCTTCTGACAAATAGTCCGTGACCTTCTCCACACGCTCGTGCGCAATCTGGCTGATGTGCAGCAGGCCGTCTTTGCCAGGCAACAGGTTGACCAGCGCGCCGAAGTCCAGAATCTTGGTGATCGGGCCTTCGTAAACCTTGCCGATTTCCACTTCTGCGGTGATCTGCTGGATGCGCTGCTTGGCGACCTCGGCCTTGTCGGCGTCGGTGGCGGCGATGGTGATGGTGCCGTCTTCCTCGATGTTGATCTGGCAACCGGTTTCTTCGGTCAGCGCGCGGATCACCGCGCCGCCCTTGCCGATCACGTCGCGGATCTTCTCGGGGTTGATCTTCATGGTGAACAGCTTGGGCGCGAAGCTCGACACGTCGGTCTTGGCTTCGCCCATCGCCGCTTGCATGGCCGAGAGGATATGCATGCGCGCTTCCTTGGCCTGCGCCAGCGCGACCTGCATGATCTCTTTGGTGATGCCCTGGATCTTGATGTCCATCTGCAGCGCGGTGATGCCGTTGGTGGTGCCGGCCACCTTGAAGTCCATGTCGCCCAGGTGGTCTTCGTCACCCAGAATGTCGGTCAACACGGCGAAGCGGTTGTCTTCCTTGATCAGGCCCATGGCGATGCCCGCCACGTGGGCTTTCATCGGCACGCCGGCGTCCATCAGCGAGAGGCAGCCACCGCAGACCGAAGCCATCGACGAGGAGCCGTTGGACTCGGTGATCTCGCTCACGACACGCATGGTGTAGGGGAACTCTTCTTTGCTCGGCAGGCAAGCGATCAAAGCGCGTTTGGCCAGGCGGCCATGGCCGATTTCGCGGCGCTTCGGGGTACCGACACGACCGGTTTCGCCGGTGGCGAACGGAGGCATGTTGTAGTGCAGCATGAAGCGGTCTTCGTACTCGCCGGCCAGCGCGTCAATGCGCTGCGCGTCGCGCTCGGTGCCCAGCGTGGTGACGACCAAAGCCTGGGTCTCGCCACGGGTGAACAGCGCCGAGCCGTGGGTGCGGGGCAAC
>JANLYO010000109.1:0-4280 GCA_031365665.1 Rhodoferax sp. | reverse complement strand
GCTGGTGGTGGGCCAGCCTGGCCCTCATCATCGTGCTGCACGACACCTGGTTTTACTGGACGCATCGCTTGCTGCATCGCCCCTGGTGGTTTGCCCGGTTCCACAGCGTCCATCACCAGTCGGTGCATCCTACGCCCTGGGCCGCCTACAGCTTCCATCCGGTGGAGGCCTTGCTGCAGGCGCTGTTTTTTGTCCTCATGGTGCACAGCCTGCCCATGCACGACCTGGTTTTGTTCGCCTTCACCAGTTGGATGATTGTGCGCAATGTGGTCGGCCACAGCGCCTACGAGTTGATGCCCTGGAAGGCGACTACCCGCGGCCCGCTGCGCTGGCTGCTGACCAACTCGCACCACCACTTCCACCACAGCGGCACAGGCGGCAAAGGAGGCAACTTTGGCCTGTACTTCACGTGGTGGGACCGCGCCATGGGCACCGAAGACTGCGCGTATATCGAAAGCGGCGACTGGCGGTTTCTGCGTGTCGAAAAAAAGCCGGCGTCGGCTCTTTCCTGAATCCTGGAGAAATAAAACCATGAACAAAATCATCAATACCACGGTGTTGCTGGCCTTTTGGACCGCTGCATTGCCCGGCCTAGCCCACGCGCAAACCCTGCAAGACGAATGGTGGACGCCCGGCTTCAACGCACGTGTGAAACTCGCGCCCTGCGCGGACAAAAACGCTGATAAAGCCGACGACAAACTCTGCGGCAACATCGTCTGGGCTTGGGACGACACGCCCACCGGCGCCACCGACAAACGCCCGCTCGTCGGCCAGCGCATCATCATCGGCATGAAGGCCGACAAATCTAACGCCGACAAGACGCCCGTGGAAAAAACCGCCTTCGAAAAGATCAGCAGCTATAGCGGCGACATCTACAACCCGGAAGATGGCCACACCTACAAAGCCACGATGCGCCTCAAATCCGCCAATACCCTGGTGGTGGCGGGCTGCGTCTTGTTCATTTGCAGAGAGCAAGTCTGGCGCCGCCACGACAGCCTGAAAAGCCCGCCGGTGAGCGCGGGGCCATGAGAAATAAAGTGATGACGAAGCGGCAGGCTTGTCAACGTCAATGTTGATATGGGTGTTAATTACTGGGGCTAAAATCTGAGATTTTGAAAAAAATTTAAGATTTTGGAAGTCTAGGCCACGATTTATATTGATATGTAGCTATATTAAGTATAGCAAATCAAGCCCTCGTGTGCAGCCCATAAAAATCGCAAATCTGTTGCCAGGCGGTCTGTGGGTCGTCTGCGTAGCTGAACAGCTTCAAGTCTTCCGGTGAGATCGTGCCTTCTTCGACCAGCACGTCGAAGTTCACGAGGCGCTTCCAGTAGCGGCTGCCAAACAGCACGATCGGCACAGGCTTGGCCTTTTGGGTCTGCACCAGCGTGATGATTTCAAACAACTCATCGAGCGTGCCAAAGCCGCCCGGAAAGGCCACCAACGCCTTGGCGCGCATCATGAAATGCATCTTGCGCAGCGCGAAATAGTGGAACTTGAAATTGAGCGACGGTGTGACATAGGGGTTGGCCGACTGCTCGTGCGGCAGTGCGATGTTCAACCCCACAGTGGGCTGCCCCACGTCATACGCGCCCCGGTTGGCGGCTTCCATGATGCCCGGGCCGCCGCCGGTGCAGATGTAAAGCCGGTCCGCCGCAGGCTGCGCCGCGCTGTGGGTGGCGACCAAGCGCGCGAACTGCCGGGCCTGGTCATAGTGGCCGGCATTGCGCACATCACGTTCGGCCCGCGCCAGCGCCTGCGCGTCGCCTGAGGCCTGCGCTGTGGCCAATGCTGCCTGCGCATCCTCTGGCGTGAGCCAGCGCGCGCTGCCAAACACGACGATGGTGTTTTCCACGCCCTGCGCGGTCTGCTCCAGGTCAGGCTTGAGCATCTCCAACTGAAAACGAATGCCGCGCGTCTCGCGGCGCAGCAGGAACTCCGGGTCGGCAAACGCCAGCCGGTAAGCGTCCGCCCGCAGCGGCTGGCCCGTGTCCGCATGCGACTGCAACTCAGCCCAGGCATCCGCAATGCGCCGATCCGCCAGGTTTTCAGTGAGGTTTTGAGTGTTTTCCATACTTTGGATTGTGCCTATGTTGGGCGGAAACGGTGAGTCTGTGCTGCTGTCTGCCCGAACCGCGACGCATTTGTTTAACGTGCTTCGAGGCAACGGCATACGAGCGTCAGCGGCGCTGCACCCCATTTGATTTCAGCACGAAAGGCAGAAAATCATGAGTACAAAACTTGGCAGTCAAGATATCAAAAGCGTCAAGGGCAAAACGGATTGGGCTACGTTGAAGAAAATGCCCGCCTCAAAAATCAAATTCACGGCAGATGCCCCGCAAACGTCGCCCGAAGACTGGACCGAAGCTGTGGCGCATCGCGGGCTGCCTCTGCCAGTCAAAAAAGAGCAAATCGCCTTGCCGGTGGATGCCGATGTCATTGAGTGGTTTCGCGCGCAAGGTGCCGGTTGGCAAACACGAATGAACGCAGTGCTTAAAGCGTATTACAAAGCGCTGGCCTGAACTGGTTCGGCTCGTCATGGCGCCATTGCGCCAACGAAAAGGCTCCCGAGGGAGCCTTTTTTTGTCCGCCTCGAACCTTTCGACAGGCTCAAGGCGAACGGAAGGGAAATTTAAACGCGTTTTCTATATTCCCCAGTCCGCGTATCAATCTCAACCTTATCCCCCTGCGCCACAAAAATCGGCACGCCGATCTCGAAGCCGGTGGCGATCTTGGCGGGTTTGAGGACCTTGCCGGAGGTGTCGCCCTTGACGGCGGGCTCGGTCCAGGTGATCTCGCGCTCGACACTGGTGGGCAGCTCGACGGAGATGGCTTTGCCATCGTAAAACACGACTTCAACAGCCATGCCGTCTTCGAGGTAGTTGAGCGAGTCGCCCATGTTTTCAGCTTCGACTTCGTACTGGTTGAATTCTTCATCCATGCACACGTACATCGGGTCGGCGAAGTAGCTGTAGGTGCAGTCTTTTTTGTCCAGGATGACCTGGTCCATCTTGTCGTCGGCCTTGAAGACGACCTCAGTGCCGAAGTTGGCGATCAGGCTTTTGAGCTTCATGCGCACGGTGGCGGAGTTGCGGCCACCCCGGCTGTATTCGGTCTTCAGCACAACCATCGGGTCTTTGCCGTGCATGATGACGTTGCCGGCGCGGATTTCTTGAGCGATTTTCATAAATTTTGAGAGGCCAGATGGCGCGGTGAATCGGGGTTTAGCTTGCGCCGCGAACGAACCCGTCGCTGCGCGCAAAGCCTTCAATTTTAGCGCTTTTTCGCCACGAACTCGCGTAGCTGGGTGGTCAAATCGGTTTGCAGAAGCCAGCGGCGTCGGGCCTGTGTGGCAATTTCGCCCCATTTTTCGAGGTTAAGCAGGGGAAGCCTGGTGTTTGGCGCAGATTCGCCAATGCCGTTCCACGCGTGGTGGAAGGCGGTGAGTGAATCATCGGCGCCCAAGACCTGCAAAAACGCGTTGAGTTTGTCGTGGTGCGCGTTGTCGTGCTGCGGGTAGATGTGCCACACAAAGGGTTTGCCAGCCCAGATGGCCCGCACCAGCGAGTCCTCGCCGCGCACGAAATTCAGGTCGCAGGCCCACAACAGTTCATCGTATTGCCTCTGCGTGAGCGCGGGCAGGTAGACAAAGGAGAGCTGGCCGCGGATCCAGGGCAGGCTGGAGCGGCCGGTGCGGCCCGTCATCCAGGTCTCGACCGCCTGACGCGCCCGCCCGTGTGTCACCAAGAGTTTGACCGGCGTCGGCCCTTTTTCTGCATCATCAGATTGCGCCAGTTGCGCCAGGAGCGCGCCCAGGGTGGCCGGTTCGTAACAAAACAGCGACACCAGGCGCTCGCCACGCCAACGGATGCCTTGCCCTGCGAGCCAGACGGCGCGATCAAAAGCGGCTTGGCGTTGCAGCAGATCGCGCTCGCGCAGCAAGCCGCCGGTGCGAGGCGTGAAACCGGGGTAGAAGAAGTGTTTGGTCAAGCCCGCGCCGGGGCCGCTCTGCACCGGGGAGGGCAAGCCGTGGTTTTTTTCAACATAGGATTGTGCTGAAATATATTCCAGGTTTATCCATGGGATATAGATTCGACCATTGAGCCTCGTGCTATTTATTATTTTAGCTATATATTCAGGATTAATTTCGCACCCAAATGATTCAATTATTATGTTATTATCGAAATAGTACTGACTATTTAGTGAGCTTTTCGAAGAGAAATGAGGCGACAACGTGGGCGACGCAGTTGGCGATTTTGACCGGGGCAGCACCTGCACCC
>JANLYO010000084.1:0-2158 GCA_031365665.1 Rhodoferax sp. | reverse complement strand
TAGGCTTTTTCGTGCACGCTGAGTTTTTCCATGCGGGTCTTGTCGCCCAAAATCGAACCGCCTGAAACCGTTGAAGACGGATCCACCGTCAGCACCGCCACACGATGCCCTTGCGCGATCAAATACAAACCCAACACTTCAATGAAGGTCGATTTGCCCACGCCGGGCACGCCGCTGATGCCCAAACGGAATGACATGCCGGTGTGCGGCAAAAGCGCTGTCAACAGCTCATCCGCTTCAGCCCGGTGGTCAGCCCGCGTCGACTCCAGCAGCGTGATGGCTTTGGCGATGGCGCGGCGCTGGGCGCTGCTCTCACCTTGTGTGATGTCAAAAAAATTCACGCGGCCCAGTTCTCCAGCTTCAAGCCGTCAATACGCGCGAATTCGCGGGTGTTGTTGGTGACGAGAATCAGATCGTCGCCCAAGGCTTGCGCAGCAATCAATAAATCAATTTCGCCAATGGGTGTTCCCGCTTTTTGCAGCCTGTTCCGATGTTGCGCCCAATGCCACAAGGCTGACTCGCCCCAAGGCAGGATGTTCAAGCCCTTCAGGAAGGTTTCCAGATGCGCCTTTGTTCCGGGCCTCGTGCTTTTTTCTACGCCAAAAGCCAATTCGGCGGCCACCAGCGCGGAGGTTGCCAAGTTCTTCGCACCTTCCTCTTTCATGCGCTCAACAATCTGCGGGCTGCGCTGGTTGATCGCATAAATGCAGATATTGGTGTCGAGCAGGTATTTCATGTGGCTCAGTCGAAAGACGGGATGTCGTCACGCAACGGCCCCCGGCCACGCTCAACAGGTTCGATAACGCCACGCAAGCCATCCATGGCGGCTTCCATGCGCTCCCACCAAAGGTTTTGCGGCAAGACGGGCCGCAAAATCACCGCGTCCCCTTGCCGCTCAATCGTGACTTCATCGGTGTCAAAACGATAGGCTTTGGGCAGGCGCACAGCCTGGCTGCGACCGGTTTTGAAGACCTTCGCGGTGTCTAAAACTGCTGAGCTCATGGGGGCACCTGTTTAGCAATTGGTATATACCAATGATATATATCAATTTGCAAAGTGTCAACCCAGCGCTTTCCGGATCTGCGCCAACACGTCCTTCGCGCTCACCGGAATCGGCGTGCCCGGGCCGTAAATGCCTTTGACGCCCGCCGCGTACAGAAAGTCGTAGTCCTGCTTGGGCACGACGCCGCCCACAAAAACGATGATGTCGTTGGCACCCTGCTTTTTCAGTTCTTCAATGATGGCCGGCACCAGGGTTTTGTGGCCTGCTGCGAGGGTGGAAATACCGACGGCGTGCACGTCGTTTTCGATTGCCTGGCGGGCGCATTCTTCAGGCGTCTGAAACAGTGGGCCGATGTCCACATCAAACCCCAGGTCGGCGAACGCGGTGGCGACCACTTTTGAGCCGCGGTCATGGCCGTCCTGCCCGAGCTTGGCGATCATCACGCGCGGGCGACGGCCCTGCGCTTCGGCAAATTGGGCGATGTCGGCCTTGATGGCATTCCAGTATTCCATGCTGTCCCCATGCGTGGTGTCTGAGTCGTAGGCTGCGGCGTACACGCCAGTGACTTTGTGGGTGTCGGCGCGGTGGCGGCCGAATGATTTCTCCAGCGCGTCGCTGACTTCGCCCACGGTGGCGCGCAGGCGAATGGCCTTGACCGTCAAATCCAGCAGGTTGCCCGAGTTGTTAGCCGCTGCGTTTGTGATAGCGGCAAGTGCACTGTCCACCAGACCTGTATCGCGATTATCTTTAACCCTTTTTAATAACGCGATCTGCCCGTCCCGCACGGCCACGTTGTCGATGTCACGCGCCTCGATGGCGTCTTCTTCTTTCAATTTGTATTTGTTGACACCGACGATGACGTCACGGCCACTGTCGATGCGCGCCTGTTTTTCTGCCGCCGCCGCTTCAATTTTCAACTTGGCCCAGCCGCTGTCCACAGCCTTGACCATGCCGCCCATGGACTCGACTTCTTCAATGATTGTCCAGGCCGCGTCGGCCATGTCCTGCGTCAGCTTTTCCATCATGTAGCTGCCGGCCCAGGGGTCGATCACGCTGGTGATGTGGGTCTCTTCCTGGATGATGAGCTGGGTGTTGCGGGCGATGCGCGAGCTGAATTCGGTCGGCAGGGCAATCGCTTCGTCGAATGAATTGGTG
>JANLYO010000017.1:0-2940 GCA_031365665.1 Rhodoferax sp. | reverse complement strand
CGTGCCTTGCTGCATGTCATAAAGCTGGCGCACCACATAGCTTGGCGAGCGGCCGGCAATGCTGGGCAGGCCAGCCAAGCCTTTCAGATCGGCCCCGTGGCAGGTGGCGCAGGCAAGGGTGGCACCTGAGCCGCCCGTCTTGACCAGCGCCTCACCCCTGGCAAGCGTGCCAGGCGGGACATAGACAACGAATTTTGAGCGGGTGTCGCGGAGTTCGAATTGCTCCATGTCCACCGGCACCTCCACGATGCGCTTGCCCAGCGGCTCGGTCTCGTTGCCCGGCAATTTGGCGACGAATACACGCGCAATGAAGGTTTTGGGCACGGTCTCGGTTTCGACAACCGTGGTGACGGCCTTGGGCTTGAGCGCTGAAAAATAAGCTGCGGCTGACTTGATCTCTTCTTCGTTCATGGCGTTCGCAACGGCGGTCATGAGCACGTTGGGCGAACGCGCAGGCCCCGAGAATTTGCGCGCGCCGCTTTTGTAGTCAAGGATCTGCTGGACGATGTAAGCGGCAGGCAGCCCGGCCAGGCTGGAGTTTTCAGGGCCACCAGTGCCTTCGGCACGATGGCAGGAGCCGCAGGCGCGCACGTCGGGTTTGCGGCCTTGAGCAACCACCGCAGGCATGGGCGGATGGTCAGCCGGATGCCAGTCCGGCGCAAAAAACAAATCTCGCTGCTGCGTGACCGTAATGGCCGCAGAGCTATCAGGCACGCGCCGCAGAATGCCGTCGTCGTCGGGCACTTTGTAATCCGGCACCCAGGGGTAGGCCCAGGCGGGCAGTGGCTCACCGGCAGCCAGAGCGGCAGCGGCAAGGACGAGTCCGAATGCCGTCAAGATCAGGGTTCTAGGCTTCATGGGGCGGTTTCTCCTTGCGCCCTTTATACCCCGGGGTGCCGAGGAACACAATCCCGACAGGGGATCCACCAAGTGACCCTTCAATACCCAGCACCGGGTATTAACCTGAACCAGGGTCAGTGCACCACCCGCTCAAACTTGAATTCCCCCGGCGCGTGGATGGGGTCCACGTCCACCGGGATGGTTGATTTGGGCAGGAACTTGCCTTCCAGCAGTAGCTTGGACAGCGGGTTCTCGATGCGCTGCTGGATGGCGCGCTTCAGAGGCCGTGCGCCAAACACCGGGTCGAAGCCAACCTTGGCGAGTTCTTTCAGCGCCGCCTTGGAGACCTCGAGCGTCAAGTCCATCTTGGCCAGGCGCGCCTGCAGCACCTTGATCTGGATCGCGGCAATCGCCTCGATGTGCTGGGCGGTGAGGCTGTGGAACACCACCGTCTCGTCAATGCGGTTCAAAAACTCCGGGCGGAAGTGGTTCTTCAGCTCGTCCATCACGGCGTCTTTCACGTCTTCGTACGGCTTGCCGACCATGGCCTGGATCATCTGGCTGCCAATGTTGCTGGTCATCACGATCACGGTGTTCTTGAAGTCCACGGTGCGGCCCTGGCCGTCGGTCAGGCGGCCGTCGTCCAGCACCTGCAAGAGCACGTTGAAGACGTCAGGGTGGGCCTTTTCAACTTCGTCGAGCAACAGCACGCTATAGGGTTTGCGGCGTACGGCTTCAGTCAGGTAACCGCCCTCCTCGTAACCCACATAGCCGGGCGGCGCGCCAATCAGGCGGGCCACCGAATGCTTTTCCATGAACTCGCTCATGTCGATGCGCACCAGGTGGTCCTCGCTGTCAAACAGGAAGCCCGCCAGCGCCTTGCACAGCTCGGTTTTGCCCACGCCCGTGGGACCGAGGAACAGGAAGGAGCCCGTGGGCCGGTTCGGGTCAGACAGGCCGGCGCGCGCGCGCATGATGGCGTTGGCCACGGCATCTATCGCCTCGTTTTGCCCGACCACGCGCTGGTGCAGTTTGTCGGCCATCTGCAGGAGTTTGTCGCGCTCGCCTTGCAGCATTTTGGCGACCGGAATGCCGGTGGCGCGGCTCACCACTTCGGCGATTTCTTCGGCGCCGACCATGGTGCGCAGCAGTTGCGGACGGCCGCCGTCTTTGGCGTTTTTGGCTTTGCCGGCCTCTGATTTCTGAGCTTCCTTGAGCTGGTTTTCCAGCCCCGGCAGCTTGCCATATTGCAGTTCACCAGCCTTGTTGAAATCGCCCTTGCGGGTCAGTTCCTCAATGGAAAAGCGCACCTTCTCGATCTCTTCCATGATGGTTTTGGAACCCTGGGCCTGGGCCTTCTCGGCCTTCCAGATTTCGTCCAGATCCGCGATTTCTTTTTGCAGACTCTTGATCTCGACGTTGATCAATTCGAGGCGTTTTTGCGAGGCCTCGTCTTTTTCGCGCTTGACGGCTTCGCGTTCGATCTGCAACTGGATCAGGCGGCGGTCGAGCTTGTCCATGACTTCGGGCTTGGAATCCAGCTCGATCTTGATTTTGCTGGCGGCCTCGTCGATCAGGTCAATCGCCTTGTCGGGCAAAAAGCGGTCGGTGATGTAGCGATGGCTCAGCTCTGCCGCAGCAACGATGGCCGGGTCGGTGATTTGCACGCCATGGTGCGTTTCATACCGCGCCTGCAGGCCGCGAAGGATGGCGATGGTGGCTTCCACCGTCGGCTCGCCGACCAGGATTTTCTGGAAGCGGCGCTCCAGCGCGGCGTCTTTTTCGATGTATTTGCGGTATTCGTCCAGCGTGGTGGCGCCCACGCAGTGCAGCTCGCCCCGGGCCAGCGCGGGCTTGAGCATGTTGCCCGCATCCATTGCGCCTTCGGCTTTGCCCGCACCCACCATGGTGTGCAATTCGTCAATGAACACAATGGTCTGGCCTTCGTCTTTGGCCAGGTCTTTGAGCACGTTTTTCAGGCGCTCTTCAAACTCGCCACGGAATTTGGCACCGGCCAGCAGAGCGGCCATGTCCAGGCTCAATACGCGTTTGCCTTTGAGGGACTCAGGTACTTCGCCCGCCACGATGCGCTGGGCCAGG